>CAVILU010000351.1:0-2051 GCA_963643535.1 bacterium | reverse complement strand
TCGGACTGTGTAGGGTACGCTGGCGAGGAAGGCTGTAAGGTTTGTGCGGAATAGATCTAACTCACCTCTCTTGAGATTGTTGGTTGATCTGATAAGCCAGCTTTCAATCTGTTCATCACTCTTTAGGTAGTTATTCGCCAAGAGAGTTAGGAAACTGCGCCGGACCTCGTCATTAGGGAAGTCTAGTAAGTAGCCTTCGCTTTCGCGATCATAGTCTTTGATTGTCAGATATCCGCTTTGATAAATCATGGGTAGCGGCCTTTCGTTGTCGGCGCGGTAGTCGATAAACTGCGAGCGGTCGTAATATTTGCCAGTAATATCATCAATGCTCTCGTTGAAATGCGCAAGCAGGCGAACGAGGTACTCCGGTGTGCCAGATTGTGCCCAATAGTCGGCTATTTCGCACTTTTTGAAGATGTTCAGTAAACTGAATGGGTTGTAGACGCCCTTTATGCGACGGCTAAAATGGTAACCATCGAACCTTTTACGAAGAATATTGCGAATTTCTTCCTTTGTAGTGCCTTCTGATTCCGCAATAAGAGCGATACGCTCCGCGAAGTATTTGTCAATCTCCTCTTCTGTGATGCCGCAAAGAGTATCGTACTGCACGCCCATGCTGATATCCTCCGGCTGGTTAAATCCGCTGAAGACGCTTATTTGCGAAAACTTGGTCACTCCAGTGAGGAACACGAACTGGAGATCGGTGTCAGCTCCCTTGAATGCGGAATAAAGTGATTTGAGTATCTCTCGGTTGTATTCATCAAGGGCCACCCTCTCGCCCTCTCGCTCGGTAAACAGATTCGAGTCGAGAACATCGAGCATAGGCTTGTCATACTCGTCCACGAGGACAACGCAACGCATTCCCGTTTTTGCGTGAGCGGCCGTCAGTATGTTCTTTAGGCGGAGGCCAAAGTCGTCAGAGCATTTCTCTAGCCCATACTCTGCTTCCCATTTGCTTAGATTCATATTAATAGAATCCTCAAGTACGTGCGCCTTGCTGAAAACGCCAGTACTAAAGTCAATACGGAAAACAGGATACGTCTTCCATTCCGTCTCAAGCTTCTCAATGGCAAGACCCTTGAACAGTTCCTTCTTGCCCAGATAATAATTCTCAAGAGTGGAAATAAGCAAACTCTTCCCGAACCGCCGAGGGCGACTCAGAAAATAGACCTTGCCCTCGTGGGTTAGGGAATATACAAACGCAGTCTTGTCGACGTACACGTATCCGTCCGAGATTATATTCTCAAATGACTGAATGCCTATAGGGAATTTCATATCAGCTCTTTTCAGTTAACAGTTAACAAGTAACAGTTAACAGTTCTCGTTAGTTCGCAGTTGCGAGTGTTCAATAGTCCAGTTCCGCCAATTGTCAATTGTTGCGGACCTCCAATTGTTTGCGTTCTGCAAATATAGCAAATTGGATGGCATCGGGGGGTGTCTTTGGCGTTTTCGAGAAAAAGCAGCACATTTGCGTATCGAAAAAGCACTCTATATAATAATTCACTATGTCCACAGGCAATACAAGCTCTCCATATACCCATTTTGGCCAAACAACTTTCGGCCCATTCCTCCTCGGTTTCTCCCGCTGGCTCCGAGAGAGGGTGAAAGATATTGCACCCGACAAGGTTTTCTTCCTTTCGCGAGACGGGTTCCTTATGCAGCAAGCGTACGATATACTCGATGAGCACGCCCCGCTGGGCATCCCCCACGAGTACGTCTATTTTTCGCGTCGCAGCTTGAGAGCCCCATTGCTGTGGACTAAGTCGGAGTTCGCTGATTGCTTCGAGTTCTTCTCGTGGCAGCGTTTTGTGTCAGTCTCCGAGGTCTTGTCTTATTGGGGAATAGAGGATCTGCAAAGCGAGATTGACTCAGAGATGGGCATCCGTTGCTCAGACGAGGTTATGGCGTTCGAGAGTATGCCGCAGAGTGATATCCTCCGTCAGATTTTCGAGAGCCGCAAGGACGTGATTTTTGCACGTTCGCATGCCCAATATGATGCCTTGCGTGCTTATTTTGAGCAGATCGGTATGTGCGGGCGTGTCGTGATTGTC
>CAVILU010000350.1:0-2056 GCA_963643535.1 bacterium | reverse complement strand
ATATAGAACCACTCGTTTGTGCTGGGGTCATCCTTCTTGGCAAAGATGGCGCAGTGGCTGATGCCTACCCAACCAGTGCCTTTCTGGAACTTGTAGGGATGGGTGACAATGGGATAGCAGTCGTCACGTCCATTGGTGTTGTTGCAGCCAGTGATATCGTAGTAGGGACCGGTGATATTCTCAGAGCGGACGACGCGAGTGTTGTAGGGGACATCGAGGCCATCGTATGCCATGAAGAGGTAGTAATAACCATCCTTGTAGACGACCTCGGGGCCCTCGCTGCCCTGCCAACGGCTGGAGGCGGTGCGGGTGCTGATGCGGACACCAAAGGTGTCGTGGAGTTTATCCTCGGTGCCACACCATGGAGCGCCGGTTGTGTCGGAGAGTGGCATACCCGTGGAAGGATTGACCTGGAGAGCAGAGAAACCACTGTGCCAAGAGCCATGAATGAGCCAATGCTCGCCCTCGGGGGTTACGATATAGGTGGGGTCGATGGCATTGTAGTAGTAGAAACCGCCCCACTTAGTAGCCGCGAGGTTAGAAGAGTTGAATTCCTTATCGGACGACGAGCAAGTCACGAAACCGAGGTCGTTCCAATTGCCGCTATTAGGATTGGTAGTCTCGCAAACGCCTATGAGCGCCGGGCAAGCCTGATTGCCACCAATGACAGTCTTAGGATTGGCATCGGCGTCGAAGACAATGCTGTAGTACATGCGGATCTTAGTCTGGCCGTCTACAGTCACCTTGCGGGCGCAGGGGGCCCAGCAGCCGAGCGAGAGGTCGGAGTCAGTCACAGGGTCCTTGCCTGCGAGCTTGAGGTACTGGTTGACCTTCTCAAGGATCCAAGCGGGCTTGGTCTGGTCAAAGAAGATGCCAGGCACCCATTCCCAATTTACGAGATCCTTGGAGCGCTTACCCTGAAAATGGCCGTGGCCCTCGTGGGCGTTGCCATAGGATGCGTCGGTGCCCCACATATAGTAGTAGCCATCGGTCCAATAAACGACGGATGGGTCGTGGACATTGGCGAGGTTCCACTGGCTGCGATAGTCCCAACCGGAGATTGAGGAATAATCGTCGGCGTAGGTTGGAATTTTGAAGGTGGAGGGGTCGATGACGTCGGAGCCGCCTTCGGAGTTGCCACCGTTGGAGTCGGGTTCGGGATCGTCGTCGGAGCAGGAGACGAAACCGAGGGTCGCAATGGCTGCCAGGGCGGCGTATGCTAATTTACGTGCCATATATGCTATTTGAGGTTGTTAGATGTTTTTACGTTAACGTTGGCAAATTTACGTTGCATTGGCTTATGATAGGTGGACAAAAATAGCGTTTGCGTGGACATTGTGGGGAAAGTGGGTATATTTGCAAAGAACAGAATAGAAAGACAAAGAGATATGGGACGCTACGTAAACCCGAGCAACAGATCGCTCATTTCCGATATGAACGACGAAATATACGTGGACAAGAGCATGCTGCTGTCGGAACTCAACAAACTATACGACGGACGGCAGAGGTTCATATGCGTATCCCGTCCACGCAGGTTTGGCAAGACCATGGCCGGCGACTTGATATCATCTTTCTACTCCAAAGGTTGCGACTCGCGCAAAATATTCGAGGGGCTGAAAATATCTCATACACCCGATTGGGATGCGCATCTCAACAAAGCCAACGTAATAAAAATAGACCTTGGGGCAGAGCTCAGCCTCACGGCAGACAAAGTCACAGTGGTGAAAGACATTGAGGCCCGCACCACGGCCGAGATGCGTTCGGCATTTCCTTCGGCAGGAATAGAAGAGGGAGACAAATTGGCCACCGCAATATGGAAAGCCTACACTGTCAGTGGAGAGCGCGAGACCTTCGTCATAATAATTGACGAATACGACGCAATCGTGCGCACCATGGCAAAAAAAGAAATCATCGACGAATATACAGATTTTCTCAACGGCCTCTTCAAAAATAGCGGCATAGCCGAAGCGATAAGTCTTGCGTACATAACTGGCATATTGCCCATTGTGAGCGACGTATTCCAGTCGAAGCTAAATAACTTCGACCAGTATACTAT
>CAVILU010000349.1:0-2074 GCA_963643535.1 bacterium | reverse complement strand
CAACGTTGCTTAAATTGCTCTTTTGACTCACCAACATTAGGGTAAGAGGAGACCGCATCCATCACAGGATTTCCGCAATAGAAGACATTTTTCAGGTCGTGTTTCTCAAAATAAGCTGGCTCAAAAGGCATAATCGAGTAGAGGCGATCTATACACTTGCGCATAGTCTTGATTCTATACTCCTTTGAAGCCCAAACTTTTGGCGAGATATAATAGAGAGTTTTTATACCGAGGTCATGCGCCCACTCTGCTATTGGCAAATTGAAGCCGGGGTAGTCTATAAGAATGAGGGCATCCGGACGATGAGACTCTATATCTTGGCGGCATACTTTAAAATTCTTACGTATTTTACCAAGATGGGTAAGGACATCCCACACACCCATGACGGCGGTATCACGATAGTGGCAAACGAGAGTCCCACCGACAGCCGCCATGAGGTCGCCACCCCAGAAACGAAATTGAGCATCAGGATCAACCTCTTTAAGTGACTTCATGAGGTTTGAGCCATGAAGGTCACCAGAAGGCTCGCCTGCGATAATATAGTACTTCATTGATTAGATTGCGAATTTGCACACTACAATAATGAACGCATAGAGTAACGTCGAAAGCATAAGGCCGCGCGCCACCTTAAGACGGTCGATATTTGCGAAAACCAAGAAAAGAGCCAAGTTGGGAAGACACGACACTGAGACGAGCATACCCATACCGTGAATAACTGTCATCTGCTTGAGGAACTCAAAATAAGGGAGAATGCCGTTATATGCGAAACGGAAAAAGAGCAGAGATGTTATTATCGGGAATACTAGACCGGCAATGATGCCAATCCATGTTTTATCAATAGACATTGAAGAAGACTTTGTTTTCCAAAATACGTGAGAAATCCTCAAAGCTGCCGATCCGAATATTTTCACTTGGCAGGACTTGAGGCTGAGCGTTAAAGGTTGATTTTGAAATCAGAATTACTCTCAAGAGCCTCATAATCCGTGACATCAATACGGAGAGGAGTTATTGCGGCCCAACCTTGAGCTATGATACCTTCATCGGTATCCTTGTCACCAAGGTCGTCGTTCTCGAACCGCCCATCGAGCCAATAAAGGTCTTTGCCGAAGATATTGCGATAATGCGTTGGGCGCTCTATCCAACGTCCCATAGCAAGGCGTCCGAAACGAATGCCGGCGACCTTACCACGGGGAATGTTTACGCTGAGGTAATCCGAGATTTTGAGTTCGCCAGCAAAAAAGGCACTTATGAGAGCATCGGCGACTTTGCAGGGCTCCGTCATATCGGCATTCTCATCAGAATTAGCGAAAGAGAATCCGATACCAGGGACACGCAACATAGCAGCCTCGCGAGCGACACCGAGAGTTCCCGAGTAATGGACACTAATGGATGTATTGCTGCCATGATTAATGCCAGAAAGGATAAGGTCCGGGCGACGCGGAGCGAGTCCATAGAAGCCAAGCTTTACGCAATCTACAGGAGTTCCTTTCACAGCATAGCAAGTCGCAGCTCCAAAACCAGACACTTGGCGCACCCGGAGTTCGTCCATGACGGTAAAAGAATGGCTTTTGCCTGAATTTGGGCCATCTGGGGCCACGATAATAACGTCAGCATATCGCAAAGCGACTTCAGACAAGACTTTAATGCCATTGGCTTCGACGCCATCATCGTTTGAAATCATTATGAGCGGTCTTGACTCGTTGTCAGGATTCGATATTGCCATATTTTGAATGTTAGATTATTGAACTAAAACACAAGACACAAGGCGGGGAGTAAAACACCGCCTTGCGTCTGCGACATTAGTTTATGTTTATATGCTCAGAGAACGTCACTACTTTGTGTTAGATGGACCATATTTGCATCCGGCACCCTCTACAAAATATTGTATATACTGATTGCGGACGGTTACGGTTTGCGTGCCCTTACGGTCAAATATGCCATACGAGTCGACTCCACAAACACCGTCGTCAAATACGATTGGCGCAAAACCATTATTCTTTGCTGCTTGAGCTATGTATTTGACGTAGTTGGCTTCAGACGCAGCATAGAGGTCGTCATTCAGACCGACATGCAC
>CAVILU010000348.1:0-2076 GCA_963643535.1 bacterium | reverse complement strand
GTATCTGATATTGTGCGGCAACTTGCTGATTCTTATCTATATCTATCTTTATGATGCGGATCTTGTCGCCGAGTTTCTCTTTTACTTGCTCAAGCACGGGGTGCATCATCTTGCATGGTTGGCACCATGTGGCGAAGAAATCTACAAGGATTAGTTTGTCGCTTGATATTATTTCTTTGAATGTCTCCATATTGTTTTTTGTCCACAGATTACACTGATTTGCACGGAGTTGGGATTTCAGATGTTCGTTGCGTTTGCTGCGGTTTTCGCTTCGCTCAAATTTAGATTTCGCAGTACTCACCGATAGTTGCAAATATAGCAAAAAACGAGAGTTGGTATTAGGTGATTGAAAAAGGGAAGGGACTCCGGCATCGAAAGCCGAAGTCCCTTGATCATATGGGGCGATTGCCTTTATTTCTTGACAAACTTGACGGAGCGGACCGAGCCGTCGGACATTACATTGCGGCTTACGCAAAGGCCTTTGGAGGAGGCGGAGACGCGCTGGCCAGCGAGATTGTAGAGGTCGGAGGAAACAGCCTCGGCGGATGTCTGGACTTTGCCGAGAGACGTCGTGCTGCCGGGCTTCATCTTGTTGCCGTTGGCATCGTAGGAGGAGCCTGTGGCGGGATTGGCGAGAGCTTTGTTGAGCTCTTCCTTGTCGGAGGCCGTGGGGAGATTGTCGGTATAGGATTGCCAAATCTCTATCTTGCCTGCTCCGGAATATTTGGTACAGATGCCTGGGACATCCACTGTCTTGTCGAGATTGTTCACTTTGTAGTCCTCAACGTCGTCGGTGGGCTTCCAAGTGGAGGTCTTGAGGGTATACTCCTTGCTGATCTTCGCGCCGTCGATATTCGTGTAGCCCTCGATGAGCCTCAAGCATTTCTTATAAATTATGCCATAGTCGGCAGACGTATTGATATTCAAGCCATTGTATTCATCATTATCTATAAAGATAGGAGACTTGGTATTCTCGAAATAGCAGGCCTCGACATAGCCTACAGCGTTTTTGCGCGGGGCGTAGCCATCTTGGCAACCAAGCATATAGTTGTTGTAGTAGTGGATGAAACCATAGCGTTGCATTGGCAGGCGCGAGCCCTGGATGTTGTTGAAGAAATTGTGGTGGAAAGAGATCTTGCGGTCGTACTCGTCACTGTTGCCAGGGCCGAAGAGGCAGCTCTTGTCATGGTTATGGAAGAGATTGTAGCTGAAAGTTACCCACTTGACGTCGTTCTTGCAATCCAAGAGACCATCGTAACGATCCTTGTTTGCCGCATTGCCATTGAAGAACTCGCAGTGGTCCACCCAGATATGCGCACCCCACGGATTCTTTACGCTCTCCTTGTCCGCCTGGATACCGACACAATCGGGGTCGCCGACCTCAACCTGCTGCCCGTCGCGGAAAGCCACAATCTTGTTCTCTCCCTTCTTGAGGATGGGCACGCCAACCATCGTGAAACGGCAGTTGCGTATGATGATGTTGTTGACGGTCTGCATAACGAAGGTGATTCGCGAGAAGAGCGGCGCATTGCCTTCCTCGTCGGCCACACCGATGAGCGTCTTGTTGGAGGCAATGAGAATTCGCTCGCCATAAGTTGACTCTACGCCCTCCGAGCCATCCTGATTGTCGCAAAGATGGCCAGCTTCGAGACTCTCGACGTAGGCGGGGATGCCCGTGGTAATATCGTGAGTCACAATGACGATGTATGGTTCCTCTGCCTGGAGGTAAGCCTGGAGTTCAGAGAAATTGTCGGCCAAGACGACCTTGCCACCCTCACCGCCAGTGGTGCCGCCAGCGTGGTAGTAAGATGTGCCGGCATCGCCTTCGTAGGCGGCGAAACCATCGATAGAGAAGTCACGGCCATCAACGACTTGCGCATTGGCCTGTGCGGCAGCTACGAGGGACGCCGCGAGGATAAGAGACTTTAGATGATGCATTGTTAGGTAGGGATATTTGTGGTATATACATAGCGAAGTTAATCAATATCGTTTTTTTTTTACAAACGTTTGCATTCAGATTGGTTGGAATTTTTCATCGGGATTTTGATTTTAGATAGTTAACTGTTTGCATTACCC
>CAVILU010000347.1:0-2079 GCA_963643535.1 bacterium | reverse complement strand
AATCTCGATAGCGTTCAGCTCCGTGTTCTGACTCTCTATTATAAGGATTTTATCCGCGAAGGTGCTCTTCTCTCTCCTGAGAAGAAGAATCGTCTGAGGGAAATTAATTCTAAATTGTCTCTCCTCTCTCATCAGTTTGGCTCAAATCTTCTTGCCGAGACCAATGACAGTTATAAACTCGTGATTGACTCAGCTTCGGATCTTGCCGGTCTCCCTGATAATGCGATTGAGGCGGCTGCAGAAAAGGCGAAGGAGCTTGGTATGAAAGGCAAGTGGGTTTTCACTCTCCACAACGCTTCTATTATGCCTTTCCTCCAAAATTCTGAGCGTCATGAATTGCGAAAGGCTATTTACGAGGCATATTGCCAACGTGGCCGTCGCGGTGGAGAACATGATAATCGTGATATCGTCCGCCAAATGATTTCTCTCCGAATTGAGAAGGCTCAAATGCTTGGCTACAAGACCTATGCTCATTATGCAATTGAGGAGAATATGGCAGCCTCCCCCGAGGTGGTTGATACTTTCCTTGCAAAGGTCTGGGCTCCTGCTCTCGCAAAGGCTAAGAATGAACTCCAGGAGCTTAAGGAGTTCGCCTATAAGTATGATAAGACTACTACTGTTGAGAGCTGTGACTGGGCTTATTGGGCCGAGAAGTTGCGCAAAGCCCAATATGATCTAAATGAGGCTGAAATCTCCCAATACTTTGAACTCAATTCTGTCCGCGAAGGTATGTTCAAAACTATGGGTAAGCTATATGGCGTCTCTTTCAAGAAAGTTGAGGACGCTCCGCTTTATAATGCTTCCGATAATGAGGTTTGGCAGATGATTGATAACGACGGCAAGAGTCTCGGCGTTGTCTATTTCGATTGGCATCCGCGTTCCTCGAAGGGTGGCGGAGCTTGGTGCACTACTTTCCGTGAGCCTCTCGATAATTTCGACGGGACCCATTCTGAGGGCCAAGTCTCTATTGTCTGCAACTTTACCAAGGGGGCTAGTGGACAGCCCGACCTCCTTACGTATGATGAGTATTTGACTATGTTCCATGAATTTGGACATGCAGTCCAGACGCTCTTCACCAAAGGTTATTATGTGCGTACTGCTGGTAACGTGCCTGGCGATTATGTGGAAATGCCGTCTCAGATTAATGAAAAATGGGCTGCTGATACCACTGTCATCAAGTCCTTCGCACGCCATTATAAGACAGGTGAGGTTATTCCTGATGCTCTTCTTGAGAAGATTCGTCGCGCTTCGCTCTTTAATCAGGGTTTTGCGTCAACTGAGTATTTGGCAGCGTCTTTGCTCGACCTCCATTGGCATATGCTTTCCGACAAGGACAATGTACCGGATGTCGATGCTTTCGAGAAAGAGACTCTGTCTCAAATTGGCCTCATAAAGGAAATTGAGCCTCGCTATCATACCACGTATTTTGCCCATATCTTCGATGGTGGCTACTCTGCTGGTTACTACGATTACGATTGGGCCGAAATGCTTGTGTGCGATGCCTTTGCGGCTTTCAAGGAGTCTGGCGATATATTCAACAAGGATGTCGTTGCCCGTTTCCGTAAGTATGCTCTTAGCGAAGTCGGCGATGGTGACCTCATGGAGCAGTATGTTAAGTTCCGTGGCGCAAAGCCCAATATGGAGTACCTTATGAAGGATCGTGGCTTCGTTTCTCAACCTTCTAAAAAGCAATCTCCTGCTAAGCGTAAGGCTGTCGTCTCCAAGGCAACAGGCGATTCCAATTCCGCAAATTAATGATTTTGAACTGAGCGAATAGATATGAAACGTTTTTCTCTGAATATCCGTAGAATTCTCTTATTAGCCGGTGCCGTTTTGCCGGTCACTACCTTCATAGCCTGTTCGCAACAGACAAAATCCTCCCAAAATAGACCCCCAATGCCTAAGACTATCATCTACCAATTGTTGCCACGCCTCTATTCTAACACCCGTGGCACCAATAAGGTAAACGGAACCATCAACGAGAATGGTTGCGGCAAACTTAACGAGATTAACGATGCCGCTCTCGATAATATCGTTGCTCTCGGCGCAACTCACGTTTGGTACACCGGTGTCGTACGT
>CAVILU010000346.1:0-2082 GCA_963643535.1 bacterium | reverse complement strand
CTCCGAAGAGGGCACCAAGGACGGACGCGGACTCTCCATGTTCATCTACGACAAGAATCAGGGTGGTGTAAGCGTACGCCGCATCGAGAATAAACTCGGTATCCACGGCTCACCTACATGCGAACTCGTCTACAAAAATGCAAAGGCAGAACTTTGTGGCGACCGCAAGCTCGGACTTATCAAGTATGTCATGGCACTGATGAACGGCGCCCGTCTCGGCATCGCCGCACAGTCAGTCGGCATCAGCCAGGCTGCCTACAACGAGGCCCTCGCCTATGCCAAGGACCGCAAGCAGTTCGGACAAGCCATCATCAAGTTCCCTGCCGTCTATGAGATGTTGGCCAATATGAAGGCCAAACTCGATGCAGGTCGTTCACTTCTCTACATGACCGCACGCTACGTAGACATCTACAAGTGTCTTGAGGATATCGCTCGTGAGCGCAAACTCACCCCCGAAGAACGTCAGGAACAGAAGAAATACTCTCGCATGGCAGATGCCTTCACTCCGCTGGCCAAAGGTACCAACTCCGAGTACGCCAACCAGAACTCCTACGACTCTATACAGATTCACGGAGGTTCGGGCTTCATGCTGGAGTATGCCTGCCAGCGTCTCTATCGCGATGCGCGCATCACTTCAATCTATGAGGGCACCACGCAGCTGCAGGTTGTAGCAGCTATACGCTATATCACCAACGGCACCTATCTCAACATCATTCGCGAGATAGAGCAGGAGACAGTCAGCGCTGAAATGCAGCCGCTCTTTGACCGTGCCAAGGCTCTCGCCGACAAGCTCGAGGCTTGCGTGAACTACATCAAGGACGCACAGAATCAGGAACTCCAAGATTTGGCATCACGCCACCTCTACGACATCACGGCAAACGCCATGATGGCACACCTCATCACCCTCGATGCAAGCCGTGCACCCGAGCTCTTCGCTAAGAGCGCTCAGGTATTCCTCAACCTCGCTGAAGCAGAGGTAGAGAAGAACGAAAAGTACGTATATAACCTCAACACCAGCCTCCTCGACAACTATCGTCCACAGGAAGACTAATTAGTTGACTATCGTAATAACGACCCAAAAAGCCCCGACTGCAATCTGCAGCCGGGGCTTTTTGAGTGTAGTGCATACATTAGCCGAACACTGATGTCACATGGTCTTATCACCTATGCCGTGTTACGTTAGTAACCTTGCCGTTGCGTACCCATATAGTATAATATGTCCTACTACCATACTCAATTCGGTATTTTTTATAGGTAGGCCAGCTTTCACTCAAGAATAGGGAAAAGGGAAAGGCTTCTATCAGTAACTTCTCGGACATTCCAACTATTGGAGTATGATTGTATATAGCAGCATCAACATACTTTTTCCCATACTTTTTGCAACGGGCCTTGTATTCTGCCACACGCTCTGCTTCTTTTGCATTCTCCTCTGCGGCTATTTCCTGTTCTGATTTTCCCTCTGTATACTTTATCCGTTCTCCATTAGCCTTGATAAGCGTTCCTGTCCAATATGGAATTGGGTCTAGAATAAGGGCATCAAAAGAAGAAGTCCATAGTCCTCCAGAATAATCACAGCCGTCTTTAAGAAGATCACGACGACGATCCAAAAAGCCAACATACCTGTCTCCGTTGGGGAAGGTCAGTGTATAAAGAATCTCATCATAGACCTCTCTCGATTTTTCATTTTTCTCAAGAGTCAAAACTCCTCCGTTTCGGTGAAGGCGTCCTTTTGTGATTTCCTCACCATAGCCGTCTGTCGTAGTGTGGTAGACAATACTATCACCATTTATATATTTTAAGGTTAGTTCGAGGATATAAACATTTCTGTAATTATCATATTGCGTTCTGTTTGTATTCGGTTTTAAACGATATTGCATACTGATGATTGTGTCTTTTTGTGCAATCGGTACTGGCAGTCCATTAACAACTTGTCGAAAAGGAACGGCATCCCCAGTGTCCGTTATTTGATAGATACGACCACTTTGAACATCTATATAGCCCCTATACCTAAAAAGGCCATTATCGTTATGAATAATTTCTGTACAGTCCCAAATTGCGTCAACATAATTTAAAGGCTCTGTT
>CAVILU010000345.1:0-2090 GCA_963643535.1 bacterium | reverse complement strand
GTATATATTTTTATTATTCAAATGCCTATGGTACCTATTTGCGTTACGCTGATGCTCGGCAAGAGTACGCGAAAAATCATGAAGTCCCGAGCCGTCCGCCCTTGCGCACATATATAAGTAGTTAGATTCAGTAGGATTAAGCACAGCATCGATCACTCTCTTGGAAGTGATGCGAATTGGGCCTGGCGGAAGTCCTTGGTTTACGTATGTGTTGTAAGACGACGGGACTTGGGTATCTTGATAGGATATACGCCTGATTGAGAAATCGCCAAGAGCGTATTTTATTGTAGGGCACGCCTGAAGTGGCATACCAATCCTTAACCTATTCAGATAGAGACCCGCAATAATTTTCTGATCTGATAGGATATTGCTTTCTTCTTCAACAATAGAGGCCAATGTTGACACTTGAACAGGCGTTAAGCCTAAGCTGTCGGCCTTTTTCAGCCTATCGGAATTCCAGAACTTACGATACTCATTTGCCATTTTATCCACCCATCCTTGAGGTGAAATCGTCCACCAGACGTCATATGTATCTGGCAAGAAAAGGGCAGGGGCAGAAATATTGTCAAAACCAGCACCGGCCAAAACCACTGAATCAGACATAGCTGATAGAAGTGCAGAAGAATCCGCTTCAACGTATTGAGCGACGGCACCAGCCAACTGCTCGATACTCCTCACATTATTAAACGTGACCCGCACAGGAGTTTGTCGTCCTCCACGCAAATCGGAGACAAGGGAGCGGGCCGTATGTTTGGATGTCAGCTTATAACGTCCGGGCTTGACACTGGACGAATAACTCATAAGTGACGACATCACGCAAAAAGCATCAGCATCCGCCAAGCGTCCATCTGCAGAGAGAATCGTGAGAACGTCGTTGAAGTCGGCACCCGTAGGAATGCAGACATACTCAACATCGCCCTTGAGACTCAGAACCGGGGAGTAGACATATCTCCGGACAAGCAGGAACGAGACAAACGCGATCGCCAGTAAGATTACAAAAGCGATGACCAACAATTTGCGGGGGCGCAAAGGTTGCGATAATCTCTTGATAGACATTTTATCTGAAATGCTTGTGAGCCCTGTCTATATCCCTCTTCGCGTCCTTCTCTTTGATAGTCTCGCGCTTGTCATACTCCTTTTTACCACGAGCTAAACCGACTTCAAGTTTGGCATATCCGCGATCATTAATAAAAAGAGCAAGGGGAACAATGGTCAAACCACTCTCCTTGGTCTTGCGCTCAAGTTTATTAAGCTCCTTTCGCTGAAGGAGAAGTTTGCGGTCTCTCTCCGGAGCATGATTATTAAATGTACCATAAAAGTACTCCGCGATGCGCATACCCTTGACCCAAAGCTCACCTCTGTTGAAATAGCAGAAGGAGTCCGGCAATGATGCGTGACCGCCACGGATAGACTTGATCTCGGTACCGTAGAGTTGAATACCAGCCGTGTAACGCTCGATGATCTCGTAATCGAACGTAGCTCTCCGGTTCTTTATATATATCTTTTCGGGCTTATCCATTTTATTTCCTTGTCGGCGCATAGATGATTTATTCGACGCCATTTTTATCACATTCGTCAACGAGTTCTTTTAGTCTCTCAATCTGGCTCTGCTTATTGACTTCTCGAAGACTTTGCGCCGTCTTCGTATAATATTGGTGACTTGAGATGAACTTTATTTGAATCTTATTCCACTGGTTAATTGTCATTTGGGAGCCATTACGCTCAACAATCTCTCTGTAGAGAAGATTAGACACGGGAATGAAATCGGCACGGCCAAGATAATCGAGGTCAGAGTCTTGAATGACGGCCTCAAGGATATCCGTGGGCGTATGCGGCAGCTGCGTAGCCATAATTATCCTCTTGATGGTGTCGATTTTTTCTTGAGAGTAGCCATATTCCGGAAGGATTTGCTGGGCATATTCGCAGCTAACATTCTCATGCCCCTTGTCCACTTGAATCTGACCCGAGTCATGGAAAAGGCCAGCAACCTTCAAGAGCAGAATATCGCTTTCCTTGACTCCCTCGGCCCAACCGATAAGTTCAACCTCGGTCGTAACGTCGATAGTATGCTTGACGTTATGGTAGTAAAG
>CAVILU010000344.1:0-2096 GCA_963643535.1 bacterium | reverse complement strand
AAGCCGAAGCAGCAGATTTACAGTCTGTCCCATTTGACCGCTCTGGAAACCTCCCGATTGCGATGCAAAGTTAGGAATTGTTTTTGGAAGTTGCAAGCACCGCGCCCATTTTTATCACCTTTTATTGCACTTGCGCACGCAACATATTAGCTTTCAGAGCACCTCCACAATAAAAAAAATGTTGTTATTCCTCCGGCTTGTAAGGATGATGCTCAACAAGAGTCGACTTAAGATACTCATTGTCGAGGTGAGTGTAGATCTCTGTAGTCATAATCGACTCGTGCCCCAACATTTCTTGTACCGCACGAAGATTTGCACCACCATCGACAAGATGAGTAGCGAAAGAGTGGCGGAGGGTATGCGGGCTTATTGTCTTGGTAACACCGGCGGCCTCGGCAGCCTCCTTTACGATATTGAAGACCATAATACGGCTTAGCTTCTTGCCCAGTCTGCTGATAAAAACGTAATCCTCATGACCGGGAGCGGCATTTTGGTCATTGCGATAACCTTCTAGATAGTCAGAAATGTTGGACTTTGCCTTTTCGCCAATAGGCACGAGCCTTTCCTTCTGCCCCTTGCCGAAAACGGACACATAACCTTCGTTGAAATGAAGATCAGACAGCTTGAGGTCTGTGAGTTCCGAGACGCGCAGTCCACAGCTGTAAAGAGTCTCAATGATAGCAAGGTTACGGACACCCTCACTTTTTGAAAGGTCGAAAGAGGCCTCCAGAGCGTTAATTTCTTCGACAGAGAGAACTGTAGGGAGTTTGCGGCCAAGCTTGGGAGCTTGGACAGACTCGGTGGGGTCAACCTCAATTTTCTCGGAGAGAATAAGGTTCTTGAAGAAGGAGCGCACACCACTAAGGATGCGGCCTTGCGTGCGTGGGCTAATTCCTTCCTTACCGAGCCACTCGATAAATTGACGGAACATATCCGGCGTCAAATCACTTGGCGCAGGAGCTTCTCCGTTTTGCGACAGGAAACTTATCAGTTTCTCGATATCCGTGATGTAAGCCTTGACAGAATTTGGCGTAAGGCCCCTTTCGAGAGTAAGATACGTCTTGAAATCCTCAAGTTCTTCTTGCCAGAGCATAATTGGCTAAGTATGAATACAGGAAAGATAACAGTAAAAAAGAAAGACGCCTATGCCACGAGGCATAGACGTCTTTTATGTGTAGAAGTCTGAGATGCTCAGGCTTACTTCTTAGCGAAGAAGTCCTTTACAGCCTCATTGACTACCATCTCCTCAGCGAAGACGTAAGCGCCAGTCTTGGGCGACTTAACCATCTTGATGACCTTAGAGAAGCCCTTGCCCTCACCCTTCTGGAGAGTAGCGACAGTTTTCTTTGCCATAGTTAGCTGTTATTATTTAATCTCTCGATGAAGGGTGACCTTCTTCAAGTAGGGGTTGTACTTCATTCTCTCCAAACGATCGGGAGTGTTCTTACGGTTCTTGGTGGTGATGTAGCGAGACATACCGGGAACGCCGCTTGCCTTCTGCTCGGTGCACTCAAGAATAACCTGAACGCGATTGCCCTTTGCTTTCTTTGCCATTGTCTCGATTTATTTAATAGTCCAAGTAACCTTTAGCCTCTGCGCGACGGAGAGCGGCCTGGATGCCGATCTTGTCGATAAGACGGAGACCTGCGCTGGTGACCTTAATGGAGACCCAACGATTCTCCTCGGGGATGAAGAACTTCTTCTTTGCGATGTTCGGAAGGAACCTACGCTTGACTCTCCTCCTAGAATGGGAAACGTTGTTTCCATTCTGGTACTTGATGCCAGTTATTTGACAAACTTTAGACATTGCTCAATTAGTTCTTTAGATACATTTTCAAAACACGACGCAAAGTAAGTACATATTTCCCACATAAACAAATGTTTCAGATTGGAATTGCGTCCAATATGGTTAAAAATGTGGTATTTGGACGGTACATAAACTTTGCCAGATATTTATTTTATGGTGCGGATTTCAAAAATCCTTGGAGATGACTGTTTTTCGGACTTGGCGACAATCTTGACAGATATCTCGGATTGGCCATCGGTGCTTATTGGCATTTCGACCGTTCGGAATCCATCCTCGCCTGATTGTAGCT
>CAVILU010000343.1:0-2108 GCA_963643535.1 bacterium | reverse complement strand
CCTTCGGCACTCGCGGCTGATTTTCTTCATTTAGACAAAGAACTCGCAATGATAGAGCGAAGCGAGGCCGACTGGTTGCACGTAGACGTGATGGACGGTGTTTTTGTACCCAACATATCAATGGGTTCACCTATCATCAAGGCAATGAAAGCCGGATTGACCAAACCGCTTGACGTTCACCTTATGATAGTTGACCCAGGCAGGTATGTCGGTATGTTCAGAGATCTGGGAGCCAGCACATTGAATGTACACTATGAGGCGTGCACACATCTCCACCGTGTAATTCAGGAGATCCGCTCGGCAGGTATGAGCCCAGCCGTCACACTCAACCCAGCAACTCCTGTATCGGTTCTTGAGGACATATTGCCAGATGTCGACATGGTACTCCTTATGTCAGTAAACCCTGGTTTTGGCGGTCAGAAATTTATTCCCAACACTATAAATAAAATAAAGAGGTTGAGGAAGATGATTGATGACTGCGGACTTAAGACGCACATCGAGATTGATGGAGGAATAAACGATAAGACGGGTGCGGAATGCGTTGCAGCGGGTGCTGATGTTCTCGTCGCAGGAAGCTATGTCTTTGCCAATTCGGAGCCAGAGGAAGCCATACGCAAACTCAAAAATCTCTAGCAAACCACCCAATATAGCAAACACAATACTTGCGCAAGCAAAAACAGAATAGGAGCAGCGGTCACAATACTCGCCCAAAATGAAAAGCAGCAAAGCTATATATTACATTGTTGCAGCAATAATAATGGCCATTGCGCACACATCGTGCGGATGGCGCGGCGAGCCTGTGCCTGAATATGTAGAGCACCCGGAAGACACTGTGTATAACGACATCACATACACAGCTGTCACCGGCAACATATCAAGCGTATCAGCAGTGGCGGTCAACCTGCACGGCTACGCAAACAGCACCCAAGGGTACAACAAAGAATTTGACGAGCAAGGTTTCCTGCTCTCTCGCAAAATATCCAACCCAACACTTGACGATGTAAGTGATGAGAGCGGGAAGCAAGTACGGAAAATCAGAATTAATGAGGTCCAAGCAGACAACTCAATGTCCGTAAGGGCTTATGGACTTATACCCAATACGCAATTTTACTTCAGGACTTACGTCGTGAAGAAAAATGGAGATATTCTGTATGGCGTCGTCAAGAGTTTTATGACGATAGCGATGACCGTAAGCATAAGCGACCCAACGCATATCGGATTGTTCGACTGCGACTTGGCAGCTACAGTCAACGGGTTTGGAACGCAAGACTACAATCACGGTGCGGAAGTAAAATTCAGGTGTTGCGACGCAAAAATCACAGGAGCGACAACCCTTGCGACAGATAGCCTCTCCCCGACATATGACAGGCATACGGCATCCACTACCGTCGAGGGGAAAATAGAGCAATATAGGTGCTCCTTCGACAACCTCGTGCCGGGCAGGAAATATTACGCCATAGCCTATATCAAGATAGAGTCTGACTTCTATGATTACGACAACGACAATCCATACGACGGAGAGAAGTACACCTACGGGATTGAGCCCAATGGCATTGAAACGGACGTGTATAAATCGTCTGTCATAACTATAACAGCAACGGCTTTAGCAGGAGTGCGCTCATTCCTCGGAGACTCTTATAACCTCGAATACGATGCGATAGAGCTGAAGGACAACTATTTCACAATCCCATCGGATACACTCGAGGCCTCTGAATATGGAATAGCAATTGCGGCCGGCTCAGAAGTCACGGCAGAGAACCGCACACTATACAAAGCAACCAGTGATTTGAGAGCGGGCAATAAATATGACGTGTTCATAAATGGATTGAACTTAAAGACCAAATACTCCTATAAGAGCTACGTCGTAGTGCGCGGACTCACCGTATTCTCGGTAGACACTCGTACATTCTCCACAAAAAACTATGACCCCAAGTATGTTGACCTCGGACTCAGTGTATGCTGGGCGGATCGAAATGTGGGAGCTTACGCACGCAACGTTGCAGGCTCATACTTTGCTTGGGGCGAGGTATCTACAAAAAAGACATTTTCTGATGAAAACTTCTGCGGAGGAACGCTCGATGACATGCTGATTGGTGGAACAGATAAAG
>CAVILU010000342.1:1251-2115 GCA_963643535.1 bacterium | reverse complement strand
ATGTAGCCGCAGGACTCCAGAATTGCCAGCAACAGGAACAGCACCAGCATCTGAGGCACAAAGCCCAGAACTGCGCCGACACCGGCCACAATACCGTCAAGGATCAGTCCGCTGAGCCAATCGGCAGCACCAGCAGCCTCAAGAGCGTTGCTGATAAGTGTCGGTATACTGGGCACCCAGACGCCGTAGTCGGCGGGATCGGGCTCGTCGAAACTGTTCTCTTCGAAATATTTGACGGCGTCGGTATAGCTCATGCCGACAGTGGTTTCCTCATCGGCGTCATCGGGAATGGTGTCATAATAGACGGTCATCTCATTGACAGCCAGAGTCTCCTCATCCTCAACCTCGACGGTCGCGGTATCGGAGTCGGGCTGCAGAGCTTCCATCTCAACGAGAGCGTTATCCGAATCGAAGTCTTCCGCCTCAACATCAAGGCCGTAGAATGCTTCGGCGGCCTGTATGGCTGCGGTGTATTCATCGGACGCATCACCGTAGGCACCGGAGCCAATGCCGAACAGGTGCCAACCGTCTCCGAACACTCCGTCATTTGCCCAGTCAGTAGCGGGGGCGCCGACACCGACCATAGCTATCCAGTAAACCAAGAACATCACCACCGCGAAAATCGGCAGACCCAGCCAGCGGTTGGTGACGACCTTGTCTATCTTATCAGAGGAGGAGAGCTTCTCGTGGCTCTTCTTTTTGTAGCAACCCTTGAGTATCTGAGCGATATACACATAGCGCTCGTTGGTGATGATGCTCTCGGCATCGTCATCCAGCTCGGTCTCGGCGGCAACTATATCGGCCTCGATGTGCTTCATAACATCATCGGCAATATTCAGCTGAGCCAGAACCTTATCATCGCGC
>CAVILU010000342.1:0-1197 GCA_963643535.1 bacterium | reverse complement strand
ACGGCGGCCTCTTCAATATGGGCGATGGCATGCTCCACGGGGCCGGAGAATGTGTGCATTGGAACGGTCTTCGAGTTCTTAGCGGCGTCAATGGCGGCCTCAGCGGCTTCCATAACTCCGTCGCCTTTGAGCGCGGAGATTTCTACGACCTTGCATCCCAGCTGACGTGCCAACTCTTTGATGTTTATCTGGTCACCCTTTTTGCGTACTATATCCATCATGTTGATGGCCACAACAACAGGGATTCCCAGTTCCGTGAGCTGAGTGGTGAGGTAAAGGTTACGTTCAAGGTTCGTGCCGTCTATTATATTAAGGATGGCATCGGGGCGCTCACCAATGAGGTAGTTACGGGAAACGACCTCTTCAAGCGTGTAAGGGGAAAGGGAATAGATACCGGGAAGGTCACAGATGGCAACATTATCGTGCTTCTTCAGTTTGCCTTCCTTTTTCTCCACCGTAACGCCAGGCCAGTTACCCACAAACTGGTTGGAGCCGGTGAGAGCATTGAACAGCGTAGTCTTACCGCTGTTAGGGTTACCCGCCAGGGCAATTCTGATTTGTTGCTTTTCCATATTAATGCTCCTTTGGAGTTTCTTTACTCTACTTCTATCATTTCGGTGTCGGCCTTGCGTAGGCTGAGCTCATACCCGCGAACGGTGACCTCCATGGGGTCCCCCAGCGGAGCTACCTTGCGGACATAGACCTCGGTGCCTTTGGTTATACCCATGTCCATTATGCGGCGCTTGATTGGACCCGTGCCATGGAGCTTGACAACCTTGGCGGACTGCCCGATACTGACGTCTCGCAGCGTTTTCATACCTTGACTCTCCTTTTATCCCAAAATATTTTTTAGACCATTATTTTGCGGGCCATTTCCTCGCTGATAGCGACTCTGGCCTCTTTTACCTTAACTATGACATTACCCCCTATGGAGTTAATCACAGTAACGGTGCCTCCGGCGACAAATCCCAGGTTTTCCAGGTGTTTTTTTACCTCGGGACTTCCTCCCACTCTCATGATAAGGCTTTCTTCACCGACATTTGCAAGTGTAAGCGGCATCATAAATATACCTCCGTACATTCGGTTAGTTAACGCTAACTGGGCGCAACAAGAAAAGTTAGACTTCTCTAACGTCGCTTAGTTTAACAAGTCTAACTCCATTTGTCAATGGGGTTTTCCGAAAAACTTTTTGCCACT
>CAVILU010000341.1:0-2116 GCA_963643535.1 bacterium | reverse complement strand
TAGACATTCAAATACTTCATAATCAAATAGAGTGTTGTCATACGTTGTTGACCATCAATCAGTTCGTATATGCCATTTGCATTTTTGACTACGACTGGTTGAAGACAGTACTTTTGTCCAACAGGAACCTCGTTAATGTCTTCAAGGATATGCTCAACTTCGTCTTTTCCCCAGCGATAACCTCTTTGGTATGCCTCTATTGTGAATTCACCTGTTATATCACTTATGATTTTCTCTTCTAAATTCATTATGGGACTTAAATTTTCTTGTTTAGTTACTTTTAATCAATCAAAACGAATTATGTAGGTTGTGTTAGTAACATTTTTGTCACTATAGCACATTGTAAATTTAATTTTTATGGTCTTGTATAAATGATTTTAATGTTTTACAATAATTGTTCTTACCAAAGGGAATATCCATTGTTTTGGTCACGTTAATCAACAATTTGCCTACTAAGGATTTGTATTAGCCTCTCGTACCCGTTGGCCTTTTGGGTGTTTCCTCTTGTGAAAAATATATAGAAATCCTCTCCTCGAATTAGGGAAACGCAGAAATTAAGCCGCGACTCTACTTCTGCTCTTCTAGTTTCTTGTTTATAATATCAAGAGCTTTGGTGGCTGCTTGCTCTATGACACTCTCCCGGTCTCCCTCAAAGTGATAACTGGCTGCCGAAGTCATGCCGCCAAAGCGAGTGCCAATCCACACAGTACCAACCGGCTGGCCTGGCAATGCACCCGTGGGTCCAGCTATGCCGGTTGTCGATACGGATATGTCTGTGCCCATTATGCGACAGACGCCATCCGCCATCTCACGAGCCACCTCGCCACTCACCTCTGTGTGCGCGTCGATAGACTCCTTCTTTACACCGAGCACGCCCATCTTTATCTCGTTACAGTACGAGACCACTGAGCCTTTATAGTAAGCCGAGCTACCGCTAATCATTGTCAGGTAGTGCCCAATGAGCCCACCTGTGCAACTCTCGGCCGTGCTTATAGTTAGGCCTTTATTTCGCAAAGTCTCACCAAGTTGCCGAGATATCTCTTCTGCCGATTTTGTGTTCATCTCGTCTCTATTCGTTCTACTTTCCTTACGCCTTTCACGGCCTTTACCTTTTTAATTACGGAGTCGAGCACACTGGCATTGTTTACGAGCACTGTTATTGTGCCGTCAAATCCACCTTCTGTGCTGTCCACGTTTATATTGCGCAACTTTATATCCCTTTCGGTCGAGAAGAGTTGCGATATATTGCTCATGATGCCTATGTCGTCGTTGCCAGATACATGAAGCATCACGGGCATTGCCTGGCCTTGCACACCGCTCCACCGGGCATCCATAATCCTGTAGCCATAGCGACGACGCATCTCGGCCTCGTTGTGGCATCCAATACGGTGAATCTTTACACCGCCCGTGGCCGATACGAAGGCGAAAACAGGGTCTCCGTATATCGGGTTGCAGCAGTGGGCTAGCGAGAAGTCTATGTCCGTCAGTCCCTTATCCAATACGAGCACTGAACTCGGGCGAGATTTCTCATTTTCCTCCGCGTTGGCATGGAAGTCTTCTACTGTGGTTGTCTTAACCGTCTCATTTTGCTCTTTCTCCTGAGCCAGTTTGTCGAGGAACTCTTTGATTTCGGATGCTGTGATCTTCTCTTCCCCTACGGCCGAGAAGAATACGTTGATATCCTTATATCCGTACTCCTTCATCAGCAGTCGCTGCGTGGAGTCGTCGAGTTCAAGCTTCCAGTTTTTCAGTCGCCTGTCTAGCAATTCCTTGCCAATCTCGGCCTGCTTGAATGTCTGTTCGCGCAACGCCTGGCGCAGTTTGGTCTTTGCTCTGGCGGTCACTACATAGCTCATCCAATCCTGCTTCGGCTCCTGATGTGGTGAGGTGAGGATGGAGACTGTGTCGCCATTCTGAAGCACATAACGGAGCGACACATTCTTGTCGTTGACTATGGCTCCTGTGCAATGACGGCCTACATTTGTATGTATGTCAAATGCGAAGTCGAGTACTGTCGCTCCTTTTGCTAGTCTTCGCAGGTCACCCTTGGGCGTGAAAGCAAAAACTTCCTTGTCGTAGAGGTTCAGTTTAAAATCCTCAATGAAGTCTACACTGT
>CAVILU010000340.1:0-2119 GCA_963643535.1 bacterium | reverse complement strand
CACTACTACACCGTCCACGCGGCACGGGTTCTTAAATATAGTCAGGTGGTCAATGCGGTTGGCCATGACAAGATCGTCGCCGTAAGACTTGACGCCCTCGAAGTTGTAGCCTTTGATTTTGGCGATCGATATGTTGTTCAGTACGTCGCTCATCTCTGATTTCTGGTTTTTCCTGTTTTTCTCAGTATCTGTTGTTGCCCTTTTCTGATGTTCCGAAAGCTCTTTCGGAGGAATTTTCGCAAATATAGCTAATTTTCTCGTTCAAAACTCCAATTAATGAAACTTAAATCCTTGCTAACCACAACAATGATTTCTTAATTTGCACTCGCAAAATCCGTAAGCTTTATTAAGGTTCGAGAAAATGAAAAAGAAGGCAAATGTTACGATAGTTTTCGCGATCGTCCTGCTCTGCATCATTGCAGCCGTCATCATCGTCGGCGTATGCCAGCCCGACCGCGTGGAAACAATTCAAGGTGAGGCCGAGATGACCGACTACCGCGTAAGCAGTAAGGTCCCCGGCCGCGTCAAGGAGATCCGTGTCGAGGAGGGCGATTTCGTCCATGCTGGCGACACGCTCGTAATCCTTGAGGCCCCAGATATTATGGCCAAGTATGGTCAGGCAAGCGCAGCCCTCGCCGCCGCCCAGGCTGTAGAGGATAAGGCTAACGCCGGTGCCCGTTCCGAGCAAATCCAGAGTGCGTATGAGATGTGGCAGAAGGCTATCGCTGGTCTCGACGTGGCTCAGAAGACTTTCGACCGCGTCGCAGCCCTCTACAAGGATAGCGTTGTCTCCGCTCAGAAATATGACGAGGCCCTCGCTCAACTCAATGCATATAAGGCAACAGAGCGCGCTGCCAAGAGCCAGTACGATATGGCTGTCAACGGTGCTCAGAAGCAAGACAAGGAGGCCGCCCGTGCTCAGGTTGATCGCGCCCAAGGTGCGGTAAATGAGGTTAATGCCTATATCGATGAGATGACTCTCGTAGCTCTCGCTGATGGTCAGGTCACTGAGATTTTCCCCGAGCTTGGTGAGCTCGTTGGCACTGGTGCTCCTCTGCTCAATGTTGCCATGACAGATAAGGTCTGGTTCACTTTCAACGTCCGTGAGGATCTCCTTCCGGGACTCTCTATTGGCACCGAGACCAATGTCTATATCCCAGCGCTCGACAAGACTATCGCTGTCAAGATTACCAAGATGAAGGACGTAGGCACCTACGCCATCTGGAAGGCCACCAAGGCTCTCGACAAGTACGACCTCAAGACCTTCGAGCTCAAGGCCGTGCCTGCTAATCAGGCAGATGCCGAGGGTGTCCGTGAGGGTATGTCCGCAATCATAAGCAAGTCTGAGGACTAAAGCTATGCTGTCGGTTTATAAGGACAGGTTCAAGCGCGTCCTCGACATTGCGAGACGTGAGGTGGGGGCTTTCAAGCGCCGCCCGCTCCTCATATTTTGCATGCTCGTGGCCCCCATCTTCGGCATTGTTTTCTTTGCTTCGATGATGAGCGCCGGACTGCCTCAGCAATTGCCTACAGGACTGGTCGATGTGGATGATACTCAGACCACTCGCAGCATCGTACGTGTCCTCTCGGCAATGAAGACCACCCGTCTCGACCATCGCTACCACACCTTTTCAGAGGCCCGTGAGGCAATGCAAAGGGGCGACATTTACGCCTTTTTCTACATCCCCGAAGGTACAACCGAGGCCGCTCTCAGCAGTCGCCAACCCACTATATCGTTCTATACCAACGACTCGTATTACGTGGCTGGCGCGCTCCTTATGAAGGACCTCAAGGTCATCTCCGAGATGGCAGGTTTGGCTGTCACCAAGGCGACGCTCCAAGCTAAGGGTGTGCCCGATAGCCAGATTATGGGCATCCTGCAACCCATTGTGATTGAGACTCACCCGCTCGGTAATCCGTATCTCAACTACGGTGTCCTGCTCAACAATCTCATCCTCCCGGGTATCATAATATTGCTCATCCTCCTGACCACGAGCTATGCGCTCGGTATTGAGTGGAAAATCGGCACACAGCACTATCTGCTCAATGAGTTGGCGGGCGGCTCTGTCCCCGTGGCTCTAACAGGTAAGTTGCTGCCGCAGACTGTGCTCTACACGCT
>CAVILU010000339.1:0-2126 GCA_963643535.1 bacterium | reverse complement strand
GTGCGGACGGGCTGCTTCTCCTCTCTCCTTCTGAGGGCAAATATTCTTTCCGTATGGAGTATTTCAATCAGGATGGAAGCCGTGCCTCTTTTTGCGGGAATGGTGCGCGTTGTATTTGCGCTTTCGCAGTTGCTCAACATGCTGTCGAGCCGCATTCCGATTTCTTGTTTATTGCTGACGATGGGGAGCATAAGGCTTGTGTCTATCCTGAACGTGATTGGGTCGAGCTGCAAATGAAGCCTGTAGATGGTGTTGATCCTCAGGCGGATGGGGCCTTCGTGCTTGATACTGGTGTCCCCCACTACGTGCGCTTTGTCGAAGATCTCGATGGCGTGGACATTATGGCAGAAGCTCCAAAAGTCCGCTATTCTCAGTTATATGCGCCTGCTGGAGTGAATGTGAATTTTGTCTCTATTAAATCGGACTCGCGAATATCAATCAGGACGTACGAGCGCGGCGTCGAGGGCGAGACTCTTGCTTGCGGAACAGGAATAACGGCGGCTGCAATTGCCTCTTCGCTCAAAACTTCCGCAACTCGTTTTGATGTCTCCGCAAAAGGCGGCGAATTGGCTGTCTCGTTTGATCGGAATGGCGACGGTTCGTTCTCAAATGTGCTTTTGGCAGGCCCGGCAAAGGTCGTTTTTTCTGGCACAACAGACTTGCTGTAGGATAAATATTAGACGAAAATTGCGTAACTTATTGCAAATCTCGGTGCAATGTCATAAATTTGCACCGTTTTTATGAACACATAATTCACGAAGTTTTTATGAACAACTACGAAACCGTTTTCATTTTAACTCCCGTTTTGTCTGAGGCTCAGATGAAGGAAGCGGTCCAGAAGTACAAGGAGCTCATCCTTGCGAACGGAGGTGAGATGGTGAACGAGGAGAATTGGGGCATGCGCAAGCTCGCTTACCCAATTCAGAAGAAGACCACAGGTTTCTACAACCTGTTCGAGTTCAAGGCTGATCCCAGCTTTATCAACAAGCTCGAGACGGCTTATCGCCGCGACGAGCGTCTGCTCCGATTCTTGACCTTCAAGATGGAGAAGTACGCTGTCAAGTACAGCGAGACCCGCAGGAATCAAGCTAAAAAAGAAGAAGTAAAGGAGAACTAAGCAATGGCACAAGCATCTTCTGAGATTCGTTATCTCACACCTCCAACTGTCGAAGTTAAGAAGAAGAAGTACTGCCGCTTCAAGCGCAGCGGTATCAAGTACATCGACTACAAGAACCCCGAGTTCCTCAAGAAGTTCCTCAACGAGCAGGGCAAGATCCTCCCACGCCGCATCACTGGCACCTCTCTGAAGTTCCAGCGCAAGGTAGCTAAGGCTGTCAAGCGTGCTCGTCATTTGGCTCTTCTGCCCTACGTAACCGACCTGTTGAAGTAAACTTAAGAGAAAACAGCACAATGGAAGTTATTTTGAAGACTGACGTTGCGAAGCTCGGTCACAAGGACGACATCATCTCTGTGAAGCCCGGCTACGGTCGCAACTATCTTATCCCTCAGGGCCTCGCTAAGCTCGCTACCGAGTCCGCTCGTAAGGAGCTCGCTGAGTGCCTCAAGCAGCGCGCACACAAGCTCGCTAAGATTAAGCAGGATGCTGAGGAGCTCGCAGCTAAGATGCAGGGCCTCACTCTCACTATCGGCACCAAGGCTAGCTCTACTGGCAAAATCTTCGGTTCTGTCAACAATATCCAGATTGCTGAGGCACTCAAGGAGAAGGGTTTCGACATCGACCGCAAGATCATCCTCGTCAAGGAGGAGTCTGTCAAGGAGCTCGGTCACTACACTGCACAGGTTAAGCTCCATCGTGAGGTTTCTGTCGATGTAGAGTTCGACGTCGTTGCTGAGTAACCATCTTGCAACATAACCAAAGCACCAAGTTTTGTTGGTATCTCATTAACTTGAGTTTTCGGACTGTAAGTCGCACTATTGTGATAGTAGATCGGCTGGGTTCACTTGGAGCAAATTTGCATTAACGCAGATACATTTTCAACACACACACATAGAGGACCTTTCCTTTCCGGAGAGGCCCTCTTTGTTTTTATCTGTCGTCAATCCTTAGGCAATTAACAATTAACAAATAACAATTAACAATTACAGGGAACCCCGCCGCGGGGTAA
>CAVILU010000338.1:0-2134 GCA_963643535.1 bacterium | reverse complement strand
GTTGACGAGCACGTCAATAGAGCCGAAATCCTTAACGATCTCGTCTACGACAGTGTGGGTCTGCTCAAAGTTGGCAGCGTTGGACGCATAACCCTTAACCTTAACGCCGAGAGCAGCAATCTCCTTCTCGGTCTCCTTAGCGCCCTCATTGATTTCGAGGTCAGTGAAAGCGATATTAGCGCCTTCCTGAGCGAAACGAATGGCAAGGGCCTTGCCTATGCCTCGTGCCGCACCAGTGATAAGCGCGGTCTTTCCTTCAAGTAACTTCATTCAAAAAGAAAATTAACTACGCGAAGTTATCCTTTTGGGCAAAAAGAACAAAATCTGATAGATATTTTATGATTTCAAACGCCCATATGCATCAAAAACAGAGCACATAGACTCCCAATATAGACATCTTTCGCAAAAGCATTTATTACGTCTCCGGCCAAAGAGCCTTTTCGAGAGCAGAGAAAGCATCTACAGCACCAGACTGAATAAAGACATCGGCGAGCTTGGTAATCTCGGTACGTTCAGGACTAATTTCAATAACCTTGCCACCATTTCGCTTGACGTAGACAGGAATCATAGCGGCGGGCATGACAACACCAGAAGTACCTACAACGATACAGAGATCAGCTATTTCGGCCTCACCAAAGCTCCCATTGAGAGCTTCCTCGGGAATACCCTCACCAAAGAAGACGAAATCGGGCTTGAGAATGCCGCTACATTGCGGGCAAGAAGGAACTTCTTGTGATAAATCGATTTCGGAGGCCAGAACCTTATGTCCGCACTTTTGACAAGACGCACTTGCTGTGGTACCGTGGAACTCATAAACGGCCTTGCTGCCAGCGGATTGATGAAGGCCATCAATATTCTGTGTAACAACGCACTTCAAGATACCCTCAATCTCAAGTTTGGCAAGGACTTCATGCGCCTTGTTGGGCTTTATATCCTTGTCCGCCATAAAATAGTAGAAGCAGGCTTTGATAGTGTTCCACGATTTCTTGGGATTGGCATTGAAATGACTGATTTCAATGTCATTGGGATCGTACTTGTTCCAAATGTTATCCTCGCCCGAGCCACGGAACGTTGGGATACCGCTTTCGAGAGAGATTCCGGCGCCAGTGAAAGCTATGGCGTGCTTTGACTCCTTAATAAGTCTTGCAGCCTCGGCGATAGATTGAGCACAATCGGTAGTCGGATTTGAATTGTTTGCCATGGTGATGTAACTTTTAGATGGTTAACAACGCTTACCTGTCATAAACATCTTGTAGGGTGTAAGAAGAATCTTGATTTTCTATAGCATTTACCATTATTCGGAGAACTTCCTCACCATCATGCACGAATTCAAGAGACTGCCTGTCAATGAGTCCACTTTGCTCACGACCGGTACCCGTGTAACCATTATCCCAGAAAATTGGGGACAAGCAGTAAGTCTTAGCCGCCTTGCACAGATACTCAAGATAATAACGACGGAAAGAGGCTCCGACTTCCGTCTTGCGGTTGACGCAACCGATTTCGCCGAGGTACACAGGTATTCCCTTGTCAACGAAAGCATCCTTAAGACGACCGAACATATTGGTGATATTCTCCTCATCGCCCCACTTTTCCTTTTTCGCAGTATCGGCACGATGGCCCCACTGCTCATAGACATCGTTGAGGACATACTCAAAAGGATCATAGAAATGGACGGAAACGATTATGCGCTTGGCACTATCTGCAGGAAGACGTAGATTCTGCATCACGAGGTCAGGGTTGCAAACATAGCCCTGCACGGCAATCCACCTCTTTGTATTCAACCCACCGGCAGACCTTATGGCATCTACACAGACCTGTTGCCACTGATTGAGGATTTCGTATTGCTTGCCACCATCGTTGCGGTTTGCACCCCAGCCCCAACCACCATCATGGACCTCATTCATAGTCTCGAAAATGAGGGACTCGTCGTAATCCTTGAAGCGGGTGGCTATTTGCGACCACATAGACGACAATTGCTGACGGACTTTAAGATCAGCCGCGACTTGGGATGCGGAATCGCCTTCAGCTGCGGCTGCTTTTATGTTTAGCCAATGTTGGCTATCTGCGCCATCATGATGAATATTGATTATGACGTTTAGGCCTGCAGCCTTTGCCATATCGACAATGCTGGCCA
>CAVILU010000337.1:0-2159 GCA_963643535.1 bacterium | reverse complement strand
CTATTCAATATCACTGTCTTCGGCCGTACCGCTGCCGGCAAGAGCACCCTTATGGAGATCCTCACCAAGGGCGACGGCAAGTCTATTGGCCATGGTGGTCAGCGCACCACACGTGATGTCCGCCCATATACATGGAATGGTATGAGTGTGACCGACGTCCCAGGCATTGAGGCATACGGTGGCGATGCCGACGACGAACTCGCCGAGGCCTCCGCGATCTATGCCGACCTCATCCTTTTCCTTGCCAGGACTTCCAACCCCAGTAACGAGGAGGCGCAGTGGTACCTGAAGCTTCAGAAGAAAGATAAACCCATCATCTGCGTCTTCAACTTCAATTGCGGTCTCCACGAAAATTCTAAAGCTCTTCTTGCCAAGGACCTCCAGAGGATATCCGCGATGAAGAGCGATTCCGGTGTCCAACAAGCTATATCTCAGTTCAAGCAGTTCCTCGGCAATCAGCAGATAGACGATGTGGTTGTACATCTACTCTCGGCCTACAAGTGCCAAAAGGAACCTCAGGGTGCTCTGCATGATGAACTGAAGAAGGTCAGCAATTTCTCCGAGCTCTACAGCAAGATCCTAAGTACCGTGACCCATGGAGCTCCCCTCTACCGCCGCCGCTGCTTCCTCTCCATTGTCGATGCCCCCGTCTTCGAGGAGATGTCGCAACTCTTCACTTTCAGCACGATGCAGTACGACCAGAGCGCGCAGGTCTACGACACCAAGCAAAAGTTCTACGAGTGGGAACAGGAGTTTAACAACAGGATGTTGGCCTCCGTCCGCAAACGTGTCTCTGCCGTATTTGACGAGCTCCGCGATCAAGTGCAGGGTTTTGTGGAGGATTACGTTGAGAGTGAGGATGCAAGTGGAGCTTGGGAGAGGCGCGTTAAGTCGTTTGGAATTGAGAAACGCATGCAGCGAATTATGGCGGACGTCTCTACTCAATGCCAAAATGACATTCAAGCCAAGTTCAAGGCTCTCGAACGCCAACTCAAGATGTCTGTCGACCTCAATCAGCAGACTTTCTTCCAGTTTAATGGCGGTCATGTGACTGATTGGAAGAACGGGATTAATAAAGGAACTTCAGTTATTGGTGCGGGCTTGGGAGTTGCTGTTATAGTTTGTAAAGCATTAGGATTGGCTGCCTGTGGCCCATTAGGATTGGTGGTTCTGGGCGTCTCTTTTCTTGGCGGTTTCTTTAGTTGGCTTTGTGATTCTCACGAAGATAAACTGAACCGCCAGAAGGAACAGCTGGCAAAAAAACTGCAAGATAGCATCTATAAGATGGAGCGCAATGCGCAAGACTCTATGTTCAAGTGCTACAAGGAGAACATCTTCGCAATGCAGAACAAAGCAAAGGAGAACCTTAAGTCCTTGAATGCTACTCTTATGGCTCTAACGAACTCCGAGCGGAAACTGGCTATCGGTCTTTGCAAGAACCATGTCAACCTCTCAGGCAAACTCGTTTCGCTTATGCTCCAGGATGCCGGTTTGTCTTCTGCCAATATTGTCTCCGTCGCCCGCATCCCCGCCAAGCGTTGCTGTGTCGTTGTCCGTGACCGCGAGGCTGTCGATAACCGCATTGTTTCCGTTCTTGGCAAAAAACTTGGCAATGGCGAGGATGTCCGTTTTGTGGAGTCCAATCCAGCGGAGGATGTAGAGGTGAGGGCACGTAAACTTCTTGGCTACTTCAAAGTGCCTACCCGCACTTGCCACCTCCAGAGTGTAGACAATTGCCGCCAGCAAGTCCTCTACATCGAGAAGAAAAACTATTCCGAGACAGAGCAAGACTCTATCCTCCTTACTGAACAAATAGTCTTAACCCACATTATACCAAAGTCTTATGGACGCAACTGAACTCGAAGGCTTCTCCAAGGCCGCTCAAAAACTTTTTGACTAGACAAGGGCTACTCTCGCCAACTCTACGAATGCCGAGCTCAAGAGCTACGCAAACAAGGTACCTAAGTCTTTCACCGATAGCGATAAGAAGATTAATGTCGTAATAGCCGGTGAGTATGGTGCCGGCAAGTCGACCATCATCCATCTTCTGACGGCACCGTCACCACTCTCAACGAGGCTCGACGTGTCTATTCCGAGGCGGCCAACAACATCCGTCGCAAGAGTCAGGACCTGATTAGTGCTCAGAACCATGAGATCTT
>CAVILU010000336.1:0-2188 GCA_963643535.1 bacterium | reverse complement strand
CTGTTAACTGCTAACTGTTAACTGCTAACTGTAAAGTATGGCAAACTCAATACTCGACCGTCTCGACGGCCTCGCCTCACGCTTCGATGAGGTCTCGACTCTCATTACCGACCCCTCCGTCATTGCCGACCAGCGTCGCTACGCCAAGTTGAGCAAAGAGTACAAGGACCTCGGCGACATCCTCAATGTCCGCAAGGAGTATATCGACGCCCTCAACGGCATCGAGGAGGCTAAGGAAATCATTACCAACGAGTCCGACCCCGAGATGAAGGAGATGGCGCGCGAGGAGCTCGCCACCAACGAGAAACTAGTGCCCGAACTCGAGGAGAAAATCAAGCTACTCCTCGTCCCCGCCGACCCTGAGGACGACCGCAATGCCGTGCTCGAAATCCGTGGTGGCACGGGTGGCGACGAGGCCGCGCTATTCGCTGGCGACCTTTTCCGTATGTATAGCAAGTATTGCGAGACCAAGGGCTGGAATCTTACTGTCTCCTCTTGCTCCGAAGGTGCCGTGGGTGGTTATAAGGAAATTATTTGCACCGTGACGGGCGAGAAGGTCTACGGCACTCTTAAGTACGAGAGCGGCGTCCATCGCGTCCAGCGTATCCCTGTTACCGAGACCCAGGGCCGTGTCCACACTTCCGCGGCTTCCGTGGCCGTGCTCCCCGAGGCTGAGCCTTTCGATGTCGAGATTAACGAGGGCGAGATTCGTTGGGATACCTTCCGTAGCTCTGGTGCGGGTGGTCAGAACGTCAATAAGGTCGAGTCTGGTGTCCGACTCCGTTATAACTGGAAGAACCCCAATACCGGCATCGTAGAGGAGATCCTCATCGAGTGTACCGAGACCCGCGACCAGCCTAAGAACAAGGAGCGCGCCCTCAGCCGTCTGCGTACTTTCATCTACGACAAGGAGCACCAGAAGTATGTAGACGACATCGCAAAGCGTCGTAAGACACTCGTCTCCACTGGCGACCGCTCGGCCAAGATCCGTACATACAACTATCCGCAGGGCCGAATTACCGACCATCGCATCAACTACACCATCTACAACCTCGGCGCCTTTATGGATGGCGACATCCAGGATTGCATCGACCACCTCATCGTGGCGGAGAATGCCGAGCGACTCAAGGAGAGCGAACTCTAATAGAACAGGTTTCAAAACAACATACAAGCCATGAACCGTCAGCAACTTGTAGATATCATCAAGCAGCGTAAGACCTTCCTCTGCGTAGGCCTCGACACCGACATCAAGAAGATCCCCGCGCACCTCTTGTCTTCCGAGGATCCAATCTTTGAGTTCAATAAGGCCATTGTGGACGCCACCGCGCCCTACTGTATGGCCTACAAGCCAAACCTCGCTTTCTACGAGAGCCTTGGAGTAAAGGGCTATGCGGCTTTTGAGAAGACCGTGAAGTATCTCAGGGCCAATTATCCCAACCACTTTGTCATTGCCGATGCCAAGCGTGGCGACATTGGTAACACCAGTGCCATGTACGCTCGCTCTTTCTTCGAGGAGATGGATATCGACTCTCTCACCGTAGCTCCATATATGGGCGAGGACAGCGTAACTCCGTTCCTTGGCTACGAAGGCAAGTGGGTCATCCTCCTCGCTCTCACCAGCAACAAGGGCAGCCATGACTTCCAGCTCACCGAGGACCCTCAGGGCGAGAAGCTCTTCGAGAAGGTTCTCCGCAAGAGCCAGGAGTGGGCAGGTGCCGACAAGATGATGTACGTCGTCGGAGCAACCCAAGGTCAGGCTTTCGAGGGCATCCGCAAGATTGTCCCCGACCATTTCCTCCTTGTCCCCGGCATCGGTGCGCAGGGTGGCAGCCTCGAGGAGGTTTGCAAATATGGCATGACCAAGGATTGCGGCCTCATCGTCAACTCCAGCCGCGCCATCATCTATGCTTCCAACGGTACCGACTTCGCCGAGGCGGCAGCCAAGGCGGCGCAGGCCGTCCAGCAGCAGATGGCCAAGGAGATCGAGGCCCGTATGTACTAAGGGGCTCCACTCCTCGAATCTCGCTAACAAACAGACGCTAATCCTCAAAACCTCTTCCGAAAAGTGCTCAACGCTCCGGTGCTCCAACTTCGTCCCCGCCCCACGGTATTCCGCCGTTGGTCGCGCAAGAAGTATGCCCAGTTCCTGAGCATTCACCGCGAAGTGGTTATTGGCGTCATCAAGGCC
>CAVILU010000335.1:0-2188 GCA_963643535.1 bacterium | reverse complement strand
GGAGCGCCCCGCCTACGGCCGTGGCCCTCGCCAGTAATATCATTGAGCATTAGGACTCTGGTCCCGTTGTCTCCCCCGACGAGTTGAATCAGCTGTCCGCGAGATATATTTTCGGCAAGATCCCGTATCACCCTCCCGAGATGCCTTTCGGCTCTCGGGAGGGTTTTGTTTTGCAAGTTGACGGCAAACTGATTATCTTCGCGCCGTGCGACGACGCGCGTGCGTCATTCCTTATGTCGCTATGTTAACTTTATAATTCTATTTAAGTAAGAAAATGTTAGAAGGTATCCTTTCTATATCTGGCAAGAGCGGCCTCTTCAAGCTCGTCTCGCAAGGCAGGAACATCATCATCGTCGAGTCTATCGCCGATGGCAAGCGTCAGCCCGTTAGCGGCATGTCGCGTGTCTCCGCCCTCCAGGAGATCTCTATGTTCACCGTCGACGGCGATGTGCCCCTCAGCCATGTCATGGCCAATATCTTCAAGCTCACTGGCGGCAAGGAGTGCATCAAGGCTTCCGCTTCCAACGAAGAGCTCAAGGCCTTCATGGCGCAGGCTCTCCCCGAGTGGGATGCTCCTCGCATCCACGTGTCCGACATTCAGAAGCTTGTCACCTGGTACAACATTCTTCTCGCTCACGGTCTCGTCTCCGATAAGGAGGACGAGGAGGAGCAGCCGGCTGAGCAGAACGCTTAATTGAGCTTTCTCGCCCGCTACCTGAGTCACATTGCGGGCAACCCAAATAAGCCTGCGGGGTTCGTTTCCCGAGTCCCGTAGGCTTTTCTCATACTCATACCTGCGATATTCTGCGCCACCTTGTGCGTGTCGGTGCATGCAAGTTCTTTTGGTAAACTTTTTAGGAACAGTTTATGATGAAAATTTCTGTCATTATCCCCGTCTACAATCGTCCCGAGGAACTCAAAGAGTTGCTCGATTCCCTCACGATTCAGCATTACAAGGATTGCACGGAGGTCATAATCGTCGAGGATGGCTCGTCGCTCACCAGCGAGGAGTCTGTTGCTCAGTTCCGTAACCAGCTGAACATTAAATATATTAAGCAGGATAATGCAGGCCCTTCCGCAGCTCGTAACCGTGGCGCTCAAGAGGCCGTGGGCGAATACCTCTTCTTCTTTGACTCCGATTGTGCGCTCCCTTCCGATTTCTTCGATAAGATTCACTCTTCGCTACAGGAGAATTCTTTCGACTGCTTCGGAACTAAGGATACCGCCCACTCGTTCTTCTCCCCGATTCAGAAAGCCATTTCATATTCTATGACGTCTTTCTTCACCACCGGCGGAATCCGTGGCGGCAAGGAAGGTAAGATGGATGCTTTCTACCCCCGCAGCTATAGCATGGGCGTCCGCAAGTCTGTTTATGACCAAGTCAACGGTTTCGCCCCTGATATGCGCTATGGCGAGGATATCGACTTCAGCCTTAGAGTGAAAGAGGCGGGCTACAAGATTGGGCTTGTCCCGGGTACTTATGTTTACCATAAGCGACGCTCCACTTTCCGCTCTTTCTTTAAGCAGACTTTTTGCTCAGGCACGGCGCGTATCGATCTCGCACGCCGTCATAAGGGTGCTCTCAAGCTTGTGCACCTCTTGCCTTCGTGTGCCGTCGTTGGCCTTGCCGCTTTGGTTGTGCTTGCCCTCAGCATCTCATGGCTCTTCCTTTTGCCTGTCGTGGCCTATGCGGTTCTTATTTTTGTTGACTCTTACCGCTCTTTCCATAGCACGGAGGTCTCTTTCTTAAGTCTCCGCGCCAGTGCATGCCAAATTTGCGGCTATGGCCTCGGTTTCCTCTACAACCTTTGGGAGCGTTTTGTTATGCGCCGCAAGGATACCGTGGCTTTCAAGAAAAACCTATACTAAAAAGCACTTGTTGGTAACGAATTGAGGTTGTTGCCGACAATTTTCTGCTGCTTTTTGCAAAAAATATGACTGAGGTCTGCAACCAATAGCGTATCCATTCGTATAAAGGGTCAATTAACGAAATACAAACAAAAAATTAATCGCCCAACGCTATGCTTACTTCAGATGCTGTTTTGAGGATTTTCGGCCACATAATTTTCTTCTTCCTCTTCATTGGAGTCCCACCTTTTCTGGTTAATGTTGCCAAGGACATTCGTCTCGGAAGCAAGTCCGCGGGTGCGCCCTATGGCACGGGGGATTGGATTGCACTCATCGTACT
>CAVILU010000334.1:0-2191 GCA_963643535.1 bacterium | reverse complement strand
GTGGAAACCACCGCTGACAGCGAGTTTGAGAGCACGCTTTGCGCCCTTCTCGGTAAGCATAGCGCAAGCCTTGTCAATGCCCTCGGCAGAGCCAGAGATGACGAGCTGACCCGGGCAGTTGTAGTTTGCCGGAACAACACCTTCGACCTCGGCGCAAACCTGCTCTACAGTAGCGTCGTCGAGACCAACGATGGCCGCCATAGTTGAGGGAGCAGCCTCACAAGCGCGCTGCATTGCCTGAGCACGATGTGAAACGAGACGGACGCCATCAGCAAAAGACATTGCACCGGCGGCAACTAGGGCAGAGAACTCACCGAGAGAGTGGCCTGCGACCATATCGGGAGTGAATTTAGAGCCGAGTGTCTTGGCGAGAATTACAGAGTGGAGGAAAATGGCAGGCTGTGTAACCTTGGTCTGACGGAGTTCCTCATCTGTACCAGCGAACATAATGTCCGTAATATTAAAGCCGAGGATGGAGTTTGCCTCATCAAAGAGCTGGCGAGCTTGAGCGTCGTTCTCGTAAAGGTCTTTGCCCATGCCAGAGAACTGAGAGCCCTGGCCAGGGAAAACGTATGCTTTCATCTATTAATTACTTTATCTGTTTTTGACCGCGCAAAGGTAATGATTTTTCGGACATATACCACAGGCTTGCCTTCCTTATTGATTTTCACCGTATTTAAGGTATCGGCCGAGACTGATTACAATTTGATAAGACTACTTGTCGGGTTATCTTCTGCAGATATTGATGAAATCGCACTTCTCGCACCTCTTGGGGTCCTCAACTTGAGAAAAAGGGATGTCGAGATTGTAGAGTTCATCAATTTTATTGGCAAGAAGTTTTTCAAACTCGGCCTCAATTTCACCAGAATAGACAAGCAACTCATCTTTATTCTTGCCAGAGCCATCTTTTGTTTTGATTTTTGCCAATCGGGATGCATTAGCGACTCCTCCGACCGACCAAGACTGCTTATTTTGGAGGTCGGCACTGAGCGCCTTAACTTTAAGGACATACGGAATCATTGGACACGTGACAGGCCTATCTGGCTTATGGCGAAGGAAATAGCAATACATCATCACCTGTAGGATAGCCTTATTTTTCTCATGCGGCTTGGGCTCAAAAAGTTGCTCCAAAGAGTCAATCTTCATAGTATCGACACTACCAGTTTTATAGTCCGCAACATAGAAATCGCCATCACCAGAGGCCGACGGAGCTATATGTTGGCGATCCACAGAGCCATTGAGAATAGCGACTCGGCCACTGGGCAAAGCTATTGGTAGATTTTCGATGCGCTCCTCAGTGTTGACAATGACAGTGCCAGGTTGCTCAGTCTCAAGAGTCATGCGTACAAGCTTCTTGATCGTAAAGAACGTCAATATATTACGTCCATTGAGTTCATCCGGCGAAGTGAAACTCGGGCAATGGAGGACTTCACTAAAATTATCGAGTATCAGCCTATCCAATGTTGGCTCATACTCTTTACTCATGAGATATTTTAAACGTTCTTCGGAGAGGACCACACCTTGAGGTTTATATAGAGACTCCATTACGGCATGGTATATTAGGCCAAGTTGTCGGTCATCGGCCTCCTCGTTTATCTCGTCATCAACACGCAGATTCGCGATACGCTTGAAATAGAAAAGAAGCGGGCAAGAGATGTAGTCACTCAAGCCGCTTGGCGAAATACGGAGACCGCGTTGCCTCCAATCCTCGGCGAGTGGATCTCGGGACAAGATGTCGGCAAGAGAATGCTTATCCACAACAATGCGCTTTGCCTCATGGGGGAGCACTCCATTTTGAGCGGAGACAAGGTCGACTCTTTGTTTGTACAGTTTTTCTATCTGCAAGACATAGCGACTGAGTTGACTTTGACGAGTGCCAGAGACTGCAGTAGGCCTTATCAGTGTGAGATTCTTGGCACGACTTTTCAGACGGTAGAAATAGTAATTGTATGTACTCTCGACATCATCGGGCGTAGGCATACGGTTTGCATTTCTCAGAAAAAGCGGGATCATAGTCTCGACACTCTGACGAGGAGGCGGCCACGCTCCCTCAATCATATCAAGGACAATGACATCATCAAAGTCAATGGCGCGAGTCTCGAGGATACCCATAATCTGCAAACCACCGAAAGGCATACCCTGGAAATCTACATTCTGCTGCTCGACCATTGAACAGATAATACGCATAAGG
>CAVILU010000333.1:0-2215 GCA_963643535.1 bacterium | reverse complement strand
ATGCCAGCACATGTATGATACTCTTGGAAGGCAAGGCTAAGAAACAGAACGTAGTGGTTGTCGGCACGGTCGGCAGCTCCACATACGATGCGAAAGAGCTTGAGAGCGAAGACATTACGATCAAGGCAGTAAACTCCGATGCCATTGTCAAGTTCAGCAACAAGCTCAAGGCCGAGGCACTCGCCTGCACCATACGTTACATTGGCGACTCGAGCAATGTGACAAAATCCGGCACCGGCGACATCCACGAGTATTAAATCAGAAAGTAGGACTCAAAAAGAGAGGTCGATATGAAATCATTCAAACCAAACGCATGGATGTTGCCACAGCCAGTGCTCGTAATCGGCACATATGCGGCAGATGGGACTCCAGTGGCAATGAACGCAGCTTGGGGTGGCACGTGGGATGTCAACCAGATTGTAATTAGCCTTGGCGTCCATGCCACAACAGACAACTTAGCAAGGTGCAGCGACTTCACCGTAGCCTTTGCAACACGCGAGACAGAGGTTGCAGCCGACTTTGTTGGCATTACATCAGCTCGCAAAGAGCCGAACAAGGTAGCCAAGACGGGTTGGAAAGTGGAAAAAGCGCCTAACGTCAATGCCCCTGTCTTCACTGATTTCCCTATGACTCTCGAGTGCAAGATTGAGCGCAAGATAGACGAGAGCGAGACGGGCTACTGCCTCGTTGGGAAAATTGTAAATATTCTCTGCGACGAGAAGTACCTGGCAGAGGATGGCAAGCCCGACGTTGAGAAGATGAACCTCGTCGTCTTTGACCCCGTCCACCATGGCTATCTGGCAATTGGAGAAAAGGTTGGCGATGCTTTCGCCGACGGCAAAAAGTTGATATAGGATAGTAGGAAAATCATCCTAAAATCTTAATTTTACAAGGCGACGCCTCCACTATTATGTGAGTGAGGCGCCGCCTTTGTTGATCAAGACGGCATCGCACAACAGGGAAAGAGTACTACCTCCATAAGAAGCAGAACCGACACACAAACATCTACCTCAGACATGGCCGAACTTACACTAAAAGACCTCATCGACACCGAGACCAAAAGATTCAAGACGGATTTTCGGAAGTAACGGGAATGGCAGCCCTCACAGCTGACGCCGACGGCACACCAGTGACCGAAGGCAGTAACTTTATGGACTTTTGCGCCAAGTTGACAAGGCAAAGTGCCAAGGGACGCAAGAGGTGCGAGTTGTGCGATAGGGACGGAGGTCTCGAGACGCGTCGCACGGGCAAGGCATCGGCATACTTCTGCCATGCGGGGCTTGTGGATTTCGCATCGCCGATTACAGTCAACGGACGTTTTATCGGCTCTTTTATTGGCGGGCAAGTGCTCACAGAGGAGCCTGACGATGAGCATTTTAGGAAGATAGCAAAAGAGTTGGACATAGACCCCGACACGTTTATCGAGGCCTTGCACAAGGTATCCATTGTACCGAAAGAGAAAGTGCAGAAAGCAGCCGACTTTATGCACACACTTGCGGAAATCCTCTCCTCGATGGCCTACACAAGCCACAGCACCACGAGGATGAACGCCCAACTCATGGCGAACATAGACAACTCGGCAAACATAGCGCACTCCATCCAACACATTTCGGAGCGTACAAACCAGACAATCAAGAGTATGGGCGACAGCATCAACGACCTCACCGAAAGGGCACAACAATGCCTAGACGAGGTCAACGGATGTAGCGAGGCCGTGGATCTCATACAAGAGAATGCTACGACGACACATATCCTTGGTATTAACGCCTCGATCGAGGCCAGCCGCGCAAAAGAGGAAGGAAAGGGCTTCGGAGTCATAGCGCGAGAGGTACGCGGACTTGCCGACACAAGCAAACAGTCGGCCGACGTAATGAAAAGTCAGATAAACAATATCCGCGAACACACGCAACAGATGTCGGACAGCGCACAGCGCACGAAAGAAATTATCGAGCAGTGCATAGGCGACCTCGAAAAGCTCAAGGAGGAGATTAGTCAGTTAACAGCTTAATTCAGTTAGCAGTTAACAGTTAGCAGTTAACAGTTCGTGTTACCCCCGTTGCGGGGTAACGGTAATTTTAATTGCTATTTGCCTAAGTTGCGGTTAAATTTTATTTTTTGCCCTAGGGCTTGCGCCCTGGGCTATATTTTCAGTTCACAGTGCACAGTTCACAGTGCACAGTTACGGGGAGAGCCACGGGTGGTTGTAATTGTTATC
>CAVILU010000332.1:0-2234 GCA_963643535.1 bacterium | reverse complement strand
AAGATGCTCGTTGGCTCGGCCAGGGCACTATCTACCCCGACGTAATCGAGTCTACCTCCGTCAACGGTCCTTCGGCTACCATCAAGAGCCACCACAACGTTGGCGGTCTCCCCGAGAAGATGAACCTCAAGCTCGTTGAGCCCCTCCGACTCCTCTTCAAGGATGAGGTCCGTCGTGTTGGCGCAGCCCTTGAGATTGCTCCCGAGCTCCTTGGCCGTCACCCGTTCCCCGGTCCCGGTCTTGGCATCCGCATCCTTGGCGATGTCACTCCCGAGAAGGTTCGCGTACTCCAGGAGGCTGATGATATCTTCATCTCCGCTCTCCGTTCCGAGGGCCTCTACGACAAGGTTTGGCAGGCTGGCGTAATCCTCCTCCCCGTCCGCTCTGTAGGCGTCATGGGTGATGAGCGCACCTACGAGAATGCTGTCGCCCTCCGTGCCGTTGCCTCTACTGATGGTATGACTGCCGACTGGGTACACCTGCCATACGATTTCTTGGCCCGTGTCTCCAACGACATCATTAATAAGGTGCGTGGCGTCAACCGCGTAGTCTATGACATCAGCTCTAAGCCACCCGCAACTATTGAGTGGGAGTAATTTATTACTCTGTTGGCATACTTTGCCCCGTACGCTTATGTGGGGGTAGAAAATTAAAACTCGTGCGTAGCTTGCTGCGCACGAGTTTTTTATTCTTACATGTTCGCAATGAGTGGGCGGACGATGCAAATCCTGTGGTTGATGTTGTCGAGCTGCTTCTTGGACAGGCAATCTGTAATCATCGCTAACTCCTCCTGCACTTTGTCAAACAGCGATTGGTAATACGATGCGGGCTCGGGCTCTTCGCCACCATGTCCTGTGACGAAGCGGTTTATCTTATGCAGGATCTCTTTTATCTCTCTGATGTTTTCCCGTATGGCGGCTTTTGCCGTCTTCTCCATATACCTCATTTCGCGTGGCAGTTGCAAATCTTTAGCGCCATTGTAAGCATACGGATTGGAAGTCACGTGCCAGCAGTTGCATGCGCTACAGAAGTAGCTGCGGATGGGCGCATGGCCATTCTCTACGAGAATCTCGTCGGAGTTGTACGACAGGAAGCGGTCGGCCTCCTCTGCTGTGGTGAATTGCATCTTGTGTTTGTTGCATTGAGGACAGAAAATGTGGTTCTTTTGAGGCTTCATAATTCTACAAATTTTGTGTTGTTGGGAAATTGGGAACGTTAGTAGAGTTCTCCCTATTGCCTATGGCTTCTTTGAAGGCCTATGTGTGTGGCGAAAGGGTGTATCTCTTGATTGTTTTTCAAATTTAACGCTCAGTTTCCCCTTTTGTTGTGTCGCTGAGTCAGCATTTTCTGTGGTTTTTGAAGTTCCGCGTAGCAATTGTTTGTTTGCTTTGTTTGCCCTTCAGATTTCTCGAGCTAAAAGATGGTTTGAAAATTGCCGCGCCCCCATCTCCTGATGTGGAGATGAGGGCGCGGCTCTCACTTTTTTCTATCTGACGTTGTCTATTGCTGCTGCCTATTGTTGCAAGTTGATGGCGTAGTAGCATACGCGGCCGTTGGGGTAGACTCCCGCTATGAAGAGGCCGTCTGACGTCGATGCTACAACCTGTTGGAAGTCTTTGACCGTGGTCACCGGCATACGGTTGGCTTTTGTGATTATGAAACCTTCCTGTACGCCCGCCTCTTTGAGCTTTCCGTTCGAGAGGCTCTCGACTTTCAGTCCGTAGCGGAGGCCGAGCTCCTTATACTCTTTTTCGGAAATGGGGGTGAGCTTCGCGCCGAGCATTTCTGAGTCTGCGCCCTTGACTACGCCTGTCGTGCCGCGCACATTGCGCAGTGTGGCTACGAGCTCCATTGTCTTGCCATTGCGGACAATGGTGAGCTTGATCGAGTCGCCAGGCCTGTGCTGAGCCACGCGGCTCTGAAGTTCGGAGACTGAGTTGATGTCCTCGTCGTCAATCTTGGTGATTACGTCTTTCTCTTTGACTCCGGCATCTTTTGCGGCACCACCATCAGAAACGGCTGCCACGACTACACCTTCGGGCTTGTCGAGTCCAAGTTCCTTAACCATTGATGCGTCAACTTCGCCAATCGTGACTCCAAGGAGTGCGCGCTGCACTTCGCCATAGGTCATAAGGTCTTGAGCTACTTTCTGCGCAATGTTGGAAGGCACTGCAAAAGAGTAGCCGGAGAATGAACCTGTGGGGGACGCGATGGCAGTATTGATGCCAATAACC
>CAVILU010000331.1:0-2247 GCA_963643535.1 bacterium | reverse complement strand
GTCATGTATGGCTAATCCATACCCCGTTGCTGCATATCGACAATTGGGGCGTGGCTGTTCATACTCCAGAAGTGTCGCAAGACAGAGCGTTAGTGGATGTCAAGACTATGGTGAAAAACGAGTCATCTACAGAAAAGACAATCTGCCTCAGTGCAACTGTAGAAGGTTGCAAAGAGGTTGTGACTACATTAACTCTCGCTGCCAATTCTCAGCAGGTGGCGCATCAACAAGTCGAAGTCAATAATCCCAAACTTTGGGATCTCTCATCGCCCAATCTGTACCAGGTGAAAGTGCAAGTAGCGGAAAATGAGAAGGTAATTGATACCTACGCGCAGACATTTGGCATCCGAAGCGTAGTGGTCACTACCGATGGATTTTTCCTCAATGGCCGTAAGGTTGAGATAACGGGCGGCAGCATCCACCATGATAACGGAATCCTCGGAGCCGCAGCTTTCGACCGTGCTGAATATCGCAAGGCCCAGATGATGAAAGACGCAGGTTTCAACGCAATTCGCACTTCTCATAATCCGACTTCCGAGGCTTTCCTTGAGGCTTGTGACAAGGTCGGCATCCTCGTCATGGAAGATTGCTTCGATGGGTGGCGCGACGCAAAGAACACTTATGACTACTCTACTGTTTTCGACCAGTATTGGAAAGAGGACGTGCAAAGTATGGTGCGCCGCGACCTCAATCACCCATCCATCATAGCATGGAATATTGGTAATGAGGTTATTGAGCGTAAACGCATCGAGATTGTGACTACAGCCAGGAAGTTGCGTGATGCCATTCGTGAGTATGACGATCGCATCGTTACGTCGGCACTCGCATCCTGGGATAGTGATTGGGAAATTTACGATCCACTCGCAGCTCAATTGGATGTCGTCGGTTACAACTATATGATTCATAAGGAGGCTGAGGATCACGAGCGTGTGCCCGATCGGATAATGTGGCAGACAGAGTCTTATCCAAATGATGCGTTCCGCAATTGGACTCTTGTGCAAGACCGTGATTACATTATTGGTGATTTTGTCTGGACGGGTATAGATTACCTTGGTGAGTCGGGAATCGGTCGTTGGTGGTATGATGGGGAGACTCCTGGCGAGCATTTCCAAAATCCTCTTTACCCTTGCCATGCGTCGTATTGCGGTGATATTGACCTCATCGGGTGGCGTAAGCCAATCTCCCATTTCCGCAGTATGCTTTATAATGACAATGAGAAACTCTATATGGCTGTGAAAGAGCCAAATGGCTACAACGGCACAATTCGTGTTGGCTTGTGGGCCGTGTGGCCAACTTGGGAGAGTTGGAATTGGCCAGGGCACGAGGGTAAGGATATCGATGTCGAGGTCTATTCCCGTTATCCAGTTGTGCGCCTCTATCTTAATGATAAGTTGATAGGGGAGAAAAATGTAGATAGGTCCACGGAGATGAAAGCCGTCTTCTCATTACCATATTCCGAAGGAACTCTGCGAGCTGAAGGTGTTGTAGATGGCGAAGTTAAGGAGACAAAGACTCTAGCCTCGTCTTCTGCGCCTTATGCCATCCGGATGATTGTTGAGAATCGCGAAATGCAGGCTAATGGTCAGGATTTGTCGTACGTAAGGGTTGAGATTGTGGACAAGGAGGGGCGTGTCTGCCCGAACGCCGAGGTTGAACTAAAGGCGTCAATCTCAGGGGCGGCTGCACTTGCTGCCATGGGCAATGCTAACATTAAGGATTGTGACTCATACTGCGATGCCACCCATAAAACTTGGAAGGGTAGGGCTCTCGTAGTCCTTCGCAGCACGCACAAAGCTGGCAAGGCAACGCTGAAACTTCAGTCCGATGGTCTTAAATCTGCCTCCGAGGTCGTGACCGTCAAAAAATAACCATAATACAAATTGCATAACTTTATGAATGTAAAAGCATTACTCCTTTGCGCACTTCTGGCCGTGCCAATGGTGTCGGTAGCTCAAACCGAGCAAAGCAACGAGGTTATAAGTGCCATCATGTCCCGTCGCTCCATCCGCAAGTATCTGGCAAAGCCCGTTGAGCATGAGAAACTTGCGACTGTTGCCAAGTGTGGTATCAACGCTCCCAATGGTATGAATTCGCAGCGTTGGGAAATCCGTGTCGTTGAGGACCCGGATTTTATCAAGGAGACGACTGCAATCTTCGTGAAGGCTAATCCCGAAATGGCAAAGCGTGACCCGAACTTCAAGAATATGTATCGCAATGCGCCGAATATTATTTGCATCGGTACACCGA
>CAVILU010000330.1:0-2254 GCA_963643535.1 bacterium | reverse complement strand
CATCGGAGTAGACGAACTCACGTTTCTTGTTGTTGAGGAGGTTGTGGGCATTGAGGAAAATCTCACAATTCTGTATGGGCTTGTAGCCGAGGTGGAGATTAATAGTGAAACGCTGCGAAAGGTCCTCACCATTAGAATTGTACTTGGTCTTGTATGAACGCTCACCAATGTAGTTGGCAAAAGCAGAGATGTTGAGCTGCTCGATGGGCTTATACATAAGACCGATCATACCGTAGAAGTTAGGTGTTGCCGTGTTCTCTACGCCATCCTCAGTATCGGGGTCAAAATATTTCTTGAGGTATTGGTAAGAGGCCTCGTCGGTAATCTCACCATTCTCCATCATTTGCTGCAAGTTGTCGGCCTCCACGTTGACGAGAACGCATTTTGAGCCATCTTGCTTCATTCCGTTTGCGCCAGAGAGATCCAGTTTGCCAGTCTGCAATGCCTGCATAAGCACCCTGTAGGCCGCCGTCTTAACCTGGCTCTTTGCCTGGTTGAGAAGCATTTGGATGCCAGTGGCTTGGCTGTACTGATAGTAGTTGTCGATCGTTGTCTTCTGGAAGTTGAGGTTTGCCTTGGCAATGAGTTTCGGAGAGATAATCCAATCGGCATTGAGGCTTACGCCAAACTGCTTGACATCGAAGGGAAGGACATTGCAGCGGATCTTAGCCTCGGTGTCCATTACTGACTGAAGAGCGGGGACAATAGCAGCCGCAAGTTCTGCAACACCGGCACCTGCAGCAATCTTTTGCTCTATATCCGTCTTGATTGAGCCTGCGCTTTCAGCCGGCATCGTTATGGAAGCGGAGTTTGCCATAAGGGCACTGTAGTCTCGTGAGATTGAGTAGAAAGCCTCAACATCGATGAGGAGTCGCTCGCTGGGTTTGAGGCGGTAACCGAGGTCGATGTTGTCAATCGAGACAAGGTTGGCATCCTCATTTGCAAGGAAGGTGAGGTGCGAAGGCATCAAGAGTTTTGTACGCGTCCAACGGAAGTTTGCGCTCGAATTGACGAGGATTGCGGAACGGTTGGAGTGACCATAAACGAGGCGGATGTGATTCTTGTCGTTGAAAGAATAACTTGCAGAGAACTGGCCAGAGTGGTTCCACTTATCGGGGATGTTGGTCTTGTCCGCACGGTATGCCGCGATAAGGCGGAAGTCACCAACTTTGTAGTCGAGACGAACTGCAGGAGCGATGGCTGTCATCTCGGCATCATAGCTGAAGAAACCAGAGAGGTGTTCCGTGCTCTCGTCATACTTGTAGCCAGGATCTTGATAAGACCAGCTATATTCGCCAACACCATTAAATTCGGGGACATAATCCTCATAATAGATGTTCTGGTAGTAAACACCCGGACGGATGGAAAGGTTGCCGACATGGAAGTCATACTCTGCAGAAGCAAAGAAAAGGTTGGACTTCACCTTGAAGCCTGGAACACCAACCGCGTAATCCTGTGGACCACCAGAGTAGTTGGCAAGAACCTTGAGACCCTTGATGTCTGCCGAGAGGGCTACATAACCACCCTTAATCTCACGACCGTTGAACGAGAAATAATCGTCGCCGACAGGAGTCGAGTTGATATAAGAACGCTGATAACCACCAGTAAGGTCAAAGCGAACATCACTTGCGGGGGTGAAAGAGAGATAGCCATTATAACCCTCAGACCTACGGGCTACGCTCGAATTAGGGAACATGCTCGTAACGGGAGTCTCGGGCTCAAGGCAGTCATAGACAGAGATGTAGGTATTTTCGCCCTCCTTGGAAGAATAAACTTGGCGAAGATTCTGAATCTCCTCGGGAGCTACCCATCCGCCACCTGTGAAATCCCGGAGCGAACCGCCATACGCCTCAAGCTTGGTAGCGAAGACCTGCTGAAGGAAAGTATTTCCAGCCTTGGGAGCATCGTCAGAGAGTGCGTAGTAGAGACCAGCAGCGGGAATTACGTACAGATCGCTTGTCGGACGGCTACGCCTCTGGAAATTGGCAGTGATACCGAACGCGAACTTATCGCTGCAAGCCTTGCGGAGGGCAACGCTACCGAGGTAAGTCTCGTTGTTGCCCATTTGCAGGTTGCCGGAAACAACAAGACCAGACTGGTCGGGCTTTGTAGTGATAATATTGATTACACCGGTAACGGCATTTGCACCATAGAGAGCACCAGATGCGCCACGGACAACCTCGATGCGCTCAATGTCCTCAATGTCGATAGGCAACATCTCGAAAGTGATAGCACCCATTGCATAGTTGTGGAC
>CAVILU010000329.1:0-2271 GCA_963643535.1 bacterium | reverse complement strand
GCCTACGTCCCTCGCGACTATGTCTGGACTAGTCAGAGCAAGAACTCTTCGGAGTCCATGCCCGTTGGCGGTTACGACATCGGCCTCAATGTCTGGGTCGAAAATGGCGACCTCCTTATTTATATGCAGCAAAGCAGTTGGCTCGACGAGAATAACACCCTCCTCAAGGCCGGCCGACTCCGCCTCCGATTCGACGACAATGTACTCGCAGGCAGCAATTTCCGTCAGGAACTCCACCTCTCCGATGGCTCCATGACGGTCTCCTGCGCCGACATGAAGATCAGCATATGGGCCGACACCGAGTCCCCCGATATCTTCATCTCTGTGGCAGGCAAGAAAAATCGCCACGCCACACTGAGCTACGAGAATTGGCGAACCGAGGATAAACTCGTGCCGCCCGACGCCCGCATGCAATGCGCCTACAAATGGCTCGCCGGCGACTGCTATATGTATGCTGATTCCGTCTCGCCGGACAAGCACTCGATAACTTTCTCCCACGTCAACCGTCAAGAGACAATCTTCGACCGCACTGTGGCAATTGAACATCTCGAGCCCATCAAGAGCCAACTCTACAATCCTCTCGCCGGCCTCGCCATGGTCGGCAAGTTGGATGCCAAGGCACTCACTTTCTCAGGTGTGACGACTGGCAAATATTGCGACACGGAGTTCAAGGCCTGGAACTACGAGGGCGACGCTAAGAAATTCGACATCCACGTCCGCCTGACGGCTTATGACGACGCTCCCGCGGCTACGTCTGTGGCCAAGTCCCGCGACCGATCCTCCATTTGGTGGAACCGCTATTGGAACCGCAGTTACATTGCCCTCCAGCGCGAACTCGAGAAGCCATATGCGGATCGCACCGAGGCCGACGAGCCAAATCCTACCGACTCGGCCGCCGTCATCGTCCGCAACTACGAGCTTATGCGTTACATGCTCGGCTGCAACGCCTCGGGCCGATGGGTCACCAAGTTCAATGGCGGCCTCTTTACTTTCGACCCCGCATATGTAGATTCTCCCCGTAAGTTCACTCCCGACTACCGTTGCTGGGGTGGCGGCACTCAGACGGCTCAAAATCAACGCCTTGTCTATTGGCCCATGATTAAGTCGGGCGACCTCGACGTGCTCCGTGTTCAGCTCGACGCCTATGTCCGGATGCTCGGCAATGCCAAGGCGCGCACTCGTTTCTACTGGGGGCATGACGGAGCCTCGTTCACCGAGCAAATGGAGTGCTTCGGCCTCCCGAACCCCGCTGAGTATGGCGAGCACGCCCCAGGGCAGGATCTCGGCGTCGAGAGCAACGCATGGCTGGAATATGTGTGGGACACCTCCCTCGAGTTCTGCCAAATGGCTCTTGAGGCAAACCGTTACCTCCAGATGGATATCTCTGCCTACGAGGACCTTATCTGGCAGTGCCTTCTTTTCTTCGACGAGCATTATCAGTACGAGGCTCTCAAGCTTGGCAAACTTCCGCTCACCGAGGATGGCAAAATCGTAATCTACCCGGGTTCGGGCGCCGAGACCCACAAGATGGCGTATAACCCGTGCTCTACCGTGGCCGCCCTCAAGGTTGTGGGCCAAGCGTGGATTGACTACGCCCTCCGCTCGGGAAAGGACTCTTCTGTGATCTCTGAGGCCCGCACGCTGCTTAGCCATGTACCAGAAATACCTTTCCGCGAGATCGACGGCCACCGCGTGATATCGCCTGCCGTGGTCTGGGCGCGCATCAATAATGTGGAGACCATTCAGATGTACCCAGTCTTCCCGTGGCGAGTCTTCGGAGTCGGCCGTCCTGACATTCAGGTGGCTATTGACACTTGGAAGATTGACCCGTGGTCTATCAAGATGAGGTCCGCCCGTGGCTGGAAACAAGATAATATTTGGGCCGCATGCCTTGGCTTGGCCGACGACGCGGCTGCTCTCAATTTCGAGAAACTGGCCAATGGGCCATACCGCTTCCCCGCTTTCTATGATATGGGCTTCGACTGGGCTCCGGACTTCAACCGCGGCGGCTCGGGCATGATTGGCCTCCAGGAGATGCTCCTCCAGCGGACACCCGACGGCGAGCGCATTGAGCTCCCTGCTTGGCCCGCCCGTTGGGGAAAGGTCGTCTACCGACTCCACTAAATATGTGCATAGCGAAGTCGCCGTGTCAGCGACTCTTTTGAACAGCAAAGTGTAACAAAATATGAAACGACACGGTTAAACCTGCTTAAAATTCTTGAAATCCCGATTATTCACAAACCGTTGATTGTCAGCGTTTGTAAATAATCG
>CAVILU010000328.1:0-2294 GCA_963643535.1 bacterium | reverse complement strand
CTAAGAAGGATTGGCGCGGTGGCCGTGGCATCCTCGAGAACATCATCCCCTCTTCCACTGGCGCTGCCAAGGCTGTAGGTAAGGTTCTCCCCGCCCTCAACGGCAAGCTCACCGGTATCTCTCTCCGCGTCCCCACCTCTGACGTATCCATCGTCGACCTCACCTGCGAGCTCGAGAAGGCTGCTACCAAGGAGGAGATCAACGCAGCTATGAAGGCTGCTGCAGAGGGCGAGCTCAAGGGCGTACTCGGCTACACCGAGGATGCTGTTGTCTCTACCGACTTCCGCAACGATCCCCACACCTCTATCTTCGACGCAGACAAGACCCTCGTCCTCGATCCTACCTTCATCAAGGTTCTCTCTTGGTACGACAACGAGTGGGGTTACTCCAACAAGTGCTGCGAGATGGCACGCGTCATCACGAAGTAAGACCCTCCGCTTTAGCCGCATAGGCTAAACGGTCACTCTTATAAGCCCCCGGGAGAAGTAATTCTCTCGGGGGCTATTTTTATATACATAAGTTTAGGCATTATTGTAAAGACAGGAAGCACGGTTGAGAACTTTCCTGATAAAGTCTGCTGTAATCGCCCATAAGCACGCCCCTTGACTATTTTCACATAGCGAACAACTCATCCGATAATACTACTCGTTGCGCCATGTCGGAGTATTTATTCTGCTTAATCCCGAATGTTGTTATTAGGGTCAGCATTAGTGATTTGCGGGTCATTGTTTTGGACGCAAAGACAGTAAGCTTGTTTTGCAGGATGTCGGCGTAATCTTTCGTTATCTCGAATTCCTGGGCATAATACTTTATCTCGCAGACGTTAATCGTATCGTCCTTACGATCGATAAGCAGATCTACTTGTGCTCGCTTATCACCACCGCCTTTCCAAGAACAAACGTTGGCGAGGACCCCGGATATGCCCAAAGCACTCTTTATTTGCGCAATATGGCAGAGACAAAGCATCTCGAACGAAAGTCCAGCCCAAGCACTATGCATAGGAGAGTTGAGAGATGTCGACCAAAAATGCGGGTCGCGATAGCGATTATTTTTTACAAAATGAAAGTAAAAGAGCGTGTAGAAATCAATCAGCTGATATAACACACCTCGACTTTGACGTTGTCCCGCAGACTTAGTTTCGCTCACAGAAAAGGGCTCATAGAGTCGGATAAAGCCACATTGCTCAAGTTCCTCAAGCACAGTGGATAATGCTCCATTGTCCGCAAGACCGGAAGCACGCACAAGTTCCTGCCGCGTCATACCAATGCCTTTTGTAGCCAATGCAGTCACAACAGCCTCATGGGGTGCCGAATTACGGAAAAGCGCACGATTGAGGTCGATAAACTCATCGCGAAGCTCCGCATTCTCAGCAAAGAAAAGTTGGTCAATATTCTGAGCCGCACTCTTAGAACGGTCCATCATAGAGAGATAATATGGGATGCCACCCATAACCATATAGCACTCGGCTATCTGCTTGCGGCTATAGCCAAAATTGTAAGCCTTGAAATACTCCTCGAACTCATGCAATGTAAAGGGACGTAGCACGATATGGTGCGTAAGGCGATTATGAAGTCCGCCCCGGCTACGAATAAGGTTGTTAATCATCCATGAAGTGGCAGATCCACAAACAATCAACTTAATATCTCCACGCAATACCGCCCAGCTATTCCAGAAATTCTCCAAAGCCGGGATAAAACTAGACTTGGCAGTGTCCATCCACGGCAGTTCATCAATAAAAGTTAGCGCAAGTTATCGAAAGATAATCTGCGCTAACTGCGTTTTTTTAGCCATTAGCGCAAGTTATCCCAAAATAATCTGCGCTAACTGCGTTTTTAAGACCGTTAGCGCAGAAAATAAAAACGCCACCCTTCATAAGGCAGGGAGTAAACCTTATGGAGGGCGGCGTATTGAGGTAATGTATCGGGCTCTTTAGATGCTCAATCTTTGGCTATTATTTGCCCGTCGGAGTCACAGTTAGCCGTTTAAGTTCATTGCCATCGAGGTCGAGTACAGTGAGCTCATGGTTCTCGTAATATGCGAAGGTGGGGACGTTGCCGCCCTTAGGGAAGGTTATGGAACCTGTATTTAGGTGCACAACGTGCTCATCGTCCTCCTCAAGAGTCCACAGATGGCTGTGGCCGCTTACTATGACGTCGCTATTTATCCAGGGGAAAGCTTCGTCAGCGGGAGTCTTGTGACCGTGAGTTATGAAGAAACGGATACCGTCATCAACAAGAATGGCATAGTCGGAAAGTATTGGGAAGCGGAGAAGCATCTGGTCCACCTCGGAGTCA
>CAVILU010000327.1:0-2295 GCA_963643535.1 bacterium | reverse complement strand
CCGCAAGAGCGACGATATGCTCTACAACAAGCCTGTTGCAGGTTCCGTAGGCTACACCTCTTTCCCGATGAACGTCGGCTCCATGACCAACAGCGGTGTCGAGATTGACCTCAACGTCAATGTCCTCCGCCTCAACAAGTTCAACTGGGACATCAACGCCAACGCCACCTTCATCCACAACGAGATCAACGAACTCCACCCCGACCTTAACGGCAAGCTCGTAGACGGCAGCCGTATCTACGAGGAGGGCGAAAGCATGTATCGCTACTACATGGTAGAGTGGGCTGGCGTAGACGAGAAGACTGGCGAGGCCCTCTACTACACCGAGAACGAGAAGGGCGAACGCGTTGCCACCTCCGACTACAAGGACGCCCAGAACCATAAGATTGCTACCGAAAACCTTATGCCTAAGGTATACGGCGGCTTCGGCACCAACCTCGAGTTCTTTGGCTTCGACGCTTCTGTTGCCTTCTCTTATCAGCTCGGCGGCAAGATTTGGGACTACGGTTACCAGGATCTCATGCACGGCGGCACGTCAAGCTCCGTTGGCTCTAACTGGCACACCGACATCCGCAACGCATGGACGCCCGAGAACACCAAGACTGACGTTCCCCGTCTCGACTACGAGGACGACTACGCAAGCTCTACCTCTACCCGTTGGATCTGCAGCTCGAACTACCTCTCGCTCAACAACATCACCTTCGGTTACACCCTGCCCACCGACCTCACCCGCAAGATCTACATCGACAAGATCCGCGTCTACTTCGCAGCAGACAACGTAGCCCTCTGGAGCCACCGCGACGGTCTCGACCCACGCCAGAGCTTCACCTACGCCACAACGGCGCGCTACACATCTCTCCGAACCATCTCTGGCGGTATCAAGATCACGTTCTAAAAATTGTTTTAGAGCAACAACGAAAAAAAGGATTGTCTAATCCGATAACTACACAGACCTAAATGAAAACTAAATATCTATTCCTGACGGCAGCCACCGCGGCAGTAGCCCTCTCCTCCTGCGAGGAGATGGATCTCACTCCCGAAGGCACGATCGCCACAGAATCAAAAAAGGCAGAGGTCTACTCCAACGACCCCGACAAGTCATTCTCGGCAGTGTCTGGCGCCTTCATGAAGATGAAGGAGTATATGCCGAACTACAACGACATCGGCAGCGCACATAACGACTTCGGCTACCCCTCCATCATGCTCTTCACAGACTGCGATGGCGAGGACATTCCCAGCACTGTCACGGGTTACAACTGGTTCTCGAACAACGTAAGATTCAGGGCTCACACAGCATCCTCTTACATCACGCGAATCATTTGGAACGACCTCTACAGCTACATCTTCAATGCCAACACCATCGTCTCTGGCATCTCACCCGAGGCCGAAGATGCAAGCCTTCAGTTCAACCGCGCACAAGGTCTCGCCCTCCGCGCATTCAGCTACTTCCAGCTCGCTCAGCTCTTCCAGTTCAACATCGTTGGCCATGAGACTTCGCCTTGCGTTCCTCTCATCACCGATGAGAATTCCGATGTAGCCGCTCAGGATGGAGCCGTTCGCGCCACCGTACAGGAGGTTTACGACCAGATTTACGCCGACATCGACGAGGCCATCACCCTCCTCGCCAGCGCACAGGCAGCTGGCCAGAACCGCAGCGACAAGCGTTACATCGACCTCGCTACCGCCTACGGTATCCGCGCACGCGTAAACCTCGTAGCTCAGAAGTGGGCAGCCGCAGCTGCTGACGCTACCAGCGCAATCGAGGCTTCCTCAGCAACACCCGCAACCATCGCCGAGGTCTCTTATCCTACTTTCTCCTCTTCTACCGAGAACGATTGGATGTGGGGCATCGTGATCGCCGAGAACGACGACGTAGTAAGCTCCGGCATCGTATGCTGGATCAGCCACATCGGCTCACTCAGCTACGGCTATTCCAACTACGCCGGCGGTATGCAGATCAGCCCGAAACTCTATTCCACCATCTCCGACACCGACGTCCGCAAGGGCTGGTGGCTCAACGAGAATGGTGAGTCTGCAAACCTTACCGACGAGGTTCAAAACGCTTTCGCGGCATACGCAGGCGAAACTGTGAGCCAGTACTACGCCCCCTACACCAATGTAAAGTTTGGTCCCTATAATGGCGAGATAGCTGGCGACATCAACGCCAACGACATTCCCCTCATGCGAATCGAGGAGATGTACCTCATCAAGGCCGAGGGCGAGGCTATGAGCGGAGCTGACGGTCTCTCGACCCTCAACACCTTCGTACAGACCTACCGCGACCCCGAGTACAGC
>CAVILU010000326.1:0-2303 GCA_963643535.1 bacterium | reverse complement strand
AAGGACCCTCTGATTATGAGTCAGATGCTACTAACCAACTGAGCTATAGGCCCGAGACTTCAACAGGGGTTGATGCCTTTGTCTTTTCGCCTTGCCGTGACTCGGTGAAAGACGGTGCAAAGGTATGTTGTTTTTTGTATAAATGCAATAGGCACGGGAATTTTATCTGTGCCTGGCTCAAGAGCTACCACATCTCCTTCGGCACACTCATGTCATGCGGGTCGCAGCCATATTTGTTCCAGCCGTTGTCGCTGCTTTTGATGAGCAGAACAGTGCATAGCCATAGGTTGAGGAAGGGGATGAGGCTGAAGATGTCGGCTATGTGGAGTCGCTTATCATTGCCGCGCGCCTGTCAGAAGCAACGCCTTCCGCTCATCACGGAAGAAGGAGTCAAGGACTTTGTCTATCTTGCGCTTTATCATAGTGTTGCGATATGCAGTTTACACTTTTCCAAGGCAAAAATGGGTCTTTTTTTACACTTTTCCAAGGTGAAATGAGGGCGTTTCTTACACTTTTCCAAGCTGAAATGGGGCGTTTCTTTACACTTTTCCAAGATTTTGATGGGCTGCGGTGTGCATGTCACACGCAAAGAGGAGCCTCGCCGTGGTCTATCCTTGGCGGGCTCCTCTTCCTTCTGTTGGAGGTCTATCTGATTGTGCTCTTGCTATTTCTCTGTTTGCTCCCAGGGGGCGTATTTGGCTACGTAGTCGGCGTAGCCCATAGTGCAGAGCTCGTCGAGGGCGGACTGTTGCTCGGTGGTCATTTTGCTCCTTTGGTCGTTGTACTCCTGCTCATTGCCGAGTTGCTTGTAGGCGTACGCGAGGGCTATCGTGCAGAGATTAGTCTCGAAAGCCGTGCGCTCGGCGGGCAAGCTGAGGATGCTTATGCAGACGCCGATCATTTCTTCATAACCATTGTACTTGCCAAACAGGTCCATAGAAAAGAGATAAAATTTGGAGGCGACATCGATCCGGCCTTCACTCTCGTAAACACTAGCGTCATAGCTATAGAGGTCCGCTAAAGTCGCTTTACGCTTCATCGCATAATGCAAATACTTATGCGCCATAGCGTTATTTTTGTTTATAAAATATGCCACGCCGAGAGTGCCAGCGACCTCTGCATCGTCTCGGCGCTCTTCTAGATAGTCGTGCAGCAAGCTGATGGCGTCGTCGTTCCTGCCAACTTTAATCAAAGACATTGCGTATCCTTGAACAATCCCAGAATCCCAACGGAGACAATAGATAATGTTGTAACCCAAAGAGACGAGAGAGTCGCCTAGGAAGACCTTGTACTTATCGGATTCCGCATAGGCAATTTTGTCGCACGCCTCATTGAATTGATCGTATTCCCGCTGACGCTTTTCTGCGAAATATGGTTCTGCATAATCGGAGAAACCCATCTCGATGAGACTGTCGAGGGCGAGTTTGTAGTCATCGGACATGTTGAGCCTCAGCTCATTGTACTTTGCCATTTCCCCGAGCATCTTGTTGCTGTATGCTTGGGTGATTGTGAGGAATTTTTTTGTTCTCTCGGGTTGCTCGTATTTCATGGCAAGAGTGGAGTCGCAGATTTGCTGCATTTTGCGGAAATTGTCATCATATTTGAATTCTTCTAAAGCTTTTACGTAAAGACTTGTGGCTCTCTCATACTTGCCCTCTTTTGCATAGATCATTGCGTCGAGCGCATGCAACGATCCTGCGTCATCCCAACCGAAATCCGCCGCTTTTTCAAAATACTTATGCGCATTAGGGTAATCTCCTTTTATCCAAAAATAGATAAATCCCAACGCAATTTCAACATTTTCGGTTAAGCCAAAATCCTTAATATGCTTCTTTAACAAAGCTATACCCTCTTCGACCCTGCCGTTCTTGGATATAGCACTCGCATATATTGCCAACTCCTCTGTAAAATGTTCATTGACAAAGTCGTAACCCGTAGCTACGAGGGTGTCGCCATAGGCTACTGCCTCATTGGGTGTTCGGGAGTTCTTTAGCTTTTCGAGCAGTTCCTTCTGCCGGGGCGTTGGCTCCACGTATTCCTTCTGGGCTTCCTCGAGCTCCTCGGAGTCCGCGAGGTAGACGCCGAGTTCGCTCCATAGCCTATTCGCGCACTTGGTACTTCTCCGTTCGTACTGGAGTTTTTTGAAGTAGTCGATGCCGTACACAGGGATGGTGACATTGTAGTCCTTATACCCCAGATGCTCGAGGCTGTCGAGTGCGAGTTTGTAGTCGGGGGGCAAGGCGTCCCTCAGCGCATTGTAAACCAATTCTTTGCCGAGCATCTTGTTGCAGTAGACCCTGTTG
>CAVILU010000325.1:0-2327 GCA_963643535.1 bacterium | reverse complement strand
GGTGGAAAACACCGATAACGAGGAACGTGCAGGCTCCAAGAATTATGCCACCGAAATTGATATCCATAGTATTGCTATTTTTCTACAGAAAGAGAACCAACGTATTGGCGGACCCACTCGAAGAGGGACACCGCGGCCGCCTGACTAACATTCATACTCGTGTCGGGACCCGTCATTGGTATGAAGACACGGCGCGGGCAGAGGTCGAGGACACCTTCGGAGACTCCATGGACCTCGCTGCCGACAACGAGTGCCACGCGGCGCGGCATAGGTTGGGAGTATATGTTGCGAGAGTCGGGTGTGGTCTCCACGGCCAGGCACTCGTAGCCTTCGGGTATTGCAGTTCTTAGGGACTCCGCATCGTCGACACGGATGAGGTTGACATAGTCCCACGCCATGCAGGCCGTCTTGCGTATCTTACTCTCCTTCATTTCTCCGGAGCCAACCAGGACGACAGTCTTGCAGCCCACGTTTGCCGCCAAACGGATCAGCGCGCCCACGTTTTCGGGCGTTCGGAGGCCGTCGGCCACAATTATCGGGGCATCAGATGGTGGAGTTATTGTGCCTGGAGCGAATAGCTCGCGAGAGTCGTTGTTCTTCATGACACAAAGATAAGAAAAATAGACAAGGCAACTCGTCGTTTGAACAATTCAGCTAATTGGCTTAAATTTGCTTGATATGGAAAAAGAAAAGACACACACCTACATATATACCGATTCGGACATCATTGGCTACAATGAACGTCCCGACTACTCCGCCCTTATCGAGAAGAAAAATAAGCCATTGCGCATACTATCCCTCTTCTCGGGCTGCGGTGGCATGGACCTTGGGCTCGAAGGCGGATTTATAGCCCATCGTAGGAGTTTCGAGGGCACGCCCAACTACATTGCCCAAGATATAAATGAGGATTGGATTCTGACTCGCCCTACAAGGATGACAACCATCTTTGCCAACGACATATTGCCCGAGGCTGCCGTGGCGTGGAAAGCTTATATGAGTCGCTTCGGCCGCAACGGCAGTGAATACGTAAGCGAGAGCATCGTCAACCTCGTCAAGAGGCATAATGCTGGCGAGAAGGTGTTTCCGGAAAATGTAGACATCGTAACCGGAGGCTTTCCATGCCAAGATTTTAGCGTAGCGGGCAAGCGAATGGGCTTCAATTCAGGCAAAAATCACGACGGTACAAAACGCGATGATGATGCACCGAGCGAGGAGACCCGCGGCAAGCTTTATTTCTGGATGAAGCAGGTGATAGACATCACGCGGCCCAAGATATTTATTGCCGAGAACGTCAAGGGACTCGTCAACCTTGGCGACGTCAAAGACATCATCCGCAGCGACTTCGCCAGCGCCGACGGCAATGGATATATAGTACTCACACCCAAAGTACTCCATGCAGGAGACTACGGAGTGCCCGAGAGCCGCGAGCGCGTAATCTTCATTGGCATTCGCCGCGACGCTCTTCGCCCCGAGGCTATTGAGGCTCTCGAAAAAGAGGAAACTCCGGCAGAATACGATCCCTACCCCACTCCGACGCACGCTCATAAGACGACCAATGACAAGTTGGCCCGTATAGTTACCACAGGCGAAGTTCTCGGCAAACTAAGTGAGCCAGACAAGAGCATAGACCCCGCGCAACAGATATTCTCCCGCGCCAAATATATGCCTAAAGGTCAAGGTCAGACCGAGATAAACATTGCCGGACTCGGCCCCACAATTCGCTCGGAGCACCACGGCAACATCGAGTTCCGCCGTCTCTCGGCTGAGCACGGAGGTCTCCACGCAGAAGAACTTAAGGCAAAATTGACGGAGCGCCGCCTCACACCAAGGGAATGCGCACTAATCCAAACTTTCCCACCCGACTACCCATTCGTATTCCACGGGCTCAGTTCATCGGGAGCTTATAAGGTTATTGGCAATGCCGTTCCGCCAGTATTGGCTTATAAGATTGCGACGCGCATTGAGAGCCTTTGGGCGAAATATTTTGGTGAATAAAATATAGGGAGACAATGCCCAAAGCAATAATAATGGGAGCCACATCCGGCATCGGTCGCCGTGTGGCAGAGATTCTGATAGAGAGCGGAGAATGGACTCTTACCGTCTGCGGACGAAACGAGTCGGCACTCGATGAGCTTTGCGCAAAATCGAGCAAAGTACAAAAGTGCGTGATAGACATCACGGCGGGCGACGCGGAGAGTAAGTTGCAAAACGCAATATCTGCTATGGAAGCCGATGGCACGGTTCTCGACCTCTACTTCCACGCCTCGGGAGTCGGCAGTCAGAACAAAGAGCTTAAGAGCGACATCGAGGAGCGCACTGTCTTGACC
>CAVILU010000324.1:0-2344 GCA_963643535.1 bacterium | reverse complement strand
ATGTCAACATTCCTCCATAGAGGCAACAAGAGACCGAGCCAGACCCACTTTTCCTGGCGCCACACTTGCCTGCTCATAGCCTTGCCGTTGCTGATGCTCACCACATCGGCCAGAGCCGCCATTGCCGAGACTCGCAGCGACGTCATCAGCATCCCGTCCCGCATGCCGCAGAAGGCAGGCGCGGACACAGCCATCATATCGTCACAGCCATACGTTAGGCTGGAGTGGACGAACGCCGAGGGATTCACCCCACCCTACTCAATCAACCAGACAGAGGGGGGCGACACCCTCTTCCGCGCCACCACAGGCGAGACGGACTTCTCCGTCTGCGTGTGCCAGACCGACATCTCGACCCTCGAAATACGCTCCAGCGAAGGGAAAAGCGTAAGGGTGCGGTTGGAGTACGACAAACCCGTATTCCCTTGGGCGTCAATGGGCTTCACGCTGCTCTTCGTTGCCATAGCCATAGGCGGCGTATGGCTCTACACGCTCCGTCAGAAACGCAAACTCGACACGACACGCCGCGAGATTGAGGAGAGCAAGACTCGCCACACCCGCAAATATGAGTTTGCCACAGTACTCTTCTCGGACATCCAGGGCTTCACGAAAATAGCGGCGCACATCAACCCCGAGCAACTCGTGGACGAGCTCGACCGGTACTTTATTTACTTCGATGAGCTCGTGGACCGCTATGGAGTAGAGAAGATCAAGACCATCGGCGACGCCTATATGTGCGCAGGCGGCGTGCCGGATGTCGACAGCGCGAACCCCATTGAGGTGACACTCGTGGGCCTCGGCATGATAGCCTACGTCAACGAGCGCCAGTCGGAGCACAAGAACTTCTGGAACATCCGCGTAGGCATCAACACGGGTCCCGTGGTCTCCGGCCACCTCGGCAACATCAAGAAAGTATTCGACATATGGGGCGACACCGTCAACACGGCATCCCGTATGGAGAGCGGCGGCGAGGCCGGGCGAGTAAACGTCAGCGAGAGCACCTACCTCAAGATACAAGACTTCTTCGAGTGCGAATACCGCGGCAAGATGCCCGTTAAATATAAAGGTGAGATTGACATGTACTTCGTCAACCGCCTCAAGGAGGAGTATTGCCAGCCGGGCACCACGCACATGCCCAACGCCCTCATGCTACGCAAAATGCAGATCCTCCGCGTCCACGACTTCGAGCAGACAGTGCGCGACACCACTCTCAAGGACGCCCACCCCAACCTCATAGCCCGCTTCGACGCCTTCTTGACGCGCATAAGCACTCTGACGTCTATGGAGAAACTGACGGAGGACGAGATAGCAGTGTGCGGAGTGTCGGCCATATTCGTCTTCGTCAAGATAAACATCCCGAGAGACACCACCGTCTGCGGAAAGACCGCCAGCGAGGAGCTCATGCGCAAGATGCACCTCTCGGACTCCCTCCGCGAGGGCGTCAAGAGGATTGTAGCTCACGTGGTTGCGGGCAAAGCCCCCGAGGACCGCATGGAGGAGGTGCTCGTAGACGGCCTCAACGAGATTTACGGGCGCAAGGACATAATCCCTCTCCTCATGGCACTCCACGAGGAGCTCACGAGCCGCGACATGGAGAGCAAGTCATTCAACTCGTGGCTAAGCAAGCAAAGGCAGACAATAGCCGACTACACATATTACACCGACTCGGCCCGCAAACTTTGCGAAATGCCCCGAGCCAAGCAGTTGGAGATTGTAGATTTGACGCTGACAATGTAGTATAGCAGACAGGCCGCAAGTAACAGACAAATGACAGAAGCGAAACGCATACCATACGGAGTCTCGGACTTCATTACCATGATGACCGAGAACTATTACTACGTGGACAAGACGAAGTACATCCCCGCCATCGAGCGGCAACCGGACTTCCTCTTCTTCACGAGGCCCCGACGCTTTGGCAAAAGCCTGTGGATCAGTATGCTCCAAGCGTACTACGACAGCTATTACAAGGACCAGTTCGACGAGCTTTTTGGCAGTCTTTGGATTGGCAGTCATAAGACTAAGAACCAGGGGCGGTATCAGATATTGACACTGGATTTCTCGCATGTCGGCGGAAGCATTGATGAGTTGAAGTCAAACTTCAACAAACACGCTTGCTTTCATTTAGATGACTTCATGAGCAAGTATCAAGAATCCTACCCCGCCGACGTGAAAGAGAGGTTCTATGCCACAAACGACGCCAACGACAAGATTCAAATTATCAGCATAGCGGCAAAGAGACTCCGCATCCCCCTCTTCCTCATAATCGATGAGTACGACAACTTCACAAACAACGTCCTCAACGAGCACGGCGAGGCCGTCTACCACGCCATAACACACGCCGATGGTT
>CAVILU010000323.1:0-2379 GCA_963643535.1 bacterium | reverse complement strand
GTTCTCCTCTTTCTCCTTGTGGAGGGCGCGGATATCCTCGTCGGTGTAGTCTTTGTATGTCTCGTAGTGGACAAGGGCACGGTTCGGCAGTCTCTCTGTCAGTTCAGGTGCCTCGTCTGGGTAACCGATAGTCAGCGTGATTAATGGGAAGACTCCGTGGGGTAGGTGGAGCACATCGATAATCTTGTCGGGGTTGTATGTTGTGGTTCCGACATAGCAGATGCCGAGACCGGCCTCCTCGGCCGCAAGTGCCATATTTTGCGCTACGATTGTCGCATCAATGGATGCCGTGACAAAACTTTCGAGGTTGTTAAAGGCCTCCTCCGCGCCGCTTACCTTGCACCACTTGCTCATCCTGTTCACGTCTACGCAGATGGTGGCTACGAGTGGTGCGGTCGTTATCATTGGCTGGTTGAAGTGCGCGGGGGCGAGGGCTTGCTTTACCTTGTCGTCTGTGGTCAGTACAATGCTGTAGAGCTGCATGTTGCCAGTGTTTGAGCCGCGGACTCCTGCATCGACTATCGTGTCGATTGTTTTCTGGTCAATGTGCTCTTGCTTGTATTTGCGTATTGTCCTGTGTGTGTGAAGTGAGTTAAGTGTCATTTCGCTAAGTTTTTTCTATAAGTTGAAGAACAAGATGGAGAGCAACCCTGCGGCCATTATCATCTTGCTCAAAAATGAGGCTTTGTGGAAGTCTTTCCTCTCTTCGCCTCGACATACCATAATGCACAGTATTACAGTCGGTATTGCAATAAAAATGGTGCTGTATACCGTTGGCCAAAACATACATATGCTGTCAGGAATGTTTGCCAATGCAAGTGCGCAGCCGGCCAAGAGTGCTATCTCGATAAAAACGACAACTACCTTGGAGTAAGCCGCGCCAAGCTCAATCACAAGCGTATGGCACCCCGCCTTTTCATCGCCCTCGGCATCCTCCATATCCTTGATGACTTCACGCCCGAGGTTACTGATGAATGCGAATACCGAATATGCGCATACGAGATACCATATCCACGAGAGTGGCACATTGCCTGTGTCTGGACCATTGGGCACTCTGTCCAACGCCGCAAACTCAACCGACACGACCATATAACCAGTCAAGGCTACAAGCAAGGCTACCAATATGTTGCCGACAAGTATCTGCTTCTTGAAGTGGGTTGAGTAGAACCACAGCAGCACGGGCAGAATCACAAATAGTAGCAGAAAAGCTGGTCGCCTAAGTACATACGACAAATATATACCGGCAAAAATGCCAATAAGCGTGGTTACGACATGCGTGAGCAATGCGCTCCTGCGGTTCACCCCATGCCCGACAACTTGACGGTCCGGGCGATTTACCTTGTCTGCCTCTATGTCGAAATAGTCATTTATGGCATTACCTCCTGCCGCCAGGCATACAGTGGCTACCACGAGCATTATAAATTGGAGCGTGCTGAGCGCCGGCTCTATACCTATCTTGTTGAACATAGGCAAAATAAGCCAATAGCGCAGCAGTACCTGGAAGACTACGATGAACGCTAAATTCGGTAGCCTTACCAACCTGAGAAATCCTCTAATGCTCATAGTAATAAGTGTGTTTTGTCGTTTACCAAGAGTGGTCAAATCCCCATTGGTTCTTCGACCGTAGGACTTGCTCCACCACGTCGCGTACGCAGCACTCGCCACCATTGTATTGCGAGATGTAGCGACTGACCTCTTTTACGTCGATGCATGCATCCTTGGGGCAGACGGGCACGCCAACGACCTTCAGCAACGGCAGGTCCGGAATGTCGTCGCCCATGTACATGATCTCATTGTCCTCCAGCCCGTTTTTATCTCTCCATTCTTTGTAGGCCCCCATTTTCGTGGCTTGGCCCATGTATATGTCTGTGATGCCGAGTCCCTCATATCTTTTCCTTATGGCTTCGCTATTTCCGCCAGTGATAATCGCAATTTTATAGCCGAGTTTGACTGCCAATTGCAGCACGTAGCCGTCTTTGATGTTAGCCGTGCGCATGGGAATGCCCTCTGCCGACATCGGCACGGTCTGAGTCGAGAGCACGCCGTCTACGTCGAAAGCGAATGCCTTGACGTTTGGTAGCAGCTCTTTGAAGTTCTTTTCCATTATCTGTTTTGCGTTGCTTTTGGTCAAAGATAGCACTTATTTCGTTTGCCACATAGTTTTAATGTTATCTGATGTGAAGATTTCACGAAATTCTTTATTATATTCGCATTGTATCCAAGACTTAATATGATAACTCCTGATATATCAATTGTGGCGCCTGTGCCTGTCGAGGCCGGTAGTCTGAGCGTCATTGTCGAGCCCGCCTTGTTTTCGTCCGAGGCTATGTTGGCGGCTCTGCACAGCGTCAACTCACAATTTGTAGCGATATCCACGTG
>CAVILU010000322.1:0-2397 GCA_963643535.1 bacterium | reverse complement strand
CCAACAAGCAGATTTATGAGAATATGCGCAATGCGCTGCAAGATTTCCTCTCCGCCCAAATCTGGACCACAGACAAGTTTGAGAGCCGCGAGCGAATTGAATGCAGCCTCAACTTCAATATCACTTCACAGATTTCGAGCAACGAGTTCAAGGGCTCGCTGACAGTGCAATTGCGCCGTCCTGTTTGGGGAAGCGCATACACGACGACTATGTTCAACGTGGAGGACGACGACATCCAATTCAGATATAATGAGGGACAGCCACTCGTCTACAATCCAACGGTTTACGACTCGGACAACCTCGTGCCACTCATAGCGTTCTACGTCAATTTTATGCTCGGCTTGGACTATGACAGTTTCTCGCTTAATGGCGGAGCGCAGTTCTTCAAGCAGGCGGAGAATATCGTGAACCAGGCGCAGAGCTCGACCTTCTCGGGATGGAAATCATACGATGGAACGTCAAATCGTTATTGGCTGATCAACAATGCGATGAGCGACAACTACAAGGTATTCCACGAGCAGTTGTATGTATACCACCGTCAAGGTCTGGACCAGATGGCGGACAATATGGAGACCGCCCGTAATGCTGTGTATGAGGCACTTGACAAAATCAAGGATATACGCCGCCGCTCGTCGCGCAACCCATATCTGCTGAACATCTTCTTCACAGCCAAGAGTGACGAGATAGCCAACATCTTCAGCGAGGCTCCGCAGATTGAGAAATCCAGAGTTTACGAGGTACTGCAAACCGCCGACCCTGCTAACTCCAGCAAATACAGCAAATTAAAATAGCGTGTTACAGGAACTTACTATAGAGAACTACGCACTGATTGACCACACGGACCTTAAGCTCGACGGCGGAATGTCCGTGATAACGGGCGAGACGGGTGCCGGTAAATCAATCATGCTGGGCGCGCTTGGACTGTTGCTCGGTCAGAAAGCCGATGCCCAGGCACTGCTCGACAAAGAGCGCAAATGCGTAGTGGAGGCGACATTCAGCATTGCCGAATACGGACTCAGGGAGTTCTTTGAGGAGGCCGACATAGAGTATGACGACACGACGATAATACGCCGCGAGATACAGCCATCGGGCAAGAGTCGCGCCTTCGTCAACGACACTCCCGCCAACGTATCCTTCCTGAAGGAACTCGGAGCGCGCCTGATAGACATACACTCTCAGCACCAGAATATGTTGCTGAGCCAGACATCGTTCCACCTCGACGTGGTCGACGCCACGGCCCACACAAACGACGAGCTGGCCACCTACTCTGAGGCGTATCGCAAGATGCGCAAAAAAGAGCAGGAGCTCAACGAACTGAAAGAGCTCAACGCCAAACAAGGCAAAGAGCTAGACTACAACCGATTCCTACTCAACGAACTTGAGAATGCGAAGCTCGAGGACCCTGCCGAAATAGAGTCGCTAGAGCGCATGCAAGAGATGCAGGACAAGGCCGAGGAGATAAAAGAGAGCCTCGCCTTTGCCATCAACGCACTCGATAGTGAGGAAGGCGGCATAGTATCGCGACTGGGCGAAATGACGCGCACACTGGACCGCGTATCAAACTTCCTACCCTCGGAGGCCGACGTCACGAACCGCATAGAGACGGCGCGCATAGACCTCGACGACATTCGCCAAACCCTGCAAGGCGTAATAGAGACCGTCGAGTTCGACCCCGCTGAGCAACAGCGACTCAACGACAGGCTGAACACCCTCAACACCCTTGCGAAGAAACATACCGTGGCCACAGCTGGCGAACTCATTGCCATACGCGACGACCTCAGAAAGAAAGTAGCCGCAGTAGACTCTTTCGAGGACCAGATGAAGGAGCTAACGGAGCAACTCGACGCATTGCGGGCCGACGCAAAAGCCAAGGCCGACATACTGAGCAAGAAACGCCAATCGGTGTTTGAGGGGATAACCTCGGCCATTGAGGCTCAGCTCCATGAGATGGGGATGCAGAATGCGAAATTTGTGGTCAGCAGGAACGAGATTGAACTCGGACCCGATGGCGAGGACGAGGTGCGGTTCCTCTTCGCGGCGAACAAGAATGGCCAGCCCACAGATATCGCCAAGGTAGCCTCGGGCGGTGAGATGAGTCGCGTAATGCTGAGCATCAAGGCATTACTCTCGAAGAACAAGAGTCTGCCGACAATCATATTCGACGAGATTGACACAGGTGTATCGGGCGACGTGGCCGACAAGATGGGCAAGATAATGGACGAGATGGCCAGCCATATGCAAGTGTTGGCGATAACTCACCTACCCCAGGTTGCGGCCCGCGGACAGAAACACTACAAAGTATACAAAGAGGACACGGCCGACCGCACGATATCGCACATCAAGACGCTGACCGACGACGACCGCATAGGCGAGATAGCCAAGATGTTGAGCGGAGCC
>CAVILU010000321.1:0-2414 GCA_963643535.1 bacterium | reverse complement strand
TTGACGACTGTCGTCAACTCTCTGTAGTCGCTTTCGCGTTGTATCATATATTGGGAATATTCTATATGTGTTTAACACAAAAATACAATATTGCGTCTCAAAAAGCAAATTATGGCAATAAGAGGGATGCTTCCTCGGTCTCTGTGCACCACATATGCGCAATTTTGTCACATCGATTTTCCTGCCTTTGTCACACGGCGCGACTTTTTGTCACATTTCGCCAGGTGGCACAAATATTGAGACACCTCTACGCAGAAAACAAAAAATACAGACATATACTATGGCTTCAGGTAAGATTGGGGTCTCCACGAAAGACCTTTTCCCTATAATCAAGAAGTTCCTCTACTCTGACCACGACATCTTCCTTCGCGAGATCGTCTCTAACGCTGTAGACGCTACTCAGAAGATCAAGGTCCTTGCCTCTAACGGTGAGTTTAAGGGTGAGCTTGACGACCTCAAGGTCCGTGTCTCTCTCGACAAGGATGCTAAGACCATCACTGTTTCCGATAATGGTATCGGTATGACGGCTGAGGAGGTAGAGAAGTACATCAACCAGATTGCGTTCTCCGGTGCCGAGGAGTTCCTCGAGAAGCATAAGAATGATGCTGCAACCATTATCGGTCACTTTGGTCTCGGTTTCTACTCCGCCTTCATGGTCAGTGAGAAGGTCGAGATTGTCACCAAGAGTTACAAGGAGGGCAGCAAGGCCGTTCGTTGGAGCTGTACAGGCGAGCCGGAGTACAGCCTTGAGGATGCCGAGCGTGCTGAGCGCGGTACCGACATCATCATGCATGTCTCCGAGGACGAGAAGGAGTTCCTCGAGAAGAACCGCCTCCAGGAGCTTCTCTCCAAGTATTGCAAGTTCCTCCCTGTCGAGATTGTCTTTGGCAAGAAGACCGAATGGAAGGATGGCAAAGAGCAGGAGACTGAAGAGGACAACATTGTAAACGATACCAAGCCAGCTTGGGTCAAGAAGCCCGCCGATCTCAAGGAGGAGGATTACAAGAAGTTCTATCATCAGCTTTACCCGATGGCTGAGGATCCTCTCTTCTACATCCACCTCAATGTCGATTACCCGTTCACCCTCACGGGTATCCTCTACTTCCCCAAGATTAAGAGCAATCTCGATGTCAACCGCAACAAGATTCAGCTCTACTGCAATCAGGTGTTCGTGACAGACTCCGTCGAGGGCATTGTCCCCGACTTCCTTACGCTCCTCCATGGCGTCATCGACTCTCCGGACATTCCTCTGAATGTCTCTCGTTCTTACCTCCAGAGCGACTCGAATGTCAAGAAGATTTCCAACCATATCACCAAGAAGGTTGCCGATCGCCTTGAGGAAATTTTCAAGAGCGACCGCGCCAACTTCGAGAAGAAGTGGGACGACCTCAAGATCTTTATGGAGTACGGTATGCTCACCGACGAGAAGTTCGCAGAGCGCGCCGAGAAATTCGTCCTCCTCAAGGACGTAGACGGCAAATACTTCACTTTCGAGGAGTATAAGAACCTCATCAAGGAGAATCAGACCGACAAGGATGGTAACCTCATCGTCCTCTACGCCAACAACGCTCAGAATCAGTATAGCTTCATCGAGAGTGCCAAGAACAAGGGATACAATGTCCTTCTCTTCGACGGCCAGCTCGACACTCCGTTCATGAACCAGCAGGAGCAGAAATGGGAAAAGACTCGTTTCTGCCGTGTAGATGCCGACACCATCGACAAGCTCATTGTCAAGGAGGAGCAGCATGAGCTCAAGCTCTCAACCCAAGAGAAGAGCGACCTTGAGGAGGCTTTCCGTAGCCAGGCTCCCACCGAGGAGAAGGTCAACTACACCGTCTCCGTCGAGGCTCTTGGCGAGAACGAGATGCCTGTCATTGTCACCCAAAATGAGTGGATGCGCCGTATGAAGGAGATGAGCGCAGTGCAGGGCGGCCCGATGTCGTTCTATGGTGAGATGCCAGACACTTACAACCTCGTCATCAATGCCGATCATCCTCTTGTAGCAAGGGTTGTCAATGCAATGACCGGCAACACCAAGGCTCAGCTCGATCCCGTTCAGGCTCAAATCGCAACCTACGAGGCTCGTCGCACAGAGCTTAATAAGGCCAAGGAGGGTAAGAAGGACGAGGAAGTCCCTCAGACCGAGAAGGATGAGATGGAGGCCCTCAACAAGCAGATTGACGGCGAGCGCAAGAAGCGCACCGACATCCTTGCCGCTTTCGCTAAGGACGAGAAACTTGTCGGCCAGCTTATCGATCTCGCCCTCCTCTCCAACAATATGCTCAAGGGTCAGAACCTGACCAATTTCGTAAAGAGGAGCATCTCCCTTATGTAATCTACGTTCGGCCCTGTAAAGGCTGAAAATCGCACTATCATTTCAATGTAGCATTGGAATTTGACGTTATGTCAGTTTC
>CAVILU010000320.1:0-2418 GCA_963643535.1 bacterium | reverse complement strand
TATCAATATTGCCGTAAGCGCAGAGACTGCCAAGTGGAAAGAGACTATCAAGGCCGAAGGATTATCCGGACATCAGGTGATAGACGAAAATGGTGAGATAGCAAGACTCTTCGCCGTGGACGAGATTCCGGCCAGCTATCTCATCGACGAGAGTGGAGCAATTGTCTCCAAAGACGTGGACAGTAAGAACCTCTTCTCGGACATCGAGCTAAGAATGGCAAAGAACAAAGCATCAAGGACTAAAACTAAAAAATAAACACATACCGTGTCACTTATAAAATCAATTTCAGGCATCAGAGGAACCATTGGCGGCCGCCAAGGTGATGGACTGACTCCAACAGACCTCGTTCGTTTCGTATCTGCATACGCAAAGTGGATCAACAAGAACCACACTGGCGAGGGGCATGCAAAGGTTGTCGTTGGTCGCGATGCACGAATTTCGGGTCCCATGGTCCGCAACATCGTTGTAGGCACCCTTATGGGTATGGGCATTGACGTTATCGACATAGACCTCGCAACAACCCCGACGACCGAGATTGCTGTAACTGGCGAAAAGGCAAATGGCGGCATCATTATCACTGCCAGCCACAACCCTATGCAGTGGAACGCTCTGAAGCTACTTGACCAGAACGGTGAATTCCTCACAGCCGCACAAGGCGCAGAGGTTCTCGACACCGCAGCTAAAGAGGATTATGACGCTGCAGAGGTAACCGAACTCGGCAGCCTTACGACAAAAGATTATTCGGACTACCATATCGACAAGGTATTGGGACTAAAACTTGTGGATGTTGAGGCCATAAAGAAAGCCAACTTCAAGGTTGCAGTGGATACCATCAACTCAGTCGGTGGCGTCATTCTGCCCAAACTCTTTGAGAAATTGGGCGTTAAGACCGTCTACGGACTCAATCTTGAGCCTAATGGCAAATTTGCTCATAATCCCGAGCCACTGCCACAGAACTTGACAGACATATCGGCCCTCGTGGCAGACAAGAAGGCTGACATTGGCTTTGTCGTGGATCCCGACGTAGACCGCCTCGCGTTTATTTGCGAGGACGGCTCGATGTTTGGCGAGGAGTATACCATCGTCTCAATTGCCGATTACATTTTGGCACACACGCCAGGCTCAACTGTCAGCAATCTCTCCTCAAGCCGTGCTCTCCGCGATGTCACAGAGCGTCATGGCGGCACATACCAGGCTGCAGCAGTCGGAGAGGTCAACGTCGTCAGCAAGATGAAAGAGACTCATGCTGTCATCGGTGGCGAAGGCAATGGCGGTGTTATCTATCCCGAGTGTCACTACGGTCGCGACGCCCTCGTCGGTATTGCGCTTATGCTTACACAGATGGCAAAGTCAGGAAAGAAGCCTACCGAGCTTAGGGCCTCCTACCCTGCTTACGTCATTTCCAAGAATCGCATAGATCTCCGCCCCGGCACCAACGTGGACGCTCTCCTCGCCAAAGTAAAGGAGAACCACAAAACCGACAAGATCAACGACATCGACGGTGTAAAGATTGACTTTGCCGAGAGTTGGGTACACCTCCGCAAGTCGAACACCGAGCCCATTATTCGTATCTACGCCGAGGCTCACTCCGAGCAAGAGGCTGATGCTCTTGCCGCAAAAATCAAGTCGGAGATAGCCGCACTTGTTTAATCGGCAATTGAGGGAATGGCAGGCAGGCTAATTGCTGCAAAGGCAAGTGCTTGGTGGCTCAGGCTGCTCGTTGCCTTGCTGTTTCTGAACCTGTCGTGCGACTACGCATATAGCCAAAGTTACTTTGACGCAGCTACAGCCAAAGTAACCAAGGATTTGCGAGATAAATGGGTACTCCAAGGACTTTTCCGTGGAGGCTATGGATGTGGCAGCACAAGTTACTGGGCATGCAACATAGATTGCGGCGCAGGCTACAAACTGAGCGAAACGGCCATTGTTGCGGTATACTCAAGGTGTGCGTTTGCCAACTACATAAGCATATCCAATAGGGATGTTGAAATAAGCATCGCTGAATCAATAAGCTGGAGAAGGGCTTCCGGGCTCTTCTTCGGCTTTTATTTTGAGCAAAGACGACTGTTTTACAACCCTACCGGCTACACGAAAAACGTATCGGCTTGTGGAGGTATTGTGGGAATAGAGCGCACATGGGATAAGCCACAGATAACAGGACGAATTGGATGCCAAGTAATATGCAACCTAAAGAGTCAGAGCACCAAAGCAGAGTTTGTACAACGCGTCAAGATACCTGTTAGTATCCGAAAAGGGCTAACGCAAAGGCTGTCTGTGGGAATAGATTACACATACAGCGCATTTGGCAAGAGGCAAATATTCATTGCTGATAAAAATGGACTGAATACACTTAGTGTAGCTGTCGATTTTAGGCTATAATAACGTTTGTATTCGCTGTTGCATAGTTAGAATAAGAT
>CAVILU010000319.1:0-2444 GCA_963643535.1 bacterium | reverse complement strand
ATAGAAGAGTTTCTGGCAATTAACAATTAACAAATAACAATTAACAATTGCCGGTACCCCCCACGCGGAGTAACGCTAACTGTTAACTGTGCTCTGTTAACTGAATTAAGCTGTGAACTGAGTACTGTGAACTAACAGAAACTGTGAACTGTGCACTGTGCACTGTGAACTGATAGGAACTGTGAACTGAAAATGAAGTTTCCCATAGGCATACAGTCGTTCGAGAACGTCATCTCGGACGGATACGTATATATAGACAAGACGGCCTTCGTTTACTCGCTCGTAGACGAGGGCAAGGTCTATTTCCTGAGCCGCCCCAGGCGTTTCGGGAAGAGCCTTCTGCTGTCTACAATCGAGAACTATTTCCTCGGGCGGAAGGAGCTTTTCAAAGGGCTTGCCATAGAAAAGTTGGAGACGGAGTGGAAAAAATATCCTGTCTTCCGCATTGACTTCAATGGTACTGACTATACGGACCCCGATGCTCTCTCAAGAAAATTGTATGGTTTCCTAAAGACGCAAGAGGAGAGATATTCCGTAGTCCCTGATTTAGAACTCGATTTTAGCGATCGTTTTGCGAAAGTCCTTGCTGAGGCTCGCCGTCAGACTGGGCTGCGGTGCGTTGTCCTTGTCGATGAGTACGACAAACCACTTCTTGATGTCATGGATGCCGACCTGACAGTGGAGCATGGTGGCAACGTCATGACCATCGAGGAGCAAAACCGCAATATCCTTAAAGCTTTCTACTCAACATTCAAGAGTGCCGATTCTGACCTCAAGTTCGTATTCCTCACGGGCGTGACCAAGTTTGCGCAGATAAGTGTCTTCAGCGGGTTCAATCAGCCGAAGGACATAAGTATGAGCGAGAAATATGACACCATCTGCGGAATGACGGACGATGAGATTGATGCATATTTCAAAGAACGAATAGAGGCTTTTGCAGAAAAGATGTCCGTCTCTTATGAGGAAATTCGTAGCGAGCTGCGTAAACATTATGACGGTTATCATTTCAGTGCCGCGTTGCGAGGTGTATATAATCCGTTCAGTCTGCTGAATGCGTTAGATGACCTGTCGATATATGATTATTGGTTTAGCACCGGCACACCGACATACCTCGTTCGCCTCCTTGAGCATTTCAATGAGGACATAGACGAGATGACGAGCAAGTATTACGATAGCTCACAGTTCGTCGATTACCGAGCCGACAAGGAGATGCCGCTGCCAATGATTTTCCAAAGCGGATACCTCACCATAAAGGATTACGACAGGCGCAGAAGAAAATACTTGCTCGACTTCCCTAACGATGAGGTTCGCCACGGTTTCGTGAGTGCAATAGCCAGCAACTATTTCAAGAATACGGGGAATGAGGACTTCCGTTCTCTGAATGATGAACTTATTGATGCGCTCGACAATGCGGACCTTGAGAAGTTTCGCGTAAGCCTTACCGCATTTCTGGCCAGTATCCCGTATACCTCCCGCCGTTCGAGTACGGAACATGAGATGGAGCGGTATTTCCACCTGACATTCTACTTGATTCTCCGTCTCTTGAGCACCTACGTGATTTACACAGAGAAGTGCCAAAGCAAAGGCCGCGTGGACTGCGTCATAGAGACCAAGAAATTCATCTATATCTTCGAGTTTAAGCTCAACGGCACGGCGCGGGTGGCACTCGACCAGATAGAGTCCCAAGGCTACGCCCGAGAGTACGCCACCGACCCGCGCAAACTCTTCAAAATCGGGTGCTCGTTCTCTTCGGAGACTGGGACGATAGAAGAGTTTCTGGCAATTAACAATTAACAAATAACAATTAACAATTGCCGGTGCTCCCCACGCGGAGTAACGCTAACTGTGAACTGCTAACTGTTGACTGTTAACTGAATTAGAGCCCCAACGTGGCGTTGTATGTTAGCCAAGGGCGCAAGCCCTTGGGCGAATAATACAGGTTAGCCATACCTCTGGCAATTAACAATTAACAAATAACAATTAACAATTGCCGGTGCTCCCCATGCGGTAATTTCCCGCAACTGTGCACTGTGAACTGTGCACTGTGAACTGATAGGAAAACGCCCGGCGGGAAAACTGCCCCAAAATGGGCTAGTTAACATATGACATGTTATTAGGGCATGCCTTTTTTCTCCTCGGAATTGTTAATCATTCTTTGCGATTTGTTAATGGAGGCTATATGCGAACGGTGGAGTATAATTTTTGAGGTAAGATTTATATCGCTATGATTATTAAGATGTTAACTATTCGTGGGTATAAAATCGTCCACTCGATTGATAACATTTTATACCCTAAAAAATGTCAAAATGTCTATTGTAAACTTTTAAACATCTCTTAACTTTGCCGCTGTCAGGTTTACGAACAGTTTGTAACTGTTTAAAGAAACGTGATAATTGATCTCAAATCAATAACATGTCTTATGTTAACAAACAGCAGTATCAAGA
>CAVILU010000318.1:0-2468 GCA_963643535.1 bacterium | reverse complement strand
CGGCCGCCTCGGCTTTTTGTGCGTCACTTCCAATATGTCAATGTGCTTTGCTTCTGTTACTTGGACCTCTTGTGGAGGTTGTTTCGTTCCCGAAAGCGAGTGCAAAGGTAGGGAGAAGTTTTGGATTTGCAAGGGGGCGGGCAATTTGCAGTTTACGATTGACGATTGACAATTGGCGGTTGGGGTTGGTTTTTAGGGGGTTATGTTAGGTTGTTAATTGGAGTTAAATTAGGATTGGTGGGGAAAGTGGCGGTCTTTTTTTCGCATCGGGTACGGTTATTCATCTAGTGGGGCGTGGTGTCGCATCCTTGCTCACATTGTTACGCTCGCTGGAATCGACGTTTTTTCTTCGCTCTGTTGGAAGTTTTTGGGGTGGGGCTTTGGGATTTTGTAGCCTAAGATGCCGACTATGCAGCTCATAATGGGGCTTATTATGCAGAAGAAGCAGAAAGGGAGGTAGGTGATTGTGGGGATGCCGAGAACAGTGCTTTGCGTCATGCCACAGGCAGTCCATGGGACTAGGACGGACGTGACGGTGGCGGAATCCTCGGTGGAGCGACTTAGGAGTTCGGGGGCGTATCCTCGTTCGCGGTATTCCTCCTCATAGATTGAGCAATTCATTATGATAGAGAGGAATTGGTCGCCCATAATAAGATTAAGAAGACAGCCGCTTGCGACAGAGGAACAGACGAGAGACGCAGTGTTGCGAATTGACTTGAGGAGCATACCGGTCAGGCTCTTGAGCATACCGCTGGCAACCATACATGAGCCAAAAGACATGGCGCAGAGAATTAGCCAAATCGTATTGAGCATGCCGGCCATTCCGCGAGTAGAAACAAGTTGGTTGATTTCCTCGTAGCCCGTATCGACATTTGTGGAGGTGTAGCAAGTCTTCATCAAGCCCATAAAAATAGATTTTGCGGAGAGACACTGCTCTCCGGCCACACTTGTCAGGACATCAGGTTGGAGAACGACGGCGCAGACGCACGCAGCAAGGGCAGAAAGCAACAATGTTATGAGAGAAGGAATTTTTTTATAGATGAGCCAGCCAGTGAATGCGGGGACCAACAGAGTCCAAAGGGAGATGTTGAAGCCAGCGTCGAGTCCTTGGGTATAAGCAGAGATTTCCATCGCCTCGCCTTTGTAGAAAACGCCCAAGACGGAGTATAAGACCAAGGAGATCAGCATACTGGGCACTGTGGTATAGAGCATAAAACGGATGTGGCGGAAGAGGTCTGCGCCAGCCATAGTTGATGCGAGGACTGTGGTATCGCTCATAGGAGAAAGTTTGTCACCGAAATATGCGCCCGAGATAATTGCTCCTGCGGTGTAAGGTTCGGGAATGCCGAGAGCTGTGCCTATGCCCATGAGAGCCACACCGATGGTGGCGATAGTAGTCCACGACGTACCAGTCATTATGGATATTATTGCAGAGATAATGCAGGCACAGGGCAGAAAGAACGTTGGCGACATAATCTGCACGCCGAAATAGATGAGAGTTGGGACAACACCGCTTATCATCCACGTGGCGGACATCATACCGATAAGGAGAAGCAGAAGAATTGAGACACCAGCATCGCCGACAGTAGTCTTGATGCGATCCTCGAAGACTTGCCACTTAATTTTATATATGCCCATCGAGAGAGCCACACATACGGCAGTTGCTATCATCATAGCTACTTGAGACGCGCCCGAGAGTGCGTCATCGGGAAAGAGCACTAGCGCGGCGGCAATCAGAGCTATAAGAGAGAGGAGTGGGAGGCTGGCAATAAGAGGGTGTGGGAGTCGGATGGAATCCATAGGGGTTGTTGTGTTTGGGATAAGGCTAAAATCGCTGGGTACTTTGGGTAAGTTATGTACGCTATATTTTATGGCAAAAGTACTAAATGAGGCGCGATGATTTTATTTGGCTGTATTTTTTTGTGCTCAGATTTGCGAATTTGCGTAGATAACAGATCTTGGCACAGACAGACTTAGCTCTGTTCTCTTTTTCGCATATATCATTCAAGAAGAGGACTAAGATAAAGCTGTGATTTAAATCAATAATGGTACGAGAATTTAGTATACAAAAAAGACCCGCAGTTTATGCTGCGAGTCTTTGAAGTTATAAAAGATTGAAACTACTTAGTGCAGACGGAGCGTATCGAGCGTCCGAACTCACGGCAAGCAGCCTTATGCGCATTCATTGATGAAGAATTGAAGAAATGAAGAATTGAAGAAAAGTTCACAGTGCGCAATTCACAATTCACAGTTGGCTGCCCCCGCCCGCGGGATTTTGGTTATTGGCAATTGAGGGTTGTTGATTGGGAATTCGGTGTTGTGTTTTTTTGCCCTAGGGCCTAAAACAGTTCACAGTGCACAGTTCACAGTTCACAGTTCGCGGCACCCCCGCTCGTGGGTGTTTGGGGTAATTGTCTATTGGGAGTTGTTAATTGGGATTTTGGTGTTGTGTTTATTTTTGCCCTAGG
>CAVILU010000317.1:0-2491 GCA_963643535.1 bacterium | reverse complement strand
GTTCTTAGAGAAACTATCCTTCTCATATTGAGGCATGGCCGCACGATAGTCTGTAACAGGATCAAACGAACTACGCTCATTGTAACACAAAGAGAGCAATCCATTGGCAAGCGGAGAGAAGGCGACGAAACCGACCCCCAACTCCTCACATACGGGAAAAAGACTCTCGTGCCAACGCGCCATCATTGAGAGTCGGTTCTCTATGGCCGTCACGGGGCACACTTTATGCGCACGCCGCAGGTAATCCTCCGATGCTTCTGAAATACCCCAATGGAGTATTTTGCCTTCGCGGATAAGCTGCGCCATTGTATCCGCCACGGCCTCGGGTGTCACATTGGGATCCATACGGTGCTGATAATAAAGGTCGATATGGTCTGTGCGAAGACGGCGCAATGAGCCTTCAACGGAACGACGGATGGCCTCCGGCCTTGAATCCACAACCAAGTCATGGCCCGAACCAGCAAACCTTATTCCGCATTTAGTGGCAATAACCACCTTTTCGCGCCATGGCTTCAATGCGAGCCCTACGAGTTCTTCGTTGTGGTGGGGCTCCAATTGTGTACCATATATCTCGGCCGTATCGAAGAAATTGTAGCCCATGCAGACAGCGTCGGCAAGCAACTGCATCATCTCCGTCTTATCGGAAGCAGCCCCATATGCATGGCTCATACCCATACACCCCAAACCGACGGCCGAAACACGCAGACCACCAGTCCCTAATGTCCTATATACCATTACCCCTCTTTTTGGATAGTTGTTTTTCTCATTTTTGGCTCCGAGAACGCCCAGAAGACGTAGCCCTGACTTTTTCTACTCTATCATATTAATCTCTCGCAGCCAACCCTCGACACCGCTAGTGTTGGCACCACTCACACCAAAGCCCGAAAGATGTGTTGCACCAGGAGTCAGGGAGATTAGTTTTTGAATTGTAGCATCGCGGCCTGCGGACAGAAACGTACAGAAAGGAATGACAGTCTTGCCCTCGAAATTGTACGTCTCGCAGAACGAAGACATACATCATCGGCGCCGTACCCCACCATACGGGACAACCCAAGAACACATACTGGTAGTTCGAGAAGTCGGCATCGGTCTCATTAAGAGCAGGGCGGGCATCGGTGTCAAGTTCGGTCCTGGCCACGGTGTATGCCAATGTCTGGTAGTCTGTTGTGTAAGGCGTGGCGGGTTGAATCTCGTAGAGCATACCGCCTGTTAGTTCACTAATGCGCTTGGCCACGGCCTCTGTGTTGCCGCTCCAGCTGAAGTAGGCCACGAGGATTTGACTACTGTCGGACGGGATCTCCGGGTTGGCTGGTGTCTCAGGGTTTGTGACGACGCCTTCCTCCACGTCGTCCTTGGAGCATGCCACAAACGCCAATAGAGACATTGCTGCGGAAATCAGCAAAAAGAGTTTCTTCATCGTGCGTTGTATTTTTATTGTTGATTAGTCATCTATTTTCCAATTGAGCATAAATTGCTCAGCCTCTTTGTAATCCATCTTGAAGAAACGCTCCTCCTTGTTTAGGCTGCGCATCATCTGCATCTCCTCATCGGAAAGAGCGAAGTCGAAAACGCTTACATTCTCGAGTATGTAATCATGACGCGTAGCCCCTGGAATTACGGAGAATCCCTCTTGTATGTGCCAACGGATAATGACTTGTGCGGGAGTCTTGTCGTGAGCCTTGGCAATGGCTTGAATCGTGGAGTCTTTGAACAGAGCCCCATTTGACATCTCTCCACCGAGCGGGAACCAGCACTCAATCTGAATGTCGTACTTCCTTGCCATCTCCTGCCAATATATGCGCTGCGCATAGGGGTGAAGCTCTATTTGGAAGACGGCTGGCTTTATCTCGGCATTATCAATAACAGCCATGAAGAGAGAGTCTGCCGCATCAAAGTTACTGATACCAAGAGAGCGCACCTTACCTTGCTTCACTGCTTTCTCCATATCCTTCCAAGCCCCACGGAAATCTCCCATTGGCTGATGGACATACAACAAATCAATGTAATCCGTCTGAAGACGCTCTAGCATACGGTCAATGGCCTCCATTGTCTTGCCCTCTCCATATTCCGAAGGCCAAATCTTGCTCGTGATCCAAATCTCATTGCGAGGTACACCGCTCTCTTTGACACCATTGCCGACACCGCGCTCAACGCGATAAGCATGGGCAGTATCAATGTGTCGGTATCCACATTTGAGAGCATAGCATACGGCATCAGCCGCCGTGCTGTCGCCAGGCACGTTATACGTGCCAAGGCCAAACCGAGGCATCCACACGCCATTGTTCAACTCCACGTATGGGACTCCGTTCACAATCTTGTCTTTTGCCATAATTGATGTAAAAGTAAAAGCGAATAATATGGTCAATATCAGTTTCATATCTATCTTTTATTTTCTGATATATTTCTTCCCGTTTTCTATAATGATGCCGTGTCCATCCGACAGTCTACCGTCTAAGGAATAGGCAACGGAACACGGCTGCGAAGCATACAT
>CAVILU010000316.1:0-2505 GCA_963643535.1 bacterium | reverse complement strand
ACCCTGAGTATACGGTATGCGGAAATCCTTCTCGCCATGGATAACGAGGATAGGAGTATCCCATTTGCCGACAAAACGATGCGGAGACTGGAGAAAACTTGCTTGAGCAGCCGCATTCTCTGTATCCCAGTAAGCACCACCGAGATCCCAATTTACAAAGAACATCTCCTCCGTCGTAGAGTAGAGTTGATCGAGATTGAAGATACCGCAGTGAGCTATAAAAGTCTTAAATCGTTTCTCATGATGGCCAGCAAGCCAATATACAGAGAAACCACCATAGCTTGCGCCGACGCATCCGAGACGCTGCTCATCCACATAAGGCTCCGCAGAAAGCGTATCGATGGCCGTGAGGTAATCCTTCATATTCTGACCACCATAATCCTTGCTGATTTGCTCGTTCCACTCAATGCCGAAACCGGGCATACCGCGGCGGCACGGTGCGACGACGATATAATCATTGGCGGCCATAAGCGCAAAATTCCACCTGCGGCTCCAGAATTGGCTAATAGTACTCTGAGGTCCACCCTCGCAGTAGAGCAATGCGGGATATTTCTTGTTAGCATCAAAATCTGGCGGGAGGATAACCCAAGTAAGCATCTTCTTGCCATCGGTTGTCGTAATCCAACGCTCCTCGGCCTTGCCCATATTGAGGTTGGCAAGCGCATTCGTATTGACATTGGAGACATTCACAGACTCACCAGTTTTCGTGTCCACTTTGAAAATCTCGGGAGGAGTAAACATTGTGGTGCGGACAGAAAGAATATTATCACCCGCAAGAGCGAGAGACGTGTAATCCGCACAATCATGGGTCAGCTGAGAGATCTGCTTTGTAGACAAATCGAGATGGAAAATCTCATCCTTAGCATTGATATCGGCAATGAACCATATTTCGTTGCCATTGGGAGAGAAGACGAACTGAGACACATATAGCTCTGAGCCAACAGTAAAATCCGTCAGCTCACCCGACGTAAGGTCTTTGCAGACAATGCGATTGCGATCGCTCTCGTAGCCATCGTGCTCCATGCTGAGCCAGAAGAGACGGCCGTCGGCCGCAAAGGCGGGATTAGTGTCATAGCCACCATTAGGCGCAGAGACGTTTACGGTCTCACCTGTCGTAGTATCATAGACGTAAATGTCGGAATTTGTGGAGAGAGCTGACTCTCGACCGACTTTTTTCTTAGAGGTATATGCAATCTTAGTCGCATCAGCTGACCAAGCTACTTGCTCAATGCCGCCATGAGGACGGAGAGGGCTGTGAAAACGCTCACCCTCCATAATATCCTTCTCGTTAGAGAGATTATTACCATCGAAATCGGCAATACAAATATGGCTGTATGCGCCATCGGCCCACTGATTCCAATGGCGGTACATTAGATCCGTCTCGATACGTGCGTTTGCCTTAGGCAGATCGGGATAAAGGTCATGAATGTCCTTGTCTATCTTGATAGACCTTACGAGGGCGACGTGTTTGCCATCGGGGGAAATGAGGAAAGCGTCAACTCCGACATTAGCATTCTGAGAATCAGAGAGAACAACTTTGGCATTTTGGCCATCGGCTTCAGCTACAAAAAGTTGCTGCACACCTTTGGCATCCTCACGAAGGAAAGCGATACGTCCATCGGGCAAAAATGCAGGGTCGGAAGAAGACTTGCCATTGCCATCGGAGACACGTATCAAAGAGCCACCCGTGGCAGGCATAGAATAGAGTTCGGAAGTCTGATTGTCTTGCTTTATATTCGCATAGGAGATTGAGAAAATGGCAGAAGATCCGTCGGGTGAAACGGAAGGCGCACCGACGCTGCCGAAGCTCCAAAGTATTTCGGGGGAAAGGCGGCTACCTGGCGTAGCGATGGAAGGCTCGACGAAAGCCTCCCCCACCTTATCCGAAGAAGATGAGCAAGAAGACATTACTGTTGTCATCAGAAGAACTGGCAAAATTTGTCTACAATATGACATCCGCTATATTTTTTAGCAAAGCGGTAAACGAAAGAAAGGGAATGGAGGACCGCTTGCGAAATATTGTAAGTGTGAATGGCGTAGCTGTATAGGGAGTGATAAACCCGTTCACAATGCGGAGGAGAAAATTCGCTCCGCATTGTGACGGGGGATAGCAAACTCAATGCTTATTTGACGTTAGAGATTTCCTCCGCAAGGTCAGCGTACTGCTGAAGGAGGTTCTTGTTGATCTCAGCGTAAGCAGCCTTGAGAGCTTTAGAGTAAGCAGCCTTAGCGGCAACCTTATCCTCCTGAGAAGCTTTGCGATCTGCGGCCTTGGGCGCGCTTACAGCGGGATTGTTAATCTGCTCGATGAAGGAAGCCTTGTAGTTGGCAACCTTGGCGACAGCCTCATCGAACTTGGCGAACTCGACACCCTCGACGAGAACCTTGACAGAGATGAGAGTGTTCAGGTCGTTGGCAAGGAAACTTACGTCCTTCTTGAGATTACGAAGATTAGACATGGTTAGAAATAGTTTTTTAATTATCTGTTAGAAAGAGAATTGCACG
>CAVILU010000315.1:1826-2508 GCA_963643535.1 bacterium | reverse complement strand
TTAGCCTTAGAAGCGTTGTAGATGACGAAGTTAGGCTCGAAGTTAGCCTCCTCCTCTGCGGTGGGCTTGATGAACATGTTGCGTACGAAGTGAGCCTGCCATGCTACCTCGACAATGAAGCGGACAGCAAGACGGGTTGCCTTGTTAGCACCACAGTATGCGTCGACAACGTAGAGGTTCTTGTTGGAGAGCTCCTTCTTTGCGATCTCCTTGACCTTAGCCCAAACATCCTCAGACATGGGGTGGTTGTCATTCTTGTAGGCATCGCTGGTCCACCATACCTTGTCATGTGACTGAGCGTCATCGACAATGTACTTGTCCTTAGGTGAACGGCCGGTGAAGATACCGGTCATGACATTGACAGCGCCGAGCTCAGTTACCTGACCCTTCTCGTAGCCCTCGAGGCCAGCCTTGGTCTCTTCCTGGAACAGCACCTCGTATGAGGGGTTGTAAGCAATCACGGTAGAACCGGTGATGCCATACTTGGTCAAATCAATCTTTGCCATGTCTTGTGATTAGATTATTTTTTGTTGCAATTTCAGTTTCTACGCCGCAACCCATTATTCGCAGTTGCGACAACGCAAAAATAAGATACTTTGGGGTATTTTCAACAATAAATTACGGAAATTTTTCTGTAATGAGAGAAAACGTCAATTGCTCTTTCCGCTCTCTCTTGAAATAC
>CAVILU010000315.1:694-1816 GCA_963643535.1 bacterium | reverse complement strand
TATCCACCTGTTGTTGTCGCACTTCCCTTAAGCGACTTTTAATAAGCAAGCTAACGTATCTTAAAATCATTGCCACTTATTTGTCGCCTTCTGCGCATTGTTACGTATTCGCGGCGTTTATGTTTGTACTGGAGTCTTACAAAATCTACAATATGACGGGACAAAAAGTAAAAACGCCACCCACAAGTTAATGTGGATGGCGCAAAGGTGCGACTCTTACGAGCCTATACTAATCTTAGTTGATGTAGTAATCGATCTTCTTGAGAAGGTTCTCGACAGAGACGATCTCAAGGAAGGATGTGCCGCCACCAATGCCGAAGCTGCCACCGATGTAAGCAACAAGGTCGGATGCCTCGAGCTCGCCCTCTTTCATGAGCTTCTCGACAGTGCGACGGAGGATCTCGCTCTTGTTCTTGCCCTCCTCTACGACCTCAGCGAATACGCCGAAGGAGAGTGCGAGCTCACGAGCTACACGAGGCTCGTATGCGAGAGAGTAAACGGGGATGTTGCTGCGGAAAGCAGCGAGGTAACGTGCGGTCTTGCCGGTGAAGCTGTCGGTGATGAGAGCCTTGATAGGGAGCTCCTTGGTTGCGCTTACAGCTGCCTCGGCGAGGCAAGTGGTGATCTCGCCCTTTGCGGAGGGAACGGGGATGTCGTTGCGAGAATCCTTTGCGTCCTCAGATACGCCGGCGATCTTAGCCATGGTCTGAACGGCCTCTACGGGGTACTTGCCATAGGTGGTCTCGCCAGAGAGCATGATGGCGTCGGTACGATGGTAGATTGCGTTTGCGATATCGGTGACCTCCGCACGGGTAGGACGGGGGTTCTTAATCATAGTGTGGAGCATCTGAGTAGCCACGATGACGGGCTTCTTAGCCTCGATACACTTGCGGATAAGCATACGCTGGATGAAGGGGATGCGCTCGATGGGCACCTCGATGCCGAGGTCGCCACGTGCAACCATTACACCGTATACGCAATCGATAATCTCGTCGATGTTGCGTACACCCTCCTCATTCTCGATCTTAGCGATGATCTTGATGGGGCTGTTGTGCGCGTCGAGGATATCCTGAATCTCCTTGACGTCCTTTGCGCTGCGAACGAAAGAGTGAGCGATGAAGT
>CAVILU010000315.1:0-684 GCA_963643535.1 bacterium | reverse complement strand
AGCTTGTTCTCGATAGCCCAGAGCACGAAACCCTTATCCTTCTCGGTAAGAGAGGGAAGGTTGATGCTTACGCCAGGGACGTTTACGCTCTTACGACCGTCCTCGATACGACCGCTGTTCTCAATGGTGCAGACGAGGTGATCGGCATGCTTCTCGTCAACATGGAGAGAGACGTCACCGTCGTCGATGAGGATCTGCTTGCCCTCGGAAAGGTCGCTTACGAAACCAGCGTAAGATACGCTGAGGACCTCAGAGGTCGAGTGGAGCTGAGGATCGCTCTTGACGATGATCTTCTTACCTGCCTCGAAAACGATAGGCTGGTCGCAAGTGGTGGTGCGAACCTCGGGACCCTTGGTGTCTACGAGGATGGCGATCTTGTCAGACACCTCACGGGTGTTCTTGACGATGCGGCCAATGCCCTCATGGTCCATGTGGGCGGTGTTGCAGCGAACGACATTCATGCCGGCCTCATGCAGCTTGCGGATGAACTCGACGTCGCAACGAATATCAGAAATCGTAGTGACGATCTTGGTAAGTTTCTTCTTCATCGATTTATTATAATTAATGTCTTAGGTTTTCTATTTGGTTTTTGACGCATCTTGACGCACGCTTATTGCGCACAATGCTTTTTCAGTGCCTCAATGCCAAGGCGATATGAGTCGAGACCGAAGCCCGCAATTGAGC
>CAVILU010000314.1:0-2509 GCA_963643535.1 bacterium | reverse complement strand
CCTCAATCGGCCGCAATTGCCAAACCTCCGCCGCTTTTTTGTTTGATTTTGGATTGAATGATGGTTGGGTGTAAAATGTTTGGATTTTGGAGTGTGCCCTAATTTTTTTATGGGGTGTGTTTTGGAAAATTGCTATTATCTTTCTTATGTGCCCTTATTTTATTAGGGTATATGTGTTTGAATTATCTGTTTTATGCGCTGAATACCCCTATTTTTATGCTTGTGAATTGTTAAAGGGCTGCCGAAAAGACCGTGCTTGTCTTAAAAGGCGTAAGTATTTTGCGTAATGTGATGTCAAATTGTAAGCGTTTTCTTGTTGTGTGCTTATAAATAGTTAGATTTGCAGTGTCTGAAAAGAGAAATAGAAAGTTGAACGACGCTTTTTAATTTGCTTTTGTTAGCAAAACTCTTCATCCGACACCTAACCAAGAATAAAACAACTAAAACAACGATAGTCATGAAAAAGATTGAAGCTATCATCCGCAAGACCAAGTTCGATGATGTGCGAGACGCCCTCCTGGCCGCCGACATCGAATGGTTCTCGTACTATGACGTGCGAGGCATCGGCAAGGCACGCCAGGGTCGCATCTACCGTGGTGTGGTCTACGACACCAGCTGCATCGAGCGCACACTGCTCTCTATCGTCGTCCGCGACTGTAATGTCGAGAAGACCGTCAACGCTGTTGTCTCCGCCGCCCAGACGGGTGAGATCGGTGACGGCCGCATCTGGGTAATCCCCGTCGAGGATGCCATCTCCATCCGCACCGGCAAACATGGCGACCAGACTCTCTACAGCCCCGACGGTAAGTAATCTCCAAACAACAGTACCTATTCCTAACCTGCCCTTTTTACTATGAAGACTCTTTATACTAAATATGTCTTGGGCGCGCTGTTCATAGCCTGTGCCGCCCTTTTCATTACGCCGTCGCTTACGGCGCAAGAGACTGTAGATTCGCTCGCGGCCGTTGAGCCTGTCGCAGAGGCTGTTGCCGACTCTGTCCCTGCCATTGCTGCCGTCCCCGCTGAGGCTCCCGCTGAGGAGGTTGCCGATGCTGCTGGCCCTCTTGGCGACCTCGCCCGCGGCATCGACACTGTCTGGATGCTTCTCGCCGCAATGCTCGTCTTCTTCATGCAGCCGGGCTTCGCAATGGTCGAGGCTGGTTTCACCCGAATGAAGAACACCACCAACATCCTGATGAAGAACTTCATCGACTTCACTCTCGGTTCGCTTCTCTTCTGGTTCATCGGTTTCGGTCTGATGTTTGGCGATGGTGGTTTCATAGGCATGCCTCACTTCTTCGACTGCATGTTCCACGACCCCAATGGTCTTCCCAAGGAGGGCTTCCTAGTCTTCCAGACCGTCTTCTGCGCAACATCCGCCACCATTGTCTCCGGTGCAATGGCCGAGCGCACCAAGTTCTCTATGTACCTCATCTACACCGTTTTCATCTCCGTCCTTATCTACCCGATCTCGGGTCACTGGACGTGGGGCGGCGGCTGGCTCTGCAATGGTGAGGAGGGCTCTTTCATGATGAACCTCTTCGGCACTACCTTCCATGATTTCGCTGGCTCTACAGTTGTCCACTCTGTCGGTGGTTGGATTGCTTTCGTCGGTGCTGCTGTCATTGGCCCCCGCATTGGTAAGTACCACAAGGACGGCACTTCTAAGGCAATCCCCGGCCACAGCCTCACAATCGCCGCCCTCGGCGTCTTTATCCTTTGGTTCGGCTGGTTCGGCTTCAACCCTGGTTCTCAGCTCGCGGCTTCCACTCCTGGCGATCAGGATGCCATCTCGCACGTGTTCCTTACCACCAACCTCGCGGCTTGCGCTGGTGCGTTCGCTTCCATCGTGGTCAGCTGGTTCAAGTATGGTAAGCCATCCCTTTCCCTCACTCTCAACGGCATCCTTGCCGGCCTCGTTGGCATCACGGCCGGTTGTGATATGGTTTCGCCTGCCGGTGCTGTCATCATTGGCCTCATCTGTGGCGTCGTAATGGTCTTCGCTGTTGAGTTCATCGACTGCAAGCTCCACATCGACGATCCCGTCGGCGCAAGCTCAGTACACGGTGTCTGTGGCTCCCTCGGCACTATCCTCACTGGCCTCTTCTCTACTTCCGAAGGTCTCTTCTATGGCCACGGCGCGGCTTTCCTTGGCGCTGAGGTCCTCGGTGTAATTGTTGTGGGCTGCTGGGCTGCCGCAATGGGCTTCGTAGTCTTCAAGGGTCTCGACCTCATCTTTGGTCTCCGAGTTCCCGCCCGTGTTGAGGAGGAGGGTCTCGATATCTACGAGCACGGCGAGTCCTGCTACACCGCATAGTTTCTCTGTTCCTCTTTTTGCCGGGCGGCGGTCCGTTTCCTTCCCCGCCCGGCCTTATTTCCTATAAGTTTTTGGTTAGTGTAATTTTTTTGTACATTACCTCAAGTGGGCGGCTGCTCGACGAGATGTCGGGTGGCCGCCTTTTCAGTTCACAGTTCACAGTTCACAGTTCACAATTCACAGTTCGCGGAC
>CAVILU010000313.1:0-2516 GCA_963643535.1 bacterium | reverse complement strand
TAACTGCTAACTGTTAACTGCTAACTGTTAACTGCTAACTGCTAACTGTTAACTGCTAACTGTTCAGAACGCTTCGCGGATATTGAAGTAAATAGCCGTGTCGCCATGGTTGGAGATGCCGCCATCGAGGCGGAGATTGAGCCCCTTTCCGGGGAAAACAGCAAGACGAAGACCGGCGCCGCACATCAGGTGGACATTATCAAGTGCCGCAGAGAGTTGGTCCGCCACATTGCCAGCGGCACCAAACACCGTGGCCCCAATGCGCCAGAAAAGCGGCACACGCCACTCGGCTTGCACAAGCCATGCGCCCGAATCGACATACTTGAGGCTGTGACCAATAGCGCGCCCAAGACGAGTGCCGCCACACGTAGGCATCTTGGTGAAAGGCACGTCGCCCCACCCCACACTGCCATAGACTTGCGCCGCAAGAGTAGACTCCAACGGCAAAGGCCAATAATGGCGCGCATCGAGCGAGGCGAGCCCAAAACGGCGGCCACTATCCCACAGGCGGGCATACCCCGAAAGCGTAAGACGCACATATGCTCCAGACCGCGGACTGAGCGCATTGTCGCGACTGTCGTATCCGCCAACGACACCCGCACCATAGTTGACACCCTCGCCGGAGGCCGACACAACCATCGCAGACTCAGACAATGACGAGTCCGCAGGTTCGATATTCGTAAAACGGTAATAATCAGCATCGAGAGTAAGGCCAACACGCCACGGGCCTTGCCGCCCCACACCCTTCAGGGCCTCGACAGTAAACATACGGCGGAAGAAATCGTACCTGGCAATGGAGGCCTTATCGCCCGAGGCGTTGCCAATGGCATAGAGGTCGTCGGGTTGCTTATAAGTCTCAAACTTGGCCGTGATGTCCAGACGATGATTGAGATGGACATCAGCATCGCATTGCACCTCGAACATTCGCTTGGTCGAGACGAGGACAACAGGCGTGACCGTTGCAGGTTGCGGCAGACGAGCCGACCGCACTTGGAGCATAGGCATGATGCCAATGGCAAAACCCGAGCGACTGGAATATGAGGCGGCGGGATAGAGAGCGAGAGACCAGCTGTCGCGGTCGATCGTGAGGGCTTCGAGCACAGTCTCGGCTAAATTTATCACACCATCGGCGGCACGACGTAGAGGGCCATGTTGGGCAGTGTCGGGCACGGCAACCAGAGCGGTGGAGTCGGCAATATCTCGCCCCGCAACATCTTGAGCAGATGTCACTACACCGTTTATGAGAAAAGCGAAAAGTATAAAGAGATGGCGGAAAGGCATGCGTTGCTGTCTTGTGCTGATTGTCAATGGGGCAAAGAGTCGTCAATAGACCCCCATATCGATGAGGATCACGACGTTCTCGAGGTTCTTATCCTCGCCCTTAGGGTCATACTCCACCTTGAGGCTGGAACCGAACATGGCTGCTATGCCTTGCCACCAGAAAGCCTTGAACCTGCCCTTGAGCATACGGATGGCCTCATAGCTCGTACTGCCCGTCTCGCGGTCGATAAGCTTTATGAGGATGCGGCCTTGCTTGACGGTCAGATGTTTGAGGTTGTACTCGTATTTCTTGAAGAGCTCCTTCTCTTTGCGCTCAAGATAGCGATCGCGCTCCTTGTCGGAAGTCATGAGAGCCAGGCTGTCGTTGATAATTCGGAACTCCTTAGCGAGGATGCGGGCGTAGGGCAAAGCCTTCTTGACGTTATAGATATAGCGAGTCCACTGGCGTTTTTGCCGTTCATTCTTAAAACGCGCCTTGGCGAAGCACCGCACTTCGGAGAGCGTCACGTGCGGGATGGTATCGCGTCCCTCGATGTAGCCGTGGACGATAATACGTTTCTGCACATCTTGCGCCACAGCCGTCCCACTCGCCACAAGAGAGAGCAAGAGGGCAGCCACGATCACCACGCCCCGCAAAGGGCAGACGTGCGATATGAGATTGCTAATTGTCGAAAACATTCCTATTCTTTTTTGCATTAGATACGTGCAAATAAGAAACGGCGACTTCGCATATTTATTGCATTACGACATGCAACCCTATCGCTCAAAACTCTTCAGAAGACTGATTTCCTCGGGCCAAAGTTCCTCGTTTGGAGTCTCTAGGATGAGGGGTATATTGTCAGTTCGAGGATCGGCAATGATGCGACGGAAGGCCTCGACACCTATGCAGCCCTTGCCGATAGAGTCATGACGGTCGACTTTGGACCCAAGAGGTTTCATGGCATCATTGAGGTGCATGCCGCGGAGATATTGGAGACCTACAACCTCATCGAACTCCTTCCAGAAAGCCTCGTAGCCGTCAGCCGAAGCGAGGTCATATCCAGCGGCAAAGGCGTGGCAAGTGTCGATGCAGACACCAACGCGGCTCTTGTCCTCCACACGGTCTATGATATGCGCCAAGTGCCATAGGGCGAAACCCATATTGCTACCCTGGCCTGCAGTGTTCTCTATCACGGCCGTCACGCCACGTGTGGCATCGAGGGCGCGGTTGACGCACTCTGCACTGAGGTCGAGGC
>CAVILU010000312.1:0-2527 GCA_963643535.1 bacterium | reverse complement strand
AGGGAAGATTTGAGTTTGCGCTGCAACTCATTTACCTTGTTCTTGTTATCTACGCGTCTTGCGTAGATTGCCTTCAGGTCGTTGTTGATCTGATTGGTGTCGCCTGCCTCGCTTGCGTTGATAGAGATGATGTTCTCGCGCTCCTTGATGTAGTTGAGGTTGCTATGTACATCTGAAAGAGTGGTGGCAATGAGAGCCATGCTCTCGTCCTTGTCATTGATTACGTTTTTGAGCGAATCAATTACCATTGTCTGCTGATCGATCTGATCTTGGTTGCCAGTGCAAGCCACCATAGCAGCGGCGGCCAATACACCCATCAACAATTGCTTTTTCATTGTGTTTTTATGTTGTTTTTGAGTTACTGTCTTTTAGTTGTTCTCTCTGTGTTTCTTGCTTCGGCGTAATTCGCGCAGGTCCACGGGAGCCTGTGGCTCTCCTTCTTCGGCTTCGTCGTCATCCGCCTCGTCTTGCTTCTTTTTCCATCCGGTACCCTCTACAATCATTACGATTTCACCTTTTGGGGGTGTCTCTTCGAAATGCTGTATCAGTTCCGTAAGAGTTCCGCGCACAGTCTCCTCAAAGACTTTGCTTATCTCGCGGCAAACCGCGGCACGCCTATTCCCGCCAAAACTCTCGGACATCTGGCTCAGGGTCTTAGTCAGACGGAACGGGCTTTCGTAGAAAATCATTGTGCGTGGCTCTGTGGACAGCCTGTCGAGAATAGTTTGACGACCCTTCTTATTAGGAAGAAAACCCTCGAAACAGAATTTGTCACACGGCAACCCGCTGCTGACAAGTGCAGGCACGAATGCCGTAGCGCCGGGGAGGCAAGACACTTTCACGCCCCTTTCGACACAGCGGGCAACAATAAGGTAACCCGGGTCGGAAATTGCAGGTGTGCCAGCATCACTAACAAGCGCCGCGTTCTCGCCAGCCTCAATCCTGTCTACATACTTATCCGCCACACCATGCTCATTAAATTTGTGATAACTAATGAGTGGGGTAGTGATGCCATAATGTTTGAAGAGTACGGAAGTCGTACGCGTGTCCTCGGCCATGACGAACGAGGCTTCACGGAGTGTGCGTAACGCACGCTCTGTAATGTCCTCCATATTGCCGACAGGGGTCGGGACTACAGTAAGTTGGCTCATAGGAATCTGCGATGTACAGCTTTAAGGAACGCCTCGACCGTCGGGTCTGTCTCGTCCCAATTGAACGACTGCTTCAGATATTGATACGCCTGCTCGTACGAAGAAGCGGCGTTTATTGTTTCTATTGCGGCGTCGAATGCCATCTTATTACCTTTGAAGAGCTCCCTCTGGTATAGGAATCTGTCGTTGATGCCTATGGCCCGGGCCACGTCGCTGACCGGAGTGCCGTAGTTTGCAATGTCGGCTGCGCTAGCCTTTGCTTTTTGCGGGGCGGCGGGAGACTGTGTTTGGGGGCTTGCTACTGGTTCAGGTTCTTTTTCGGGCTCAATAGTATAAGCTACTGGCTCTGGAGTCTGAACAGGTTGCGCCGTCGATTTAGAATCTAATGTTTCCGCAGGCTCTTCTGTTGCAACTTCCACATTATGCTCAGGGCGGATCTCCTCTTCTTTGTTATTGGTCTGATAGTCGTTCTGCGCATCTCCTGCGGGTTTGCCAATGGTCAGTCCCTCGAATGGGTCACCCATCTCCTCAAGTTCCGCACTGAAATAATCTTCAATCTCGGGGCGCGTTGGTGTGATTTTTGTAATCTCCTTTTGGGGCTCTTTGACTGCCCGGCGCACAGGCTTCTCTTCTTTGCGTTCGGAGGCGACGCTGACTTCGAGTGAAGGCGTCGTCTCGCTTATCAAGTTCTCTGTGGACCAGTATTTTAGCAGGAGTATCTCTTTGCCCGTGCTTTCGTGCTTCTGTTTCAGAAGGTCGAGGAAGTCAGTGGCTATGCGGTCGGGCTCGCGGAATGTCTCGACGAGGGCTTTCATCTCGTCAAGGTCATTCTTTATGAGGTCTATTATCGCTTCTTTCTTCATTAGTTTCTATTCGTTGCTCTAAGTATCACAACCTTATGCAAAGGTAACGGATTTTTGTGGTTGTTATTGTCTCTTGGTTGCGATTTTATACTATCTTTGTAGCTAATTGTTAACACTTCGATTCCCTTTAGACAAATGTCTCTTCGTCGTTTGGCATATTCCACTTTTGTGCGGACACTCTGTCTTATGATTCTCTTTTGTGGCGTAGGTGCGTCTGCCAGTGCGCAGTCCGACGACGCCGCGGGGTGGGAACATTCGGTCCCTCTCTCTGTGAAGGAGGCTTTTGACGAGGCCGACCATGGCAAGCTTACCGCATTCTTTGGCAGCTCGGTTGAACTTCAGTTGCCGAACGTGTCAGGTATCTTCAGTAGGAAGCAATCGGAGATGATTCTCAGCAAATTCCTTTCGCTCCACCCGAGCCTCGTATTCGTTGTTGACCACGAGGAATCCGTCGGTGAGTCGATATTGTCCATAGGCACTTTGTCTAATGCGGACGAGTCCTTCCGCGTCTCG
>CAVILU010000311.1:0-2534 GCA_963643535.1 bacterium | reverse complement strand
CGCCTCCTCTATGCGCGTGCCGGAGAGGCTCATTCGTATGAGACTGGCGAGAAGATGGTGAAGTATTCCGAACAGCAGATTTTCGATATGATTGAGTCTGCTTTCGATGGTCACCGTATTTCGCTCCTTGCTCCGCTTGTCAAGGGCCGTAAGGGTCATTACAAGGAACTTTTTGAGCGCATACGCAAGCGTGGCTTTATCTATGCGCGTGTCGATGGTGAGATTCGCGAGGTTGTTGCCAATATGAAAGTCGACCGTTATAAGGTCCACTTTATCGAGCTCGTCGTAGACCGTATGGCTGTAAAGAAGTCCGAGGAGGCTGATGCCAAACGACTCAAGCAGTCTATAGACACTGCCCTCCAACTGGGCAAAGGCGTGATGATGGTGCTCGATGCCGAGACCGAGAAGCCGAAGTATTTCAGCCGTCAACTGATGTGCCCAACCACGGGCATCTCTTATCCCGAGCCCGCTCCCCACAACTTCTCTTTCAATTCGCCGCAAGGCGCATGCCCCAAATGTAAGGGTATGGGGCACTTCGCATCGGTAGACACCAATCGCATTATCCCCAATCCGAAGCTCAGTATTGCCAAGGGAGCTATTGAGCCTCTCGGCAAAGCAAAGCGAAATCTGATTTTTGCGCAGATTGAGGCCATTGGTGATATATATGGCTTCGACCTCGACACTCCTGTGGAGGACATTCCCGAGGATGGTCTCGATGCGGTCCTCAATGGCACTACGGAACCTCTTCACCTCAAGGATGACATGGGGCTCCCGAATACCTTCTTCCCTTCGTTCGATGGCATTGTAAGTTATATTGTCTCAATCCAGGATTCCGCAACGTCCGTCAAGGAGAAGAAATGGGCCGAGCAATATATCACGGATATCGTGTGTCCCGAATGTGGTGGCGCTCGTCTAAATAAGATTGCCCTCAATTTCTTTATTGATGGCAAGAATATCGCGGAGGTGAGCGATATGGACATGCTGCAGCTCGCTGAGTGGCTCAAGAATCTTGAGGATCGACTGGATGAGAAGCAGCGCGCCATTGCCAAGGAGGTTCTCAAGGAGATTCGCGGGCGTGTGGGCTTTATGCTTGACGTGGGTCTCGATTACCTTTCGCTTTCGCGTAGTGCCGTCACGCTTTCTGGCGGTGAGAGCCAACGAATAAGGCTCGCCACTCAGATAGGCTCGCAGCTCGTCAATGTCCTTTATATCCTCGACGAGCCGAGCATTGGACTTCATCAGCGCGACAATGTCAAGTTGATAAACTCGCTCAAGCATTTGCGTGATATCGGCAACAGCGTCATAGTTGTTGAGCACGATAGGGATATGATGCTTGCCGCAGATTACATTGTGGATATCGGCCCTGGCGCAGGTCGTAAAGGTGGATATGTCGTGGCGGCCGGAACTCCAGCCGAGGTGCTCAAGACTGATACAATGACTGCGGGTTACCTCAATGGCACACGCAAACTCGAAGTGCCAGCTGAGCGTCGCAAAGGCAATGGTAAGTTCTTTACTATTAAGGGTTGCCGAGGCAATAACCTTAAGAATGTCGATGTTACGTTCCCTTTGGGCACTCTGATTTGTATGACTGGCGTATCGGGCAGTGGCAAGTCTACACTCATTAATGAGACCCTTTCGCCCATTCTCAGCAAGCATCTCTACAACTCTTTGCGCGACCCGCTGCCTTATGATTCTGTGGAGGGAATTGAGAATATCGATAAGGTTGTGACTGTGGATCAGACACCACTCGGACGCACACCGCGTTCAAATCCTGCCACCTACACGGGCGTTTTTGACGATATTCGTAAGATATATGCGGAGCTTCCTGAGTCTAAGCTGCGAAATTACAAGAGCGGACGTTTCTCATTCAATGTGAGTGGAGGACGTTGCGAGACTTGCAAGGGCGCCGGTGTTCAGGTTATCGAGATGAGTCTTTTGCCCGACGTGATGGTTGAGTGCCCCGATTGTGGTGGCAAGCGTTATAACCGTGAGACTCTTGAGGTCAAGTTTAAGGGTAAGTCTATTGGTGATGTCCTTAAGATGACTATCAATATGGCCACGGAGTTTTTCGAGAGCATACCCGCAATCCATAATAAGCTCAATACACTCCGCAATGTCGGTCTCGGCTATATAACGCTCGGCCAACCCTCTACGACTCTCTCCGGTGGTGAAAGCCAGCGCGTGAAATTGGCAACAGAGCTCGCAAAGCGCGACACCGGTAGTACTGTATATCTCCTCGACGAGCCAACAACGGGTCTTCACTTCGAGGATATCCGTATCCTTATGGACGTGATAAACAAGCTTGTTGAGCGTGGCAATACGGTAATCGTGATCGAGCACAATCTTGATGTCATTAAGATGGCTGATTACATAATCGATATGGGTCCTGATGGAGGACGTGGTGGCGGCCGCGTCGTTGCACAAGGCACTCCCGAGGAGGTGGCTAAGTGTGAAGATAGTTTCACGGCCAAATACCTCCGAGAGGAATTGGAAAGATAAACCGTCATAAGTTTTATAATACGAGAATGGCGACT
>CAVILU010000310.1:2128-2559 GCA_963643535.1 bacterium | reverse complement strand
CCATTAAAGGTCGCCACAGGTATTTTGACGATGAATTTCTCGAGGACTACACCCATCATTGGGGAGAAAACGCGTGGAAAAGAGACTGTCCAGACAAAATCACTCAAGCTCAATCTGGCGCTTGAAGGTCTCCTCGAGAGAGATGATGGTCTCGGTAGATGCGATGCCAGGGATCTGCTGGATGCAGTCGGCCAGCACATGCTTCATATGCTCATTGTTGCGAGCATATATTTTGATAAAGATGGCGTAACGGCCTGTGGTGTAGTGGCATTCAACAATCTCCGGAATCTTTTCCATCTCAGAGACGACCTGATTGAAGCTACCAGCCTCGCGGAGGAAGACACCGACAAAAGCGCACGCCTGATAGCCGATCTTGGTTGGCGAGAGAATGAACTCGGATCCTTTGATGACTCCGATATTCATCAGTCGCT
>CAVILU010000310.1:0-2118 GCA_963643535.1 bacterium | reverse complement strand
CCGCACATACGTGCGACTTCGAGGAATGCAATTCGCGCATTGCCAGTTATGAGTTTGAGAATCTTGCGGTCGAGATCGTCAAGCCTTGGAACGCCATCATAGGACTTATAGGACTTCGACTGGTCCATATCAAATTCCCCGTTCTCACCGAGTGGGGCTTTGTTTAAATCTTCAGACATTATATATACGTGTTAGTTTGATATCCTATTGAAAATTGATGGCATATGGTGCAACATTACGAATAAAATCGCGGGAGCACTCCCCATCCAATGTACATTTAATGGCAAATATAGTCATAAAATAACAATTTGAAAATGTTTCAGCCCCTTATGACTATGCACTAGCTTATGCCCTTCGGGTTCCGGCGGGCGCAGAGTGCCGCATACAGTTAATTCTGCGGGCCATCTCACCACCGACGTTTCGCATTTCCACTCGGATATTACGCGAAAAAAGCTATCTTTGCCATCACGAAAAGGAATCAAGATGGAGTACATCGTCTCAGCACGGAAATACAGGCCGGCCACGTTCCAATCCGTAGTCGGCCAGCAGAGCATAACGCAGACCCTCAAGAACGCGGTGCGCGAGAAGCGCATTGCGCACTCCTACTTGTTCTGCGGTCCGCGCGGCGTTGGAAAAACCACATGTTCGCGAATCTTCGCCAAGACCATCAACTGCTCCAACTTGACAGCGGATATGGAGCCGTGCAATGAGTGCGAATCGTGCAAATCGTTCAACGAGAACCGCTCATTCAGCATCCACGAGCTCGACGCCGCTTCAAACAACTCTGTGGAAGACATCCGCACACTCATCGACAGTGTACGCATCCCGCCGCAAGTGGGCACTTACTCTGTATACATCATCGACGAGGTCCATATGCTGTCGCAAGCGGCGTTCAACGCCTTCCTCAAAACTCTTGAGGAGCCACCCGCTCACGCAATTTTTATCCTTGCGACGACAGAGAAGCATAAGATACTCCCCACTATCATCTCCCGCTGCCAAGTATTCGACTTCCACCGCATAACGGTGCCCGACGTAGTCGAATACCTTAGATATGTAGCAAAGAGCGAAGGCATCGAGGCCGAGGATGAGGCACTGACCGTAATCGGCCAAAAAGCCGACGGCGCAATGCGCGACGCACTCTCCATCTTCGACCAGATTGTGGCATTCTCCGGCAAAGAAGTGACATATAAGAAGGTAGTGGAGAACCTCAACATTCTCGACTACGAAGTTTTCTTCAAGGCCACGGAAGCCATCACGAGCCACGACTATCTAAAGGCACTCATGATATTCGACGACGTGCTCCGCCGCGGTTTCGACGCACTCAATTTCCTCGGTGGACTATGTCACCACATGCGCAACTTGCTCGTGGCTCAAAGTGCAGAGACGGCCACCTTGCTCGACGTGAGCGGACAAACAGCAGCCAGATACACAGAACAGGTGGCGGCTGTCGGACCTCGTATGGTAGTGGCCCTCATTGAGTCCCTGTCTCAGAGCGAGATAACATACCGCACAGCGCGCGACAAGCGTCAGCACGTAGAGTTTGCCTTGCTACACGCATGCCTTATCGGAGACGAAAAAAAAAAGTCCTAGCGCAACTTGAGGCATTAGTCAGAAAAGCCAAACAAGCGCAGCCGGCACCACAAAATCCCGCCAAACCAATAGGCGCACCGCAAGCAACCGGCACATACACTCCACAAAGTCAGCCAACGGCGCAAGCAGCAGGGCAAATAGCGCAGCAGCGCCCATCAGCAGGAGGAACAGCCATAGCCGCCGGAGGCTCCCTAATGGAGCGAATGAGAAGACTTGCCACACAGGGTCAAGAAGAGGCCAAGCAAGCGCAAGTACGCCATGACACCCCACAACAACAGATAATCCCCGTAGACCCCAATGCCATGCTAATGGCATGGAAGGAGTACGCGAACTCGCTACCCATATCAGACAACTACCTGCGCACCATCATGGCCACCGAGCCAACGTGCAACGGATGCGAAATAACCGTGGACATAGTAAACGCCTCGCAAAACATGATTTGCGAGCAAGAGGGACTAATCTCATTCCTCCGCATGAGACTCAACAACCCCGGCATTGTCATAAAGACACGCATCGTAGAGCAACAAG
>CAVILU010000309.1:0-2577 GCA_963643535.1 bacterium | reverse complement strand
GCGTAGTAGTTGCCGATGTTGTCGTTGCCCTGCTCGCCGTAAGAAGCCTTGATCTTCAGCATGTCGATCCACTTGACGTCCTCGAGGAAGCGCTCCTTGTTGATGAGCCAACCAGCGGATACGCTCCAGAAGTCACCCCAACGGTTGTCTTCGCTGAAACGGCTGGATGAGTCGCGACGGTAAGATACATTGCCGAAGTACTTCTCGGCATAGCTATAGTTGAGGCGTGCAAAGTAGCCTGCGGTTGCGTAACGGTTCTCGCTACCGGAGATGCTGTAGTTGGATGATACGTTGGAGAGGAAGTAGCTCTCGGGATTGTAGAGCTGCGAGCCGCTGCCGCTGAGGCTGGTTGCGCGGAGGTGATATCCATCGTAACCGACAGTTACGTCGATGGAGTGAACGTCGGCAATGGTGAAGTTGTAGTTGCCGATGTACTGCTGGTCGAGTGCGTAGGTGCGGTCGGCCTCCTGGACGGCCTGGCCACCATAGCTGGCGCTCTGGCCCATATAAGTGTTGGAGAGCTGGCTGCCGCGCTCGTTGTCGGTGTAGATGCTATACTTAGCAGTAAGGGTAAGGCCCTTGATCGGGGTGATGTCTGCAAATACGCTGCCGTTGAAGATGTCGTCCTCGTAGACGGTCTTGTCGTAGGTAAGAGAGCCGAGAGGGTTGGAGATCGACATCCAGTTGCGCGAGCCGTTGGTGCTCTTGCCGTCGCCGTAGTCGTATACGAGGCGGCCGTTGTTGGTCATAATGTTGCCGTCGGTGTCGCGGACATACAACGGGTAGATAGGAGCGATGAAGTTAGACACGAAGAATGCGTTGCCCGAGCTGCTGATGCTCTGCTGCTCATCGGGGTAGCGGCTCTTGTTGTGGCTGTAGGCTGCGTTGGCTCCGACCTTGAGCCACTTCTTTGCCTGATAGTCCACTTTGAGACGGGTTGATATGCGTTTGAAGGCCGAGTTGGGGATTACGCCGCCGTCGTTGAGGTAGCCGAGAGAGAAGAAGTAATTGAAGTTGTCCGTGCCGCCTGCGATCGAGAGGTCGTACTGCTGGCGGCTCTGACGCTGGAAAGTCTCATCCTCCCAGTTGTCTGGGGTGTAGTAGTACTGACCGTCGGAGTAGCCGAGTGTGGCGTTGGAATTGATTTTGCCGTCGGCGCCGATGAGTGTCTCATCGTCGGGAATGGTGAAAATAGTGTAGCCGGGACCCGCTACTTTGCCGTCGAAGCCGCCGCCGTTGACGATAGCGTTGTTAGCGCCGATGGCTGCCATGTCGGCAGTCAAGCCCTCATTATAGTAGTAACCGTTGTAGTAAGCGGTGTAGAGTCTCTCCATATACTCGGCGGGGTCGCGGAGAACGTCGTAGTTCTCTACCTGGCGAGTGTTGGCACCTACGCGGGCCTCGAAGTTGATCTTAGCATCGCCCTTCTTACCCTTCTTGGTGGTGATCATGACGATGCCGTTGGCGCCACGCGCACCGTAGAGAGCGGTGGATGCTGCGTCCTTGAGGACGGTCATCGACTCGATATCGTTGGTGTTGATTGAGGAAAGGTCACCATCGAAAGGCATGCCGTCAACAACGATGAGAGGGCTCATCGATGCGTTGATAGAACCTGCGCCGCGGACGCGGATGGTTGCGCTGGTACCAGGCTGGCCGTTGTAGCTCTGGGTCTGGACGCCCGCCATGGTGCCGGTGAGGGCCTGCGAGGCGTTGGATACCTGGCGCTTCTCGAGCTTGTCGGCGCCTACTTGTGCTGCTGAGCCGGTGTATGCGCCCTTGGTGGTGGTGCCGTATGCGACTACGACAACCTCATCCATCTCCTTGCTCTCCTCTTGGAGGACGACATCGCCATTTCCGGAGGCGAGGTCAATCTCGCCGCTCTGGTAGCCAATGAAGGATGCCGTGAGTTTCTGTGCTCCGTCTACCTTGAGGGTGTAGTGTCCGTCGAAGTCGGTAACTGTGCCGATTGTCGTGCCTGGGACAATGACAGCTACGCCCGGGAGCGGGTTTCCTGCTGCGTCGCGGATAGTGCCGCTGACGGTCCGAGTCTGCGCAGCCGCGAAAGCTGACCACAGGCCGAACGCCATTAGTAGCAATAAGTGTTTCATTCTTTATAACTTGGTTGATTACTGTTTTTGCTTGCTTCTGCCCGCCCGTGACGTTGTTTCTTTCGCACATACCATATTTAATAAGGAGTGCCTATTTTATATGGTCGTTTTTTCGCAGCCATCCCACCCCCGTTTTTGCATACCTTTTTTCGCAGCCATTCCGCTTCATGATTTTTAAGGCTCTTTGGGAAAGGTTTCGTTTGCTGCGTCGAAATAGTGGTTTTACGTAAGTCTTTTAACAATATTTAATATTGTTCCGAAATTAACATTTCGGGCGATGCTTCAAAACTTGGGAAAGGCTCAACTTTCTGTGATTTCCTTAATTTTCTAAGCTAATACGTTAGTTTTATGACACAAATCAGGATTTTCTTGCGGAAAAATGCGTCGAGGCGATTGCGGGTTTTGCCTATTGTCTGAATTGGATAAATGTAATGGAAATGCCACGTTATAGTAACAATATACACAAATG
>CAVILU010000308.1:0-2580 GCA_963643535.1 bacterium | reverse complement strand
ATTTGCGCAGCCATACGCCGCGCCATGCTCCACACGGAGAAAGGCGAGGACGAGGCACTCGTATGTAAGATTGCCGACCGAATTGAGGTAAGCGGCAAAGAGAAGATGACTGTTGAGGCAATCCAGGACTGCGTAGAGTTCGAGCTTATGCGAAGCCCCCGCAAAGAGGTGGCACAACGCTACATAGCCTATCGCAACCAGAGAAACGTCGCTCGCAAAGCCAAGACTCGCGATATATTCCTCGAAATCATTGAGGCCAAGAACAACGACGTGACGCGCGAAAATGCCAATATGAATGCCGACACTCCTGCCGGCATGATGATGAAGTTCGCATCGGAGACCACTAAGCCATTCGTAGACGACTTCCTCTTGTCTGAGGAGGCTCGCACGGCCGTCGAGCATGGCTATATCCATATCCACGACAAAGACTACTACCCCACTAAGAGCCTCACTTGCGTGCAGCATCCGCTCGACAAGATTTTGCGAAACGGTTTCTTCGCAGGCCATGGCGAGAGTCGCCCAGCGAAGCGTATCGAGACGGCCAGCATCCTCGGATGCATCTCAATGGAGACTGCACAGAACGAAATGCATGGAGGCCAGGCAATCCCGGCATTCGACTTTTACCTTGCACCGTTTGTAAGGAAGAGCTATATTGAGGAGATCAAAATTATGGAGGACATTAACGGTGAAGATTACCGCGACCTCTATGATAGTGATATCGAGGACTACCTTTACAAGGAGCTCAAGGGCATAACAGGCAAAGAGCGCATCAAGCAGCACGCCATAAACAGGACTGTTGGTCGAGTTCACCAGGCCATGGAAGCGTTCATCCACAATATGAACACTATCCACAGCCGCGGCGGCAACCAAGTGGTTTTCAGCTCTATCAATTATGGAACAGACACTTCGGCAGAGGGACGTTGCATAATTAGGGAAATTCTCAAAACTACATACCAAGGTGTCGGAAATGGCTCAACGGCTATCTTCCCAATCCAAATTTGGAAGAAGAAGCGCGGAGTCTCATATCTCCCGGGCGACAGGAACTACGACTTGTATGAACTCGCATGTCAAGTATCGGCACGCAGGTTCTTCCCCAACTTCCTCAATCTCGACGCCACGTTCAATCAGAACGACAAGTGGCGAGCAGACGACCCCGAGAGGTATAAATGGGAGATTGCGACAATGGGTTGCCGCACCCGAGTTTTCGAGAATCGATTTGGCGAGAAGACATCCATAGGACGAGGCAACTTGTCATTCACGACAATCAACATTGTGCGCATAGCCATCGAGTGTATGGGCTATGTTGATCAGAATGAGCGTATTGAGCACTTCTTCAAGCGTCTGGACGAAGTTATGGAAATCACGGCACGCCAGCTCGATGACCGTTACAACTTCCAGAAGACAGCGCGCGTAAAGCAGTTCCCACTCCTTATGTCCGCCCTTTGGAATGGTTGCGAGAAACTCAAGCCTGAGGACACCATTGAGCCAGTCTTGAACCAGGGCACGCTCGGCATTGGTTTCATTGGACTCGCAGAGTGCCTTGTGGCCCTGACTGGTCATCACCATGGCGAGAGTGAGGAATCCCAGCAGCTCGGAATCTCGATTATCAGCCATATGCGAGACAAGGCGAACGAGTTTAGCGAGAAGTTCCAACATAACTACAGCATTCTTGCTACTCCCGCAGAGGGTCTTGCAGGCAAGTTCACATCCAAGGACAAGAAGAGTTTTGGCATCTTGCCGGGTATCACCGACCGCGAGTATTACACGAACTCTAATCACGTGCCGGTTTACTACAAGTGCAGTGCAGCCCACAAAGCACGCGTCGAGGCTCCATATCATGAGCTCACAAGGGGTGGCCACATCTTCTACATTGAGATTGACGGCGATGCGACCCACAACCCACAGGCAGTAAAGAACTTCGTAGACCTCATGGACAAGTACAACATGGGCTACGGTTCGGTAAACCACAACCGCAACAGGTGTATGAACTGCGGTTTTGAGGATGCCACCAACGACCTGGAGAAATGTCCCCACTGCGGAAGCACGAATATCGATAGGCTGCAGCGCATCACGGGTTACCTCGTTGGCACCACAGACCGTTGGAATAAGGCAAAACTGGCAGAGCTTCGCGACCGCGTAACTCACGACTAAGGTAAATTGCCCCAAAACAGCAAAACAAGCACGGCAATGGCTCTCAAGCCAAAGCCGTGCTATTTTTTAGTGCTACGCACTTTATCTCGCTAAAGAAGATAAACCTATGACCAGTATAAGCATAATGAAAATAAAGGAGTCCACCACGGTTGACGGGCCAGGGCTCAGAACCTCAATATATTGCGCTGGATGTATAAACGCATGTCCCGGGTGTCATAATCCTCAGACATGGGATATAAATGCCGGGACGATGATGGACATTGAAGAGATATTGCAAAAAATCAAAGACGAAGACTTTTGCAATGTAACGTTCACGGGTGGCGACCCAATGTACCAAGCAAAAGGGTTTGCAGAGCTTGCTCAGCGTATAAAGAGCGAGACAGGCAAAAACATTTGGTGCTACACTGGATATACGATTGAGGAGTGTAT
>CAVILU010000307.1:0-2585 GCA_963643535.1 bacterium | reverse complement strand
CGTCCCTATGGTCGCATTGTGAATATTTGCTCTGTGCGTCAGGTGCAGAGCGTGCAGGCTGGCTGTGTGACTTCTGCATCCGATGGCGCTATTGTCTCTGTCACTCATGCGCTTGCCGTCGAGCTTGCGCCCTATGGCATTACAGTCAATAGTATCTCGCCCGGTGTTATTGTGACATCCGATTATGAGAATGTCTCGTCCGAGGTGCATGCTCAATTTCCATCGGGGCGTGCCGGCCGTGCCGACGATGTCGTGCGCATTGTCCGTTTCCTTATCGAGGACTCTTCGGACTTTGTAAATGCCGAAAACATTGTCGTCGATGGTGGTCTGACGCGAAAGATGGCTTTTAACTTGTGAAGGCTATGCAATAATTTCCTACCTTCGCGATAAAATAGAATAGACTTTCATAGCATAATGAACGTATCATACAATTGGCTGAAAAGCTACATCAATCTCGACCTCTCCCCCGAGCAACTCTCTGCTCTCCTTACCTCCATCGGCCTCGAAGTCGACGGCATGGAGCAGACCCAAAGCATCAAGGGCGGCCTCGAGGGCCTCGTCGTCGGCAAGGTTCTCTCTTGTGAGGCTCATCCCAATTCGGACCACCTCCATGTGACTAAGGTCGACGTGGGCGCCGCAGAGCCCCTCGATATTGTTTGTGGCGCTGCCAATGTGGCTGCTGGTCAGAAGGTTATCGTGGCCACTGTCGGCACGGTCCTCTATGATGGCGACCAGAAGTTTACCATCAAGCCCTCCAAGCTCCGCGGCGTGCCCTCCAATGGCATGATTTGCGCCGAGGACGAGATTGGTGTCGGCAATGACCATTCGGGAATCATTGTCCTCCCCGACGATGTCCCCGTTGGCACTCTCGCCAAGGATTATTATCATGTCGAGTGCGATTCCTGCCTTGAGGTTGATATTACCCCTAACCGTGCCGATGGTGCTTCCCATTGGGGCGTTGCGCGCGACGTTTTCGCTGCCATCAACGCTCGTGGCGGTTCTGCCAAGCTCACCAAGCCCTCTGTCGATGATTTCAAGATTGACGAGGCTGGTAAGGGCATCGAGATCGATGTTCAGAACAAGCAGGCTTGCCCTCGTTACAGCGGCATCCTCATCGATGGCGTCACCATCCGCGAGTCCCCCGAGTGGCTCCAGAAGGCCCTCAAGTCTATCGGCCTCACGCCAATAAACAACGTTGTGGATGTCTCCAACTACATCCTCTTTGGCGTTGGACAGCCTCTCCACACTTTCGATGCCGACAAGATCAAGGGCGGTAAGATTGTGGTCCGCAACTGCGCGGAGGGCACTCCTTTCGTGACTCTCGATGGCGTTGAGCGCAAACTCAGTGCCGACGACCTTATGATTTGCAATGCCGAGGAGCCTATGTGCATCGCCGGTGTATTCGGTGGCCTCGAGAGCGGCATTAGCGACTCCACCAAGCGCGTCTTCATCGAGAGTGCATGGTTCAACCCCGTCTCTATCCGCAAGACCGCCCGTCGTCATCAGCTCAGCACAGATGCCAGCTTCCGCTACGAGCGTGGCACCGATCCCGATGGCGTGATCTACGCCCTCAAGCGTGCCGCCATGCTCATCAAGGAGGTTGCCGGCGGCCGCATCGTTTCCGATATCACGGATGTCTATCCCGAGCCCGTCAAGCCCTTTGAGGTTAAGCTCAGCCGCAAGCGTTGCTTCAGCCTCATTGGCAAGGAGGTCCCCGAGGAGACTCTCCAGACTATCCTCAATTGCCTTGAGATGAAGGTCGTTGCCGACGATGGCGACGAGATGGATCTCCGAGTTCCCCGCTACCGCGTGGATGTTACCCGTGAGGCCGATGTCGTCGAGGATATCCTCCGCATCTACGGCTATGACAAGATTGAGCTCCCTGGCGACAACCATACCACCGTTGTCTATGCCAACAAGCCCGACCGCACCAAGGTGATGAACATCATCGGCGATATGCTCGCAAGCCGTGGCTTCCAGGAGATTATGAATAACACGCTGACCAAGTCGGCTTATTCTGAGGTCCTCCCGCAGACTTGCCCTGCTGATAGCAACGTGGCTCTTGCCAACCCCCTCAGCTCCGACCTCAACGTGCTTCGTCAGTCACTCGTCCTCGGTGCCCTCGAGGTTGCTCGCCTCAACCGTAACCATCGTAACCCCAACCTCAAGCTCTTCGAGCTCGGCAACGTTCAGTCCCTCAAGGCTGGCTCCGATAAGGCTGATTACAAGAACTATAGCGAGAGCTACCATCTCTCACTCCTCATGACTGGCCTCAAGGCTGAGCCCAATTGGAACACCAAGTCCGAGGAGGTATCCTTCTTCGATCTCAAGGCTGAGGTCAACAATGTCATCGCACGTCTCGGTCTCAATCCCACTGCCATTTCCGAGGAGCCTCTCCAGAGCGATCTCTTCGCCGAGGGCCTCGAACTCAAGGTGGATAACAAGTCCAAGACGCTCGTAAAGTACGGTATGGTGAATGCTGCCGTCCTTGCCAAGTTCGATATCGATGCTCCCGTCTTCTTCGCCGAGTTCGACGTCCCGACGCTTATAGCCAAGTGCGCTCAGCAGAACAAGGTTCACTACAC
>CAVILU010000306.1:0-2586 GCA_963643535.1 bacterium | reverse complement strand
ACGGGGACGATTGGAGACTTTGCAGTTAACAGTTAACAATTAACAGTTAACAATTGGCGTGCCCCCGACTGCGGAAGACTGCAAATTGCGACGAGAATATGCCGCGTAGATAGCAGACAATATGATAGATCTGTTGTACGACAATGGTTATCCTCCTGCTTGGAATGACGATGTTTACGAAAGAGTCTTGAACTCTGGTAAACAACTTCAAGAAGTACAACTGACGCAATACATTTCCGCCATCAAAAGCCCCCCCCAAAAAAAACTAACACAAGACCCACACAATGAGAGTTTTCATATCAGATACGTTTTGGGAGGCTATGTTCGCCCTGCCACGCAAGATACAGGACAAGCTGATCGCCTTCAACAAGAAAATACGCGAGTGCTCGGAGAGCAAGGGTCTCCACCTCGAGCCCATTGCCCAATTCAAGAACTCCGCACTCCGCACGGCCAGACTCGACGACAACTACCGAGTGGTGGTAGGCATGACCAAAGGCGACTAGTGCACTCTGCTCTACGTGGCCGCCCACGAGGAGGCATACCGATGGGGCACCAACAAACGATTCGCATTCAACGAGTTCACACAGGCTTGCCAGGTGATAGTCACCACCGAGGCTACTGAGCAAGTGGCCGCACAGCCAACCGCTCAAGCACAGCCCGCCTCAGCGGCCTTCTTCGCCGGCGTGGCCGAGGAGAAACTGCTCAAGATAGGCATACCGACCGAGATGACTGCCCGCGTGATGACTATAGCCACGCTCGACGACCTCGACACACTGGAGTCCCTCCTACCCGCCGATGCCTACGAGAACCTCTTCAACATCATGGACGGCGAGAACATCGATGCCGTGATAGCCGAGATAGAAGAGGGCCGCGCGCAAGATGGCGAGGATAAGTTGCTGAGCAACAACAACCGCCGCCGCTACGTGGAACTCACGGACGACGACGACCTGCAGCGCATCATAGACCTAGGCATGGACAAGTGGCAAATCTTCCTCCACCCGTCGCAGAGCAAACTCGTCAACGCCGACTACAAGGGACCGGTCAAGGTGAGCGGCGGTGCCGGCACGGGCAAGACGATAGCCGCCATCCACCGCCTCAAGCATCTCTGCGAAAACCCCGAGGCCCGAGTGCTCTTCACGACCTTCACGCGCACTCTGAGCGAGAACCTCGTAGAACCAATAGAGAAATTGGGAGTACCGAAGCAACGGTATGTGCTCAAGAATATCGACAACCTCCTCATTGAACTCTCCAAACGCTACGGAGTCCTGGCGGACCACAGCATTATCCAGTACGAGGGGCGCGGAGTGGAGTGGGAAATATGGGAACAAGTGCTCGAGACCGAGACCACGGACTTCGACCACGTGTTCCTCCATGGTGAATACGTAAACGTAATCCTCAACTACGACAACCGCACCGCCGAAGAGTATATGCTCCAGCAGCGCACGGGCCGCACCAAGGCACTCAGCCGCAAAGAACGGCAGGAGGTCTGGGGACTCGTGGAGAAATACGTGGCCGCAAAGCGCGAGCGCAAGAAGGCGGACCGCCTGGAGCTCTACAACGAGGTGACAAAATACCTGCGCGACAACAACATCCACCCTTTCACAAACGTCATAGCCGACGAGTTCCAGGATCTCTCGACCCCCGAGCTCCGTTTTCTCCGAGCCCTTGTGCCCGAGGGACCCAACGACATCTTCATGACGGGCGACCCCATCCAGCGCATCTACCCCACCCGCATCAACTTCAGCGAGGCCGGCATCAACGTGCGCGGCACGAGGAGCCGCAAGCTCAAGATAAACTACCGCACCACGGAGCCCATAAAACGTATGGCGGTGAACATCGTCAAGGGTGGATATTACGACGACATGGACGGCGGCGCGGAGAGCCTTAGCGGCTACGTCTCGCTCATCCGCAACGGCGAGAGGCCCCAATACCTCATTGCGGCAGATGCCGCGGCCGAGATGCAGCAGGTGGTGGATTGGGTCGACGAGTGCATCGGATCGGGAATCCAACCCGCCGAGATATGCATTGCCGCGCCAAGTGCCAATATGCTCAAGGAGATCGAGAAACGCCTCCACGCCGACGGCCGCGCCTACCGCATGATAAAAGGCACACAGAAACAGGGCAACGCCGAGGGACTAAACCTCTGCACGTGCCACTCCCTCAAGGGACTGGAGTTCCGAGTAGTGATCCTGACGAGCGTCAACGAGCGCAACTACCCGTCGCGAATATCCAAGGGCTACCCGTTCAACCAGATGGACGCAGCCGGTCAGAAAGAGCACCTCCAGCGGAGCCGATCACTGCTCTACGTGGCCCTGACCCGCGCCCGCCAGTTGGCATATATGGTGGGAACCGGAGAGGCCACTGGACTTGTGCAATTAACAGTTAGCAGTTAACAGTTACGGAGAGTTGTCGCAGAGCTCCGGTAATTGTCAATTGTTATTTGTCAATTATCAATTGCAAAGTCTCCTATTGTTCCCGTCTCGGAAGAGAACGAGCAACCGACCTTGAAGAGTTTGCGGGGGTCGGTGGCGTACTCACGTGCGTAGCCTTGCGACTCAATTTGCTCGAGAGCTTGCTGCGCCGTGC
>CAVILU010000305.1:1063-2592 GCA_963643535.1 bacterium | reverse complement strand
TGTCCATCCTTGCAAACAGTTACCTCAAGGGGCGCGAAGCCGTCGAGAGCTGTCTTTCTTCCTCCTCGCAGCTCTAGGCATCACTTAGGAGAAGCACATAATCGGCAACGCCATCCTCGATGCCCTCTTGGGTAAAACAAAGATCAATAACCAAAAAATCCGCCCGACGGAGACCATAAAAACGTGGTCCCCGTCGGGCGGAGATTGTTCTGCAATTGTCGGATGATTGACCTAGTTTATCTAAAATCGCCACCAAAGGAAATCATTTCCAAAGGTGGCGTTTTCATAATAAAGAAGTCTATTTCTCAATCTCGCTTTCGAGGAATGCCTTAAGCTTATTTATCGCTATAGCGCGCTGACTGACGAGCGGGCGTGACTCATCATTGAGCTCGTGAAGTGTCTTGTCAAATCCGTTTGGAATGAACACGGAGTCGTAGAAGAAACTATCATGTGCGTGCTCGCATTGCCGTTCTGCAATCTTGCCTTCGAGGATACCGTCGAATGTCGTTGTCTTCCATTCGTTTGGTGTCTTGAAGTTGCCGCAGACGTATGCCATTACAGTGTGTAATTGTGCAGAACGGTCACTTACTCCCTCCATATCGTCTAACAGACGTGCGATATTTGCATTGTCGTTCCTATCGTCCGGCCTGTCAACTTTATGCGGATGCGAGTGGAGTATTTCCAACATTTCACCAGATACCGTTTCGTCCCAATCCTCGAGCGAGGGTAGGGCATCGGCCGCCTCTCTGTCTTGCTTTGTTATTGCCCCGTAGTTTCTTGAGTGGACTCCCGGGAGTCCTTCGAGAGCCGTGCATTCGAGGGCTGTGTCGTCTGCTATGCAGTCGAATCCGTAATACCGCTTTACGAACCTTGCCTTAAGTAGTGCGTTTCCCTTTGTCGTAGATGCTTTTTCTGGTATGTCTATGTAGCAACCTATTTCGGCCAACGAGCGTACGTCGTATTTGTCTCCCATCAGGTTTCGCACCTCTGCCAGTTTGTGCTTGCTGTTGCTGGCGAATACTATAAGTTTCTTGCCATCTTGCTCGTTTTCTGTGCCCAACTTTATAGTGTCAAATCCGTCGCCCCAAACTTGACTTGCGTCACTCATTGATATAAAGGCGTAAGGGTCAATTTCTTTGACAAGCCGCAAGATTACCTTAGCGTACTGCCTGCTAATTATGCAAGTGACTATTTTGCGCTCTGTGTGGGTATACCATCCCTCTCCCGACAGCATAGTCGCGCCATGCCCACTCTTGATTATTGAGTCTGCGATAGCATCTGAGTTGCGCGAGAAAATAAGGAATTGTACCGACTTGTGCTGTAGCCTGATGCAATAGTCAAGGGTCACGGTATATGTGAAGAGAATCACAAACCCATAGATGACGCGCGCCCAGTCATGGAAAATGAAGTAGCAAGATGATACAATGAGTATATCGCAAATACGAATAACTCCACCAAGCGATATCGGCTTGTACTTGTGGATTATTGCCGCAATTATGTCGGTCCCTCCTGTAGAACCGTTATTCTCA
>CAVILU010000305.1:0-1053 GCA_963643535.1 bacterium | reverse complement strand
ATCCAATACCACAAAGTATAGATCCCAAAATGGCTGCCATAAATGCCTCTTCTCCAATCAAATGAGGAAGAACCATAGCTCCCGCGTTAGCCGGGTCTGGTACCTCAATTATTCGTTGGAATAACCAAAGTATGAATGTCATTGAGAATACCGCGAAGATGGTCTTCATGCAGAATCGTACTCCGAGCACTTTTATCGCCACCACAAGAAGAGTCGCGTTAATGGCTATATACGACACCTGCACTTCAAGGCCAGTGGCATAATATATTATGCTGGAGATACCCGATACGCCACCCGATGTGAGCCCATAAGGCAGCATAAATACGGTCACGCCCAATGCGTATAAAATCACGCCTACGAGAATTAGGGCGTAGTCCTTTATCTCGTTGATAATGTATTGTTTGTTCATCAAAAAATAGAGGTTAGGCTATTGTTCTGCTTTTTCGTTACGGCAAAGATAAACATATTGGGTTAATGTGGTTAAATTTGTATCGCGTTTTCATCCGTTCTTTTATGTCTTACTTCTTCGTTTTTATAGGTGGCGGTTTAGGTAGCTTGCTGCGTTTCTTTCTCTCTTCTGTTGCGTCTTGGCCTGTCGAGGCTGGCCGCTTTCCCCTTAAGACTTTCGTCGTCAATATGTTGGGGTGCCTGCTTATCGGTTTTTTGTCAGGCCTGTTCTCTTCTGTGCCTTTCAAGAGTGAGTTTAAGAACCTTCTCGTTGCTGGTTTTTGTGGTGGATTTACTACTTTCTCTACGTTCTCTCGCGAGGCGTATGATTTGCTTTCTTCTGGTGAGACGTTTTTGTCTGTCGCATATGCTGTCGCAAGTCTCATCTTTGGCGTTCTCTTCGTGTTCGCAGGCTACGCAACTGCCGCTCGCATCGCAGGTTAGGCTTTTCAATAGGTTTTTCGTATATTCGCGACGTTTTTGTTAACGAATACAATAGTGCATAGAATATATTTACTGCTGCTGCCTTTGTTGGCGGCTCCATGCGCATCGGCGCAGAGTGTGGCGGTATTGTCCGACACGTTGAGTGCGAATGCCGTCCTAGAT
>CAVILU010000304.1:550-2597 GCA_963643535.1 bacterium | reverse complement strand
ACATTGCTCTTCTCGCCATTGCCTACTGCAATGCGGTAAGTGGTGCCGGAGAAGAGGGTGGTGTGGAACTCCGCCACCTCGTCACCCGTCAGGAGCGAGCGGAATGGACGACCCGTGATAATGAACGAGTTGTCGAAGCAGGCCTTGCATGAGTTCTCGATGGCCTCAGCCTGGCTGTTGACCTGGCTCGGCACCATGGCAGCTATGACGGCTGCTGCGGCAATGATATTTTTTGCTTTCATTTATTACTATCTCGTCGTGAAATATCCACCTAAAGTAATAAAAATTCTGAAATGCGGCAAGAAATTTTCTCCTTATTTTGAAAAGAATATCTTCATCACTCTGATTTCCATATATTTGCAGTAACTTAGCAACACTCAGACACAACAACATTCCAACAATGACAATCAAAGCATTGATGGCTATGACTATAGCTACAACCATGGCCTCCCAAACCTCTTTCGCCCAGTCCTCAGCCGAGCCCTCGGGTGCGCTCCGACGCTTCTCGCTCGAGAACTCCGTGGGCGGCGGTCGCGAGATGGGAGCCTACTATCCCTACAGCCTTAGCTCGTGGACTACGAGCACTGGCGACGACGTACTTTATTATACTCCCGAATGGAGTCTCGTGGCTTCGCATGCAGATGGCAGTGCCGACACCATCACGACATATACAGATCTCCAGATCCTTGCTGGCGGCGGGTATATGCGCATCGTCGAAGCCCTCTCCGCCACCAGGCTTTGGATCTCCAATGGGGCTGAGCTTTTCCTTGTCGATGCCACCAAAGGCACGGTAGAGAAGAGGATGACCGGCCCTTTTGACGATTTTTCAATGGCTCCCCTCTCGGGCTATGTGGCGTACACCGATGGTGCAAATCTTTTCGTGACCGATGGCGCGACTAAGACGCGTATCAATCCCGGTGGCGAGCCCGGCGTCCTCTATGGCAACACGGTCCACCGCAACGAGTTCGGTATAGGCGGCGGCATGTTCTGGAGCCCCGACGGACAGCAACTCTGCTTCTACCGCAAGGACGAGTCCATGGTCAAGAACTACCCGCTCGTGGATGTCAACGAGCGCATCGGCTCCGTCGTCGATACGCGCTACCCTATGGCAGGCGAGACGAGTGAGCAGGTCTCCATTGGCATCTACAACGTCAAGTCCGGCAAGACGCTCTACCTCAAGACCGCATCGCCCGTCAATCGATACTTCACCAATATCAGCTGGAGCCCCGACGGCTCCAAGATTGCCGTGGCGGAGATCAACCGCGACCAAAATCATATGTGGTTCAATATCTACAACGCGCGCAACGGCCGTCTCATCAAGACTCTTTTCGAGGAGGCCGATGAGCATTGGGTTGAGCCCTGCGAGCCTGCCCTTTGGGTGGACAATCAGAGTTTCGTCTGGGCTAGTTACCGCGACGGTTATCGCCACCTCTATCTCTACGATACGAAAGGCGGCGCGCCCACTCAGCTTACGTCCGGCCACTGGTGCGTCACGGCCATCTATGGCTACGACAATGCCAATAAGCGCATCGTCATCCAGACCAACCGCGAGGGCTACCTCTTCCGCGATGTTTGCAGCCTCTCGCTCACGGGCGAGCTCACCCGCCTGAGCCCAGAGAGCGGTGTGGCCGTGGCTTCCTACCGCAGCGGCAGCTCCCGCCTCGTTATCAATACCAGCTCGGCTTCTGTAGCCAAGGAGTCCACTCTTTGCACTACCACAGGCAATCATACCACAGTCCTCGGCCGCAATGTCGATCCCTATTCCGAGTTTGTCAAGCCAGAGATTCGCCTCGTGGACCTCACTACGGCGGACGGTGTATATCCCCTCACGGGACGTATGATTCTCCCGCCCGATTTCGATGCCAGCAAGAAATATCCCGTCCTCGTCTACGTTTATGGCGGTCCTCATTCGCAGCTTGTCGACGGCAGTTGGCTCAATGGCGCGTCGCCTTGGATGCTCTACTTCGCGCAGGAGGGCTACATCGTCTTCACTATGGACAACCGCGGCACCGAGTTCCGTGGCTCTGCTTTCGAGCAGAGCGTGCAC
>CAVILU010000304.1:0-540 GCA_963643535.1 bacterium | reverse complement strand
GCGTGCACCGTCAGCTGGGTGTCCATGAGATGGAGGATCAGATGGGTGGCGTCGAGTACCTCAAGAGCCTGCCATACGTCGATGCTAAGCGCATTGGTGTCCATGGTTGGAGCTTCGGCGGCTTCATGACCATTAGCCTGCTGACAACCTATCCCGGTGTCTTCCGTGCCGGCGCCGCTGGTGGCCCCGTTTGCGACTGGAAATACTATGAGGTGATGTATGGCGAGCGTTATATGGACACCCCCGAGCAGAATCCGCAGGGCTACGCCTCCACCAGTCTCCTCGGCAAGATAGGCAACCTCGACTCCCGCCTCCTCGTAATCCATGGCGCGATGGATAGCACTGTCGTCTGGCAGCACAGCCAGCAGCTCCTCAATGCCGCCATCGAGAATGGCGTCTACATCGACTACTCAGTATACCCCAACCACCCGCACAACGTGTCGGGCCACGACCGCACCCACCTCATGGGCTACATCAAACGTTACTTCGACGATTGGCTCATGCGCGAGTAAATCGCTGTAACGGATAAAATAAAAAAAG
>CAVILU010000303.1:0-2614 GCA_963643535.1 bacterium | reverse complement strand
ATATTGAATTTCATCGCTTAGACTGTTTAGTAGTTGTACTGGTTGATGTCGACGTCAATGGGGTCCTCGCTGAGGTGCGGGTTCATTGCAAGGTCGGTGTCGGGGAATGGCAGCGTCATCATATCCTCGGTGAGCTTGGTGAGCTTGCTGGAGGTGAGGCCAACGCTGGAGACATCCCAAGTTGAATAGTTGCTGCTGAACCAAGTCTTGTAGGCATCGGAGAGACCATAGTATGTGCCACGCTCTTGGTTGAGGAGCTCATTCTGGACGCGGGCGAAGTTGTAGTAGGCTACGCGGACGTAGTCGTACCAGCGGTCGCCTTCGCAAGCGAGCTCGAGACGGCGCTCTTTCCATATCTGCTCCCAGGTGATAGAGGTCTCCTCTTTCCACGTGCAAGAGCGGTTGTGGACGGCGTTGAAGGCCGCGAGAGCGTCGGCGTTGGTGGTAGTGCCACCATCGATGAGAGCCTGAGCCTCGGCAAGGATGAGGTATACGTCGGCAAGACGGAGAACGTGGGTAGCAAGCGATGTCGCCATTCTCTCCAAGCCGTAACCGACACCGGCAATGTGGTCGGCGTTGTCGCCAACGAGGTGTTTGACCTCCTGTGCGCCCGTAGGGCTTTGGAACGTTCCGCCGCCAGTGAGGCCGTCGCGATCTGTCACATCCTCCTTGAAGTAGAAGTCGCAAATCTCGAAACCGCCCTTAGCGAAGGTCGAGGCGCGGTCGGTCCAGAAATACTCGTATACATCGCCAGCCATCATAAGGGTCGCCTTGCGGCGTGCATCGACATTGTTGCGGTTTTGGTTGAGTGGGCTCTCGTCGAAAGCCTCAATGAGGTCGAGTGAAGGTCCGTTCCATCCACCCCAAGTGTTGGCGGTCTCGTCGAAGCCGCTGGGAGCGAGGTCGCTCTGGAGTGTATTCTGACGAGTCCAGTTGCTACCCTCGGCAGTCCAGCGCCATGCGATGAGGCTCTCGGGGCAGGTGTTGTTGGCGAGGCGGAAGATGTCGGAGTAGTTGGCCATGAGTTCACGTCCGGAGTTGTCTTTTACGTCTTTGGCATACTCGACGGCCTTCTGGAGATCCTCCTTGTTGAGTGTTCCGCTGAGACCAGCCTTTGTGAGGTATACCTTGGCGAGGAGTCCTTCGGCGCAGTAATAGTCGATGCGGCCAGCACTTGCGCTCTTGGGCAGCCACTCCATGGCTTTCTCGAGGGTCTTGATGATGTAGTCGTAGACATTCTCGGGCTTAGCACGATAGACATCGTTGTAGGAGTTGCTGGAAATCATGCTCGAGTTGTCGTGGACGATGGGCACACCACCGAAACTGCGGACGAGATAGAAGTAAGCCAGCGCCTTGAGGGTGAGAGCCTCGCCTTTGACTGCGAGTTTAGCCGTCTCAGAGCATGCGGAGCCAGCCTTCTCGTCGACGTTCTTCAATAGGGTGTTGCAGTGCGCATTGACACTCCAGAGGGATGCGGACATATTGACGAGGTCCGCGTCGGAGGAGTTGACAGTCATCGTCAGATAAGGAGAGGTGCTCCACCAGAAGTTGCCTGCGAGAACCTCACCTACTTTGAAGAAGCCGCGTTGGAAGTCGTACCAAGGTGAGTTGTAGATGGGGTTGACTGCCTGGTAGAGTTGAGCGTCGTTCTGATAGAAGGTATCAACGTTGTAATTGTCTTCCGTAGGGCGCTCGAGGAAGTCATCACAAGCCGAGAGCGAGAGACCCGCCGCGGCCATCAGGGCGATGACTTTCGTATATTTCATTTTACCGTATTTCATAATTGCGAATCAGATTAGAACGTTACATTCAGACCAACGGAGTAGACGGTAGGAGAGGGGTAGCGTCCGTTGTCGAGACCGTAGACGTTGGTGCTCTGTGTGGAGGCGCCGACTTCGGGGTCGTAGCCAGTGTAGTGAGTGAAAGTGGCTACGTTCTGGAGATTTACGTAGGCGCGGACATTCTGGAGGCCCCAGCGGCTAATGAGATCCTTCTTGAAGGTGTAGCCGAGGGTTATATTCTTGATGCGGAGGTAAGAGCCATCCTCGATGTAACGGTCGGATATTCGGTCGTTATCGTTCGGATCCTGGATAGATGCGCGTGGTGTGCTGGTCTCGGGGTTGGCTACCTTGATATTGGTGATGTCGTCATACCAATTGTAGATGCCATTCTCGCCAGTGTAGACCTTGTCGGGGTCGATGGCCACGAGCTGAGCGCGGTCGTTGACGTCCTTGGTCTGGTTGCACCAGCCGCTGTTCATGTGTGTGAGCTTCATGCCGAGGTAGTTGTAGACCTTGTTTCCGTAAGAGCCGTTGACGAATACGGAGAGGTCGAACTCCTTGTAGCTGATGGTGTTGGTCCAACCGAAGGTGAATTTAGGCATAGGGGAGCCGATGTCTGTACGATCCTTCTCGTCGACGACACCGTCACCATTGAGATCTTTATATTTAACATCACCAACCCATACAGTCTGAGTACGGCTGAATTTGCCGTCGGAGGGGTACTTGGCGGGTTTCGGGGAGTTCTGGATGTCGGCGAGATCCTTGTAGACACCGTCGGTCACGTAGCCATAGAAGTTGTAGAGACTTTGGCCGATCTCGGTGCGAGATACGAC
>CAVILU010000302.1:1861-2628 GCA_963643535.1 bacterium | reverse complement strand
GTCACCTACTACGCTTATTCTCTGTCTGTCGCCTACTAATTGCTGCAAGATGGCAGCTTGAGCAAAATTAGTATCTTGATATTCATCAACGAGTATATGGTGAAATTGGTCTACATATTTTTCCCTTACTTCAGGATACAATTCAAAAAGGGCGTATGTGAACAACAACAAATCGTCGAAATCCATAGCGTTGGCTGTATGGCAACGCCTGAAATATTCAGCATATATCTCGTTTAGGAAAGGCAAGTTGTCATTTCTATCGCGATCAAGACATTCTTGGCATTCGCTGTATTTACGCGGAGTATAAAGGCTATTCTTGGCATCAGAAATACGTGCAGCCACAAGCGACGGCTTGTATATCTTGTCATCAAGTTCACGTTCTTTAACAATAGACTTAAGTAAACTTATAGTGTCTGAGGGTTGATAAATGGTATAGCCAGAGTTAAAGCCGAACACGTATGCTTCCTTTCGCAATATTCGACTAAAAACAGAGTGAAACGTGCCCAACCACAGAGATCTAGATTTTGTTTCACCAACAATCTTAGCAATGCGTTGTTGCATCTCTTTCGCCGCCTTATTAGTAAACGTGAGCGCCATAATATTACAAGGGGCCATACCTGTGGATATCAGATAAGCAATTTTAGCAGTCAGTACTGTTGTTTTTCCCGATCCTGCTCCCGCCAATATCAATGAAGGACCGTCGATATATTTTACCGCCGAAAGTTGCTGATCATTAAGTGATGAGAGGTATTGCGGATTAATTTCTG
>CAVILU010000302.1:0-1851 GCA_963643535.1 bacterium | reverse complement strand
CTGCTATAGAGGTCATTGTTGTCTAAGATTTTATTGTAGAAATAGCAATCAAATCATGCCACAAAGCGATGTTCTACAAAGCATTGTTTCGGATTTGAACGAGCGAATTATCCGCATCAACTACTATCATGCAAAAGTAGCGATATTTTTGCTAACTCACCATGTCCGCACTACCTTTTTCCCACAACTCACTCATATCCTATTTTTATTTCACTGTCAACAATTAGCCACAATTCAACAAGACACCAGATACAGATAAGCAACCAGACGATTTCCACAAACGCAACAAATTAGTAGTATTTTTTAGGAATCTGCATCAATAATTTCACTACTTTTGCAATATATGAGGGATATTAAGCAGTTTTACTATTGTTTATCCAAGTGAACCAACGTTGGAAATTCCCTCTCAAAAAAGCGGAAATTACCGATGGAATATAAAGATAAAGACAAGAAGGTACAATCACTACTCAACCATATAAACTCGCCTGAAGATCTCCGCAAGCTAGAAGTAGCTCAATTGCCGCAAGTTTGTTATGACATAAGGCAAAAAATTCTTGAGGTATTGTCTGAACACTCTGGTCATCTGGCTTCAAGCTTGGGAGCCATCGAGATAACTGTGGCACTGCATTATGTATTCAACACCCCTGAGGATCGCATCGTATGGGACGTAGGTCATCAGGCTTATTGCCACAAGATTATAACCGGTCGACGCGACAGTTTTACAACCAACCGCCAATTGGGAGGTCTCAAGCCTTTTCCCTCGCCCGAAGAGAGCATCTACGACTCATGTACTTGCGGTCATGCTTCAAACTCCATATCCATGGGATTGGGTATGGACATTGCAGCTCGGCTCCAGGGTAATACTGGCCGAAAGGTAGTTACACTAATAGGCGATGGTGCAATGAGTGGAGGTCTTGCTTTCGAGGGACTAAACAACGTCTCGTCTACTCCAAATAATCTTCTCATAGTACTCAACGACAACAATATGAGCATTGACCGTAGTGTCGGAGGCATGAAGCAATATCTTCTGAAACTGCAGACAAGCAACTTTTATAATCGTTTTCGTTTTAAAACTGCAAAAAAATTCTTTGCGTTCGGACTAATGAACGAGCGTGGCAAGAATGCTATTCTTCGGTTCAACAACTCTTTAAAGTCACTTATTACAAAACAACAGAATATATTTGAAGGACTTAATATCAGATACTTTGGTCCCGCTGATGGTCACAACGTGGTGGAATTGGTCGACACTTTAAAGCGAATTAAAGATATGGAGGGGCCAAAAATTCTCCATATTCATACCACCAAAGGCAAAGGCTACGAAGCCGCTGAAAAAAATGCCACCCGCTGGCATGCCCCAGGAAAATTCGATTTAGAAACAGGCAAAATTATCTCAAAGCCCAAAAGGAACAACGAGCCGCCCAAGTTCCAAACCGTATTTGGAGAAACGCTTTTAGAACTTGCCGAAGCCAACAACCGCATCGTAGGTGTAACGCCTGCTATGCCAACAGGTTGTTCCATGGACATAATGATGAAGCGCATGCCCAATAGGGTTTTCGATGTCGGCATCGCAGAAGGTCATGCAGTAACTTTTTCTGCAGGCATGGCAAAAGACGGTCTCATTCCTTTCTGTAATATTTACTCTTCATTTGCCCAACGAGCTTATGACAACATCATACACGATGTTGCCATAAGCAAACTAAAAGTAGTCATCTGTCTTGATCGGGCCGGACTTGTGGGTGAAGACGGCCCTACTCACCACGGAGTATTTGACATAGCATCGTTACGCACTATTCCCAATCTAACCCTTTGCTCACCGATGGACGAGTCCGAACTACGCAACATGATGTACAC
>CAVILU010000301.1:0-2632 GCA_963643535.1 bacterium | reverse complement strand
ATCGGCAAATCCTTGCGAATGGTATTCCGGGTAAGAAGCAGCGGGGCGGCAAGTGCTGATGCGCCAACGATAGCCAGAGTGTTGAAGATGTTGCTGCCGAGTATGTTGCCCACTGCCAAATCCGAACTTCCACTGAAAGCCGACATGAGACTTACGAAAAGTTCGGGGGCTGATGTGCCCATGGCTACGATGGTGAGGCCGATGACAATTTGCGGCACGCCAAGCTTGTTGGCGACACCCACGGCACCTTTGGTCATAATGTCCGCACCCCAGATGACAAGGGCGAGACCGACAACTATCAGGACTACGTTTAGCATGCTATAATACCTTCTTAACTACATAGAAAGAACAAATTTATAAAATATCGCACGTATTTCCCTATCTTTGCCCTCAAATTCTAACTCTATGACCCGTTCTTCTGAGCGTAAATCATCTGGAAATAAATCATATAAGAGGACTTTGTCCGTCTGCCTCAAGTCGCTGCTTGTCGTCTTCATCCTGCTATGCGTGGCTGGCGCGGCAGCCTTCTATTTCCTTTTCTATACTGAGACCGGTAAGCAGTTCGGCAAGGACCATATCCCTTATTATACAGCGGCCTACCGCATGTATTTTACCCATCCCAAGATGCCCAGCGCCACCAATGGCTATGGCATAGACGTGAGCCACTACCTCGGTCACATCAATTGGGACGAAGTTGGGCAAATCCCTTATCACAAGGATACCCGAATCCAGGAGAAGGATGCCACAACGGCAAGTGTCTCAATAGGTTTTGCTTTCGTCAAGGCCACAGAGGGCTCCGATATCACGGATAGTTACGCCAAGCGAAACGTCGAGGGGGCTCGCAAGGCAGGCATTCCCGTCGGAGCCTATCACGTGATGACTATGGCCGATGCCAATCAGCAGGCCAAGAACTTCTTTGACAACTGCTACCTTGAGAAGGGAGACCTCGCTCCCGTAATCGACCTTGAGGACCCATATTTCAAGGGAGTCAAGAGAGACGACGTGCGCAAGCAAATAAAGAAGATTGCTGCGCTCTTTGAGAAGAAATACGGCACGAAGCCAATTATCTATTGCTCATATAACTTCAGCAACGTCATAGATGTCGAGAAGCATTTCCCGAACTATCCTCTTTGGATTGCGCGCTATGTATCGACTACAAAACCAGAGAAGGCCGACATCTGGCAGTTTGCTGATAACGGCCGCATCCCAGGTTGCCGCATCCCAGTGGATCTCAGTGCTTTCTATTGCAAACGCTACCGACTGTCTGATCTGAAAATTAAGAAGTAGTGGGCTCTGTCCTAATCCTTCCATTTATGTAATGGTGGGGGGGCGGACTTGTATCTAAGAATTTTGCATTTATCCAATCAAGTCCTCAAAGTTATTGGCCTTTTCAACCAATCCTAGCAGAATTGGCCTTGCGAAATCATCATCTAGTGATTGGTATCGGTTGATAACAAATTCTTTTAGCCTTGAGAAGTCTATAGTTTCTCCTGTCTCCTCGAACACTAGCTCCTCTTTGCCCCAATGTAGCACCCGGTTTAAGAAACTTGACGGCTCCTGTTTGCCAATTATTTTGAACACGCGTCCTGTCTGGTCTGCAAATTTCTGATTCAAGTAGTATTCGTTGAAGATCCTACTGTCGCTTGAGTAGTCCCACAAGTCACCGATGTGGATGTATTCTAAATGCTTATAAGTCACAGAACTCAATGAGACATTCAGAATAGGGTATTGTATTACCATAGTAAAATTGTTTATCTGAAGTTTGCGCTCAATGTTATTCCGCTTCCGTGTCAAACAGACCAGCTGGGACTTTGATCCTGTTTGACCGCGGATAATATCGCATGAGCCGATATTTGCCTATTGCGGCTGTATCAGCAAACTTCCTTCCATCCCGTCATACCCTTGCCGAGGTCGTCCAGTTCAATGGCGAGGCCGATGACTTTTCGTCCGGTGCCGCGGAATGGTTCAAGGTAGTTATTGTCCTTAATCTGCTTTGTGGCGGCCTCCAAACCTCCATTTTGTTGGAGTTTTAGCTCTATAACATAGGTGAATTGTGCGGTGCTTGCCACAACGTCAATTCGCCCTGTCGAGAGCATACGTTCGACCTCGACGTTAAGGCCAATGGCGTTGAGTATCGTGCTGATGACCAAGCGGTAGCGCTCCTCCATGTGCATGGAGGCCAACTTCTTGTTGCTGTAGGGCACGTCGGCAATGAGAGCCTTCAAGGCATCCATGGCCTCGGGAAGGATGCCGTCCATAAGGTCACTTTGGAGTATGCCTTGCGCAGTCTGCGTGTTGTTCTCGACACGTATCGACAAGATTGGCAACACTGTCTTATAGAGAGCTTGACGAACCTCTTTGTTTGGGAAACCGAGAGTATAGACTCCGTTTCTGACGCTTTTAATTGTCAGGTAGCCAGATTGATAAAGAAACAGCTCTGGGCCTCCGTTTGAGACATCTGACGTCTCAATAGTATCGGCACTTATTCGGCAACCGTCAAATTCCCTCAATCGGATTTCGGGATCCTTTACAAACTTGGCAATCAACGTGCTGGCCCCAGACGAAGCCCAATAGCCAGATATTTCTTTTTTATCGAGTGCGTATATCAGACTGAATGGGTTATAAATGTCAA
>CAVILU010000300.1:0-2646 GCA_963643535.1 bacterium | reverse complement strand
GCAGTGGAGTGGCATCATTCCCTTTGTGAGTGCTGGCGATGAGTCGGATTCTGCAATGAGGATTGATAAGGCATGCGCCGAATTGCTGCCAGATTTCCTTCAGATGGCGAATGGTAAGCAGTATGAGCAACAGCCAGATGTCGATGCTTCCATTTCCCACGCCAAAGACATTTCCCAATACGTCACAGCACAATTGCGTCCCTATCAGGAATTTGGAGTTCGATGGATGCTTGCCATATCAAATAGTGGTTATGGTGGAATTCTAGCAGATGACATGGGTCTTGGTAAGACTCTGCAAGTCATAACTATGCTCGCCTCTCTTTACGAAGTCCCCGCCAATTCCTCCGACGGTGTTTTCTTGCGCAACGATACTGGCGTCCGCCCTTCTCTCGTGGTCATGCCTGTTTCGCTCATATTCAATTGGAAAAATGAGCTTGCAAAATTTGCTCCGCAACTGTCTGTCTACACATATACAGGGCGAAATGCAATTTCAGGACAAACACTGCCAATTGTCCTTGGCCAATACCACGTCGTCCTTACAACCTACGGTATGGCGCGTTCTTACGCCAATGCGTTAAGTCAAGTAGATTTTGAGGCAATCGTCCTAGATGAAAGCCATTTGGCAAAAAATCCATCCTCAAAGGTCTATTCCGCTCTCAAACGCCTTAAGGCTTCGAGGCATTTCAATCTCTCCGGAACACCGATAGAGAACAATCTAACGGATCTTTGGGCGCAAATGAATCTCGTGAACCCAAACCTTCTTGGCTCGCGCACTTTCTTTGAACAATGTTTCAGACGCCCGATAGAGAATAATGCGGATGACTCTCTCGTGCAACGCCTTCGCAACATAACGCACCCTTACATCCTTAGGCGTACAAAAGAGCAAGTCCTGAACGACCTCCCGCCTCTCACAATACAGACTATCCCTTGTGCGATGACGGACGAGCAAAGTGATCTCTATGAGCGCGAGAAGTCGGCTTGCAGGAATATCCTCTTAGACCCTAATGCGGACACTCAAAAACGTCGCTTCCTAATCCTCCAAGCCCTTACTCGTCTGAGACTTATTGCAAATCATCCTGCTCTATGTTCCGACGACTACGTGGGCGGCTCAGGTAAGACTACCGTTGTCCTCGACTCGATTTCTAATATCGTCAAGTCTGGCCATAAGATGCTTGTTTTCTCTTCTTTCGTGAGGGACCTGAATCTCATTGCGCAAAATCTAGACGATGCCGGGATTAAGTATAATATCCTTGTCGGTTCAACAAAAGACAGAGATTCTGTAATCAAATCCTTCTCTGCCGATCCTTCTACCCACGTGCTTCTCATGTCTCTCAAGGTTGGTGGCGTGGGTCTAAATCTTACGTGCGCCGACTATGTCCTGATGCTCAACCCATGGTGGAATCCTGCTGCTGAGCGCCAGGCGTACGGCCGTGCCCACCGTATGGGTCAGAAGGTAAATGTTACGGTTCTACGTTTCATTTCCCAAGATACCATTGAACAAAAGATTGATGAGATGCAGGCGCGCAAACTTCAGCTTGCTGCAAATGTCGTCCAAACATCTGAAGTGACAACTTCGCATGACGCAATCCCTTCTGATGCCGAATTAGAAGAAATTCTTAGCGCATGACGATAAAAAGAATACGCGGGTGGCTATTTATCGCCGAAGTTGCGTATATTCACAAGTCGAATGAATTATAACATATGAAAGAGAATAATACGAGTTTTGGCAGCAAACTTGGAGCCATTTTGGCCGCTGCTGGTTCAGCCGTCGGTCTTGGCAATGTTTGGAGGTTCCCTACGGAGGCTGGTGAGCACGGAGGTGCGGCATTTATTCTAATCTATGTGATATTTATGCTCATCCTTGGGGTCCCGGTGATGATCACAGAGCTCGCCATCGGACGCAATGGCGGTGATAATGTCGCGGATTCTTTTGCCAAAATGAGCGGAGGTAGTCGCCGCTGGTCCCTCATGGGCTGGTTACCTGTCGTCGCCGGTATTCTCGTTTTGAGTTATTACGCTGTTGTCGCAGGCTGGACTCTTGAGTTCCTTTTCCAGTCTCTCGCTAATAATTTTGAGGGCAAGACAGCAGAACAGTTTACTTCGGATTTCGTGGCTTTCTCCTCCAGCCCGTTTAAGCCTATTTTTTATCTTTTCCTTATTCTCGCTGGCACTTGCGCAATTGTGGCTTGTGGTGTGCAGAAGGGCATCGAAAGGGCTTCGCGTATTATGATGCCAGTGCTCTTTGTCTGCATACTTATTCTTGTTTTCTGCTCTCTTTCTTTACCTGGTGCAGAGCGAGGCCTATCCTTCCTTTTCCATCCCGATTTTTCTAAGGTCGATGGCTCTACTGTACTTTCCGCCATGGGGCAATCATTCTTTTCGCTCTCTGTCGGTATTTGTTGCCTGTGTACATATGGATGCTATTTCCGAAAGGATGTCAATCTTATCAAAGATTCTCTGTCGGTAGCCTCCATCGATACGCTTGTGGCTATTATGTCCGGTCTTATTATTTTCCCCGCTGTATATAGTGTGGCTGGACTGTCTCCCGACGCGGGGCCTTCGCTTGTCTTTATCACGTTGCCTAATGTGTTCCAACAAGTCTTTGCTGGCTCGCCTGTTTTGGCTTACGTCTTCTCGCTCCTCTTC
>CAVILU010000299.1:0-2649 GCA_963643535.1 bacterium | reverse complement strand
GCGCAACACCAATACCGGCAAGGCCGCAGCCGAGCTCTCCAAACTCTTCGTATACAACATTCCACTCCGCTGGAGCATTTCCCATCTCTACCAGTGCATCCTCGACAATGACGCGCACGTAAAGGATATCAAGTTCCAGACCACCCTCGCGGGCTATGTGCATTGGCAGCTCACTGGCGAGAAGGTCATCGGTGTTGGCGACGCCTCTGGTATGATTCCCGTTGACCCCGAGACCAAGACTTACAACGCCACAATGGTCGAGAAGTTCAACAAACTCATCGAGCCCCGTGGCTACGGTTGGAAGCTCCTCGACATTTTCCCCAAGGTACTCGTAGCTGGCGAGAATGCCGGCACGCTTACTGCCGAGGGTGCTAAGCGTCTCGATGTCTCTGGTCACCTTAAGGCTGGTGCACCCCTCTGTCCTCCTGAGGGTGATGCAGGCACTGGCATGGCTGCCACCAACGCTGTCAAACAGCGCACGGGCAACGTCTCCGCCGGCACATCTTCCTTCTCCATGATTGTCCTCGAAAAGGAGCTCTCTAAGCCCTATGAGGCCATCGACATGGTCACCACTCCCGATGGTTCACTCGTTGCTATGGTCCACTGCAACAACTGCACATCAGACCTCAACGCATGGGTAGGTCTCTTCCGCGAGGCTCTTGAGCTTATGGGTCAGAAGGTCGATATGGACGAGCTCTACGGCAAGCTCTACAACAACGCACTCACAGGCAATGCCGATTGCGGTGGCCTCCTCTCCTATAACTACGTCTCCGGTGAACCCGTTACGGGTCTTGCAGATGGTCGCCCAATGTTCGTACGCTCGGCCAATGACAAGTTCACACTTGCCAACTTCATCCGCGTACACCTCTATGGTGCCATTGGCGTCCTCAAGATTGGCAACGACATCCTCCTCAAGGAGGAGAAGATCAAGATTGACCGCATCACTGGCCATGGCGGACTTTTCCGCACCAAGGGTGTAGGTCAGCGAGTTCTTGCCGCAGCTCTCAATTCGCCCATCTCCGTTATGGAGACCGCTGGCGAGGGTGGCGCATGGGGCATCGCGCTCTTGGCTTCCTACGTCGTCAACAACGCCGAGAAGAAGAACCTTGCCGACTGGCTCGATGAGAAGGTATTCGCTGGCAACACGGGTACTGAAATCGCTCCCACGGCTGAGGATGTCGAGGGATTCAATGCTTACATTGAGAACTACAAGGCTGGCCTCGAAATTGAGAAAGCTGCCGTAGCCAACAAGAAGTAAAAACAGATTATAAGGGTGGCGGAAGGAGAAAAACAATATCCTTCCCCACCCTGTTTTTTATCACCAAAAACATAAAAAACAAAATGAAAAACAAGTTCTTAGTCCTCGCATCGGCGGCAGCAGCCCTCGTGGCTTGCCAGCAGCCTGCGCAGGAGCCCAAGTGCGACAATCCAGGCCTCTGCCCCAAGAAGTTCGGCACTGCCGTAGTAGACAGTCAGGAGATTAAGCTCTTCACCCTCAAGAACGCCAATGGCTGCGTGGCTCAGTTCACCAACCTCGGTGCCAAGATGGTGACCCTCTGCGTGCCCGATGCCGATGGCAAGATTGGCGACGTAGTCTTCGGCTATGCCACAGCGGCAGAGTATGCGGAGTGTGACAACGCCACCGGCAAGGGCGAGCCTTTCTTCGGTGCTACCATTGGCCGCTACGGCAATCGCATCGCAGGCGGCAAGTTCAGCATCGACGGCACTGAGTATCAGCTCTGCCAAAATGAGAACGGCAACTGCCTCCACGGCGGCAACCGCGGCTTCTACAGCCAAGTTTTTGCAGCCGAGCAGAAAGGCGACTCCGCCATCACCTTTAGCCGCGTATCGCCCGACGGCGAGATGGGCTACCCCGGCAACCTCAACGTCAAGGTCACCTACACTCTCACACCCTGCAACGCCATCAAGATTGAGTATGAGGCAACTACCGACAAGCCAACAGTCGTAAACCTCACCAACCACAGCTTCTTCAACCTTGCAGGTGAGGCCGACACCACCATCAACGACGAGACCATCCAGATTTTCGCTGATGCCATCACTCCTGTTGACGGCACCCTCATCCCCACCGGTGAGCTCATGCCAGTCGAGGGTACTCCATTCGACTTCCGCGAGGGCCGCGTAATTGGCGACAGCCTCGCAAGCGAACACGCTCAGATTAAGCTTGGCAATGGCTACGACCACAACTTCGTCCTCAACAGCGAAACCGACTCCATCTCCGGCCTCCGCAAGGCAGCCATCGTCACCGACCCACAGAGCGGCCGCGTCATGACCGTCCTCACAACCGAGCCGGGCGTACAGTTCTACGCTGGCAACTTCATCAACTCCACCCAGACCGGCAAGTGCGGCCACAAATATCCCTTCCGTTCCGCCCTCTGCCTCGAGACTCAGCATTTCCCCAACTCTCCTAACGTCGAGAGCTTCCCCTCAACCCGCCTCAACCCGGGTGAGACTTATAAGCACACTTGCGTCTACGCTTTCTCTACTGTCAAAAAGTAAAGAGAACGAGTCAAGCACTTGTTAGATAAATCATTTCAGCCCCGCCAAAGGCCACAAGGTCTTGGCGGGGCTTAATTTTGCTTTAAAGTTTAAGGGCTTAACGGCTCAAACAGTTACCACTCGGTGCAACTC
>CAVILU010000298.1:0-2664 GCA_963643535.1 bacterium | reverse complement strand
TAACTGCTAACTGCTAACTGTTAACTGCTAACTGCTAACTGTTAACTGCTAACTGCTAACTGTTAACTGCTAACTGCTAACTGTTAACTGCTAACTGCTAACTGTTAACTGCTAACTGCTAACTGTTAACTGCTAACTGCTAACTGTTAACTGCTAACTGTTAACTGCTAACTGTTAACTGAAAAATCAGTATCCATGAGCCGAAAAGCATTATCAATATTACTCTTACTCCTCCCCGCCCTGACGGCCTCTGCCCAGTCCGTCTTTACCGACGCGTACCTCGACTCCATAGCCCGCCAGTTCGACCTCGACGAAGTGGTGGTGACAGGCACGCGCACTCCCAAGTTCCTCAAAGACACGCCCATACAGACTCGCGTCATAACCCAGAAGAGCCTCGCCCGAGTAGACGCCACCAACGTCCAGGACCTCCTGCAGCAGGAGCTCCCGGGCATAGAGTTCTCCTACGCCATGAACCAGCAGACGCACCTCAACTTCTCGGGCTTCGGCGGCCAGGGTGTCCTCTTCCTTGTGGACGGTGAGCGACTCGCGGGCGAAACCATGGACGACGTCGACTTCACCCGCCTCAATATGGACAATGTCGAGCGCATCGAGATAGTCAAAGGCGCGGCCTCGGCTCTCTACGGCAGCAACGCCACGGGCGGCGTGATAAACATCATCACCCGTCAGGCCTCTGACCCATGGACCATTGGCCTCAACGCCCGCTACGCCAAGCACAACGAACAACGCTACGGCGCCACCTTCGGAGTAAACCGCAAATACGTCTCCAATACCCTCATGGGCAACTACACCAGCCGCGACAACTACGACGTACACAGCGCAGCCAACCCCGTGACCCGAGTCATCTCCACCATCTACGGCGACAAGACCCTCAACGTCAAGGACCAACTCAAGTGGAGCCCCACCGAGGCCCTCAACATCACGGCCCGCGCCGGCTACTTCTTCCGCGAGACCGTACGCACCGAGGACATCCCCGAGCGATATCGCGACTTCTCGGGCGGCCTGCGCCTCAACTGGGATATCGACATCCATAACTTCCTGCAAGTCAACTACTCCTTCGACCAGTACGACAAGTCCGACTACCAGGAGCTCCGCGACCTCGACATCCGCGACTACAGCAACGTCCAGAACGTCCTCCGCGCGCTCTACTCCCACACCTTCTCCCGCGGCGACGCCCTGACCATCGGAGCCGACTATATGCACGACTACCTCTACAATACCAACCTCGACGGCAACACCCGTGAGCAAGACTCGTGGGACGTCTTCGCGCAATATGACTGCCAGGTGACCGACATCTTCGAGGCCGTGGGTGCCGTCCGCTACGACTATTTCTCCGACGGCAGCGTATCCCACGTGACGCCCAAACTCAATCTCTGCCTCAAGCCCAACCGACGCCTCTCGCTCCGTGCAGGCTATGGCATGGGTTTCCGCGCCCCGACGCTCAAGGAGAAATATTATAATTTCGATATGGCCGGGATATGGATCGTCGAGGGCAACCCCGACCTCAAGTCCGAGATTAGCAACAACTTCAATATCTCCGCCGAATATACCAAGGGACACTACAACGTGACCCTCTCGGCCTACTACAACAAGGTGAAGGACAAGATCTCCAGCTCCGCCCCCTACTACAAGACCTCGGCCGACAAGGTGCCCTACCTCCCCTACGCCAACCTCTCGGCCTACAACATCTTCGGCGGCGAACTCGGAGTCAACGCCCGCTGGGACAATGGCCTCTCCGCCCGCCTCACCTATGCCTACGCCAAGGAGCAGCTCCCCAAGGATAAGGACGGCAACACCGTCAACAACCAGTATATCCCCGCCCGCGAGCACACCCTCAACGTCCGCCTCGACTACGACCACGACTTCACCAAGAACTACGGCCTCAGCCTTGGCCTCAGCGGCCGCTTCCTCTCGGGTGTCGAGAACGTCGAGTACAAGAACTACTACGCCGTCTCCGAAGGCACCGTTACGGTCTCCTACCCCGCCTACACCATCTGGAAGCTATCCCTTGTCCAGAACATCAAGAAGAGCCTCAAGGTGACCACCGCCCTAGACAACCTCTTCAACTACACCCCCAAATACTACTACCTCAACAGCCCTCTCACCGACGGCATCACTTTCCAGGTGGGACTGGCTTGGCAATTCTCTAATTGACAGTTGACAATTGACAATAACGGTTACCCCCCTTTCAGTTAACAGTTAACAGTTAGCAGTTAACAGTTCGCGTTACCCCATTTCCAGTTCACAGTGCACAATGCACAGTGCACAGTTTTGCGTTACCCCCTGCGTGGTGGGGCCCGTAATTGTTATTTGTTATTTACCAATTGTCAATTGTATAGGCCAATGGAGCCCCAACGGCACTACGAGTTCTTAGCGTTTAGCTTAGAACCGTGCGATGCGAAGCTGGCGTTGTAAGTCAGCCCGGCGGCGCGAGCCCCGGGCGTTTTCAGTTAACAGTTCGCAGTTAACAGTTCGCATTACCCCGCACGTGGTGGTGCCCCGTAATTGTCAATTGTTATTTGTCAATTGTCAATTGAAATGGGGGTGCCAGTAATTGTCAATTGTCAATTGCGAGAATTGTCAATTGAGAGAATTGCCCATCATTTGTCAATTGCGCGATAGCGCACGAGGCTCTCGCCACCCTCC
>CAVILU010000297.1:2046-2667 GCA_963643535.1 bacterium | reverse complement strand
ATCCACGCGTACAAAGGTCTCAGCATGGATGAGATCCCCGACGAGATGCTTCTGACTCTTGCGGATTCTGTTTCACAGTTCTGCTGCCCTGTTGTCGGCAATGTCAGGTCAAAGTATGCATTCCGTCGTCGTCGCCCTCATAAGGGTACCGATATACCTCTCAAAGTCGGCGACCCTGTCTATGCCGCTTTCGATGGCAAAGTCCGAATAGTCAAGACTACACGCCAGTCTGGTGGTTACGGGAATCTCGTCGTTATCCGCCATTCCAATGGCCTTGAGACCTATTATGGCCACCTAAGCAAACATGCTGTGGTCGAGAATGACATTGTCAAGGCTGGCGATATCATCGGTTACGGTGGCAGCACAGGTCGCAGCACGGGCCCCCATCTTCACTTCGAGACCCGTTTTATGGGCCAGGCTTTCGATCCTGAGCGTCTTATAGATTTCTCGGAAGGTAAACTGCGTGACGAGAAGTTCCTTGTCAAGAAGCACTATTTCAGCATCTATTCTCACTATGGTCAGACCGAGAAGGAGAGCGCGGACGCTTCTAAACGCAAGATCCATGTAATCCGCTCTGGTGACACTCTCGGTGGGCTCGCTCACAAATATGGTACCACAGTC
>CAVILU010000297.1:0-2036 GCA_963643535.1 bacterium | reverse complement strand
TCTCTGCCATTTGTAAGCTCAATGGCATCAGCCAAAAGAAGATGCTGAGGATTGGCGAACGTCTCATTGTCCGTTAATCTCTATTTGACAACTTTATAAGAAGAGGCGTGCCTTTTGGCGCCGCCTCTTTTTTGATTGATATTGCTTTATGAGACTAAATTGGGTAATTCAGCCCCCCTCTTTTGTGCGAATCCTGTTCCCTGGCTCTTTGTGGCGAGGTGACAAGGGACGTAAAGTCGTCTACCTTACTTTTGACGATGGCCCCGTGCCCGAGCAAACACCTTGGGTGCTCGATTTGCTTAATGAGTATGGTATTAAGGCAACTTTCTTTTGCGTGGGCGATAATGTCCGAAAGCATCCCGAGCTCTTCAACCGTGTCGTTTCCGAAGGTCATACAATTGGCAACCACACGTTCAACCATATCCCATATTTCCGCCGTGGTATATCTCTAGCTGATTATTGCGGCAATATTGCTGAATGTGACCGTGTTGAGGACGGTAAGGCCGATTTCTTCCGCGCCCCTCATGGCCATGTTACGCCTTGGCTGACGCATAGACTTACGACCCCCAACGGCGGATCGCTTTTTAGTCATGTTTTCAGAAACGTTGTTTTTTGGGATGTCATGCCCAAAGACTATGATAATCGCCTCACGCCCGAGCAAGTTTTCGCAAATGTCAAAGATTTTGTCCGGTGCGGTTCTATCATTGTCTTCCACGACTCCATTAAGGCCGGTGAACGCATGAGGTTCGCCCTCGAAAATACTATTAAATGGCTCTCTTCCGAAGGCTGGAGTTTCGAGAAACTTTGATACTTTGGGCTTAACCAATCCACCGTATTCTTTTTGAAAGATTTAGCTCTTGCTGTTGTCCGTCATCGTTTTGTCGGCAACTTACTTGTGGCCTACAATGTCAGGCGGTCTTCTGAATATGTCCTCGATGTCGAAGGCCATGTGTCTTCGTTGGTTTTGGAAAATGAGGATGTGACGTCGGAAGTCCGTGAGATAGTGCAACTTCTTGATGAAATCTCTGAAAACCAAATAGTGAAGGTGTTTTCGCGAGGTAAGACGCAAAAGACTTTTTGGAACTCTCTGACGGAAGATTTGCTCAAACAAAGTATTCGCCCCTACATAGATAAGCGTATCTGCGCAGCCATCCCTTTAATCGCAAAAGCTAACCTTAAAATTTACAGAAAAAGCGAACGTTACCAAACAATCAACATCAACGACAATCTGGATCTGGCGCCCGTCTTTAAATGTCGACCACGCTTTTTCTTTACTCTAACTGCCGACGGCACATTACTCTATACGCTCAAAGTTTCTGATGGCGTTACGGATGTAGCTCTCTTCAACACGAACGTCGAGGAGCTGACGTCGTCCCCTGCTGTCTTCGCTTCTGGCAATTCGATATATTCCGTTCCGGACATTCCATTCTCCAAATTCAAACCCTTCGGGGCGAAACCGCGCATCGTTGTCGAACAAAAGTTCGTCAGCATGTATATGGAGAAGGTCGTTAAGCCTAATCTGGAAAAATATCAAGTATCAGCCTATGGCTTCGATATACGTAAGTCCAGGTCTACTCCGCGCATCGAACTGCGCTCTATCGACTCTATTTTTGGCTCTGCGTTTCAGCTCATTTTCGTCTATCCTGATTTCGTAGGGAGTGATGTCGAATGCGATTTTACGGATAAGCGTAGGCCCGTTAAAATGAATCACTCCGAGACGTCTGGTTACTCTTTTGATGTCCTCATGCGCAATTTCAACGAGGAGACGAAGATTGCCGACCTGCTTGTCAATGACATGGGGCTCAAGCCTATGGGAGAACTTTTTACTCTCGATGGAGTCCCTAGTGCGGCGGAGCTCGTTAAGTGGACCTACAGTGAGCGCGCTATGCTAGACGAGTATTGTATCCATGTCTCTATCGAGAATAGCGAACGCTCATATTTCTCGGGTGATTGGTCAATGCAATCCGAAGTGGATTCGTCAATCGATTGGTTCGACGTGCGCATTGTCATCAAGATTGGCGACTACAATATTCCCT
>CAVILU010000296.1:0-2690 GCA_963643535.1 bacterium | reverse complement strand
ATCGATTGCCATTCCGAGCATTGTATTGATGAGGGAGACAGAGTCTGCGCCAGCGCCTTCCACAGCTTTGGCTATGGCCGTAATATCCGTTACGTTGGGAGTGAGTTTTACCATCAGGTGCTTCTTGTAAACCTCTCTGACAGCCGCGACGACTTTGCCGGCTTGTGTGCAGTCAGTGCCAAAGGCCATACCTCCATGTTTTACATTGGGGCATGAGATGTTGAGCTCGATAGCCGGGATCTTGTCTAAGTCGTTGATGCGTCTTGCCGTCTCTACATAGTCCTCTATTGTGGAACCAGAAACGTTTACGATCGGGTTATTGGTATATTTCGTGAGCATCGGGTAAATATGCTCACAGAAGTATTCGACACCCTTGTTTTGCAGACCTACAGCATTGAGCATGCCACTTGGAGTCTCAGCAAGACGAGGATATGGATTGCCCTCACGGGGATTTAGCGTGGTACCCTTAACAATGAAGCCGCCAAGAGAGGAGACATCAAAAAAGTCATCGTACTCGACACCGTATCCAAATGTGCCAGATGCTGTAAGCACAGGATTTTTCAAAACCAGGCCATTGCCAAGGTTTACTGTGGTATTTACCATTTCAGATCGTTTACATTAAATACCGGACCATCAGCGCATACACGCTTCATTCCATTTACAGTCTCATTTACACAACAAAGGCATACGCCGAAGCCACATGCCATCATATTTTCAAGCGAAGCATAGCACTTTACATTGGCGGCTTTACACTTCGCAGCCACAGCCTTCATCATAGGAGTGGGGCCACACTGTAAAACCGAAGTAAACTTTACTATCTCTGGCTCGCTAAGGTCGGCATGGTCAGTAACGAAACCTTTAGTGCCGTCCGAACCGTCCTCGGTTGCGACATCAACCCTGCAGATATTTTCGTATTCTTCTCGTTTGAGAAGACCATCGGCAGTTCTGGCACCAAGGAGAAATACTGGTTCTGCGCCCTTCTTTTTGAGCTCTTTTGCAAGATAAAGGAGCGGAGCAACACCAACGCCGCCGCCGACCAAAAGAGGCCTCTTGCCGGCAGTCTCCAAATCAAAACCATTGCCAAGAGGGAATACCACGTCGACTTTGCTGCCTACGGTGCACGTAGAGAGTTTATCTGTGCCGTTTCCGACAATGTGAATAAGGAGTTTGAGAGTACCGTTTTGGCAGTCAAAATCATGGACTGAGATAGGACGCCTTAGGAGAACACCTTCGGCCCCTGGAATCCTGACCTCAACAAATTGGCCAGGCAATACGACAAGATCATCTTGCTCGGTCTTGAGTGTGAGTTCAAAGAACCCGTTTCCGACACTCTTGTTGGCCTCGACAACCAAGTCTGACTTATATTTCTTCAACATGTAATGATACAGTATTGTTCTTTGCGCGAATATAGCTATTTCAGCCCCGCCGACTGGGAATTGGGGCATAATTTTGAGGTATTAATAGGCTTTTCCTGTGATTTTAAAGCTACCCCTTACTTTTCGTTAGTGAAATTGCCGCCCGCTTTTTACGATGGTTTCGCCAGTGCATTTCTAAAAATGTTTGTAACGTTGGTGCGCAGACATACGCTTCGTGGCCTCTCTTTGTAATAATAATTAAAGCGCGGCAGCAAACGGTTTTACAACCATTTACCACTGCGCCTTTTACGTTTCGCACCACTATTACACACAATGTGTGAGGGCAAGGTGATGCTAAATTTTATTCAGCTAACTCAACAGGGCTATAAGAGTCCTCTTTTGATTTTCTTTTGTGAATTACCTTTTTCGGGGACGATAATCGGCAAAAGTGCCATCGGAGTAGAAAATTATCACCCTTTCTACTTCGGGTGTCGATTTTACAGATGGAGTGTCTGTATTGTTACTAAGGGGGACCTCGCTAACTTGCGTGACTGGCGTTGGCGGAGTGATCTCTTTTGGCATATTTACGTTTGCTATCGTTTTACTTGTTTCTTGTGACGATTGCTCATTATCTGCATTACCTGCCATAAGAACATCAATCATACCGTTTGCGTCAATCGAGGGGGCGTCTTGTTGATTTGTGATTTGTGAGCCTTCATTACTGCCATTTGGGATTCCTGCCCCGATGTTAGAATTGGGTGTCGGCGTCTGCAATGGATTAGTTCCGTTTGGGGCGGCAGGGGTAGTTTCTGGAATGCCTGTATTTGTCCCAGTCGTAATAGGAGACTGGGATTGTTGGCTGTTTGAGAAGTCGAAAAGGGACGGCTCTCCGGTGCGCTCAGGCACTTTATTAATTGGTCCAGTGCCAGTGAGCAGCCACTCAGAGCTTATGTTCAGCTGTGGGAATGCGGATAATACCTTGCTTACGACATTCTCAGAAATGTTGGAGTTGCGTGACTTGGCTGAGGTGGACGTAATTTGCGAAATAGTGCTTTGCGAAACGTCAACCTTATTAGCAAACTCCTGTTTATTCAAGCCTGTCATCTTGATGATGTACAGGAGTCTGGCACGCGGGTCGCTGAAATCCTCTTCCATTTTGTCGGGCGTTTGAATTACGTAGTGCCAATAGCACTACAAAAACATTTTACTATGCGAATTTACGTAAAATTTACCAATATCTGAGCGTCGGAAAGTAAATTTAATAATAGAGTCGATGTAAAAATAGAGCAGTCTTGTGTCTTGTGCGGTAATTTTACATAGAGAGGAGTATATGAA
>CAVILU010000295.1:0-2699 GCA_963643535.1 bacterium | reverse complement strand
GCCTTGCCCATTCCGCTCATGATAATCTTGCCGTGGCGGTTGTGTACATGCTCGTAGATGATGTCTACTGATTTGCCAAAGCCGTCGGTCATTGGGATGTTGAGGATGGCCTCGGCCTCCCTCTTTAGTATCTCTTTTATAAGTTCAGTTTCCACAGTCGTTTGATTGACTTAGTTCTGTTTGATGCCGCTGGGTGGGTTTCCGGGGCCCGCCTGTTGGCGTGTTTATTGGTTAGTGTTCCGTGTGTTATGTGAGATGACGCTCAGTTTGTGCTCGCCGAGCGTCTCTTAGTAGTCGTAATATTTGCTCTTGAGGCTCCAACGCAGGGCTACGTAGAAGTTTCGTGAGCTCTCGTCCGTCATGTCGCTCTTGCGGGTGCGGATTCTCGCTCCTGCTGTGACGTTCATCATCGTGCGAGGGTTGACAATGAAAGATGCCGAGCCGTCGAAGTAGCGCACATCGGTGCGGAGGCCTTGTAACATATGCACGCCGTATGACGTGCTGCGGGCGTTGGAACTGCGTTCCGGATTGTGTCCATAGCTCGTTTTGTCCCCCGTCCAGTCGTCGCCATATGCAATGACGTTGGCTTGAGCCTTTGCCGCAAAGCGTCCGTGGCGGTATTTGAGTATCGCTACGCCCTCTTTGAGGTTCGCTCCTAGTGGGTGGGCAATGCATTGTCTCTGATGAGTATACGTTCCGAGGCCATCGTATTGCGAATAGACAAACGGACGTATGTGGTTATACTCAAATTGGAAGTCGAGGCCATTAATGCGGAATATGTCGTATGACTTCATTCCAATCTGAAAGGCGTACTTATTGCCATACCAACCTTTGTCCGAGAAGAGCTCGCTAAGGCGGAATTCATTGAAGACCAATTGACCATAGAGCGTCAGATGATTGGTGCAGATGAATTTGCAATTGAGGCCAATGAGCATCTTGTCTGGCGAACCGGCGTTATACTCTCCCGGCCGGAAGATAACGAACGGGTTGAGATATTCCCAATCGACGCCGCGGTACGTGCTGTCCTTCCTCCACGAAGCTTGAGTCACATTCTCGAAAAGACCAAATGTGAAACGCTTGCCCATATTCCAATCGATGAAGTGGGTAAAGCTATATTTCGTCTTCTCTCCATTGTTAATCACCTTGTTGCCCGAGGCGCGTAGTTGCGTGACCATCATGGTGTACCTCGCGCGGAGTATGGTCAAGTTCATTCTGAATGTCGGCATTGCGCAAGCAAAGTCCGAAAGCAGTAGCGAGCGATATCCGTCGCCGTAGAATGTCTTGGTTTTGCCAATGAGGAAATCCGCATATTTGCCGACTCGGAATGCTATATAGCCACTTGCCGTGCTGAAATCCCAACCTGTCGAGACGGCTTTGTCCTTTCGCCATTTAGAGAGGCCCGGGACGGATTTCAGAGAGTCGCTGAGGTGGTTGTAGTAACTGGCGTATTGCGCTTGATTTTCGGTAAAGTCGCAGTAGAACCAGAATTTGCGGCCAAGATTGCCATTAAGATAGAGACCTCGCGAATTGGTCCACGTCGCCTTGTCGCCATTCTGGTACTTGTCTTTGCCGACCTCAAAATCGCAGAGAGGGTTTATGGCCACGTACACCGCAGAATCCTTAGACCGCCAGGCCAGGAAGTCGTCGTTGAAAAACGTGTTGAAATACTTGCAACGGGTGTCGACGTAGTGGTTTATGCCGCTGTATATCACAGAGTCGGGGTCGAAGAACTCTCGCAAGTCATCTAAGTTGTAGGACCGTGTCGACGTATGCGGACGGTCTTTCCCCACAAAGTAGGTCTTTCGCTGGAAAGGGTCGTACTGCGTGTCTTCGTAGTAACTTGTGCCCTGTGCCAGTGAGCCCACTTGCGAGGCGATGCAGCATAAGACTGCGAATATGGTTCTTCTGATGCTCATTCTTCTAAGAGCATTTGATGTTTACGTCGGGGTGGTAACCCTGTAGCAGAGCTTGGGTGTTCATCCTGTTCTTGCCGCTCAGCTGGAGGTCTTCAATGGCAATGGCATTGTCGCCAGTGCCAATGAGCAGTTCCTTTTTACCGTCGGTGCTTATCTCGCCGGGAGCGAGGTGCTTGTCCGTCTTGTGAGCCTTGAAGATTTTGATAGTGGATTCTGTGCCCTTGATGTCCGTGATGGAGGTCCAGGCGGCAGGGTAGGGGGACAGGCCGCGGATAAGGTTTATCACGTCATCCGCACTCTTATTCCAGTCGATGCGCATGTCCTCCTTGAAGATTTTTGGAGCCGGCTTGAGTGTCGACGGGTCAATGTCGTCCTGCTTATGGAATGTGGCAGTGCCATTGCCGATGGCGTCGACGGTCTTGACGGCGAGTTTCGCACCGAGTTCCATAAGTTTATCGTGCACCGTGCCGGCGTTGTCGTCGGGAGTGATGTCTATGGCCTCTTGGAAAATGATGTCGCCCGTGTCAATATCGTGCTTTAGCAGGAATGTCGATACGCCGGTCTGCTTGTCTCCATTGATTATGGCCCAGTTAATTGGGGCTGCGCCACGGTAGTTGGGGAGGAGCGACGCATGGACGTTTATAGTGCCGAGTCGCGGCATAGCCCATACGATTTCGGGCAACATACGGAAGGCCACCACAACCTGCAGGTCGGCTTGGAGGCTGCGCAACTCGTTTACGAACGTCTCGTCTTTTAGTTTCTCTGGTTGCAGGATCTTGAGCC
>CAVILU010000294.1:0-2711 GCA_963643535.1 bacterium | reverse complement strand
CGATGCCGTGCCCATTGGCCAGAGCAAGGTGAGGGGTATCAAGAGGGTTTGCGAGATTATCGGGGCAGACGCATCTGAGATTATGGCCTTCGGCGATGGCGGCAACGACGTGGCTATGCTTCGCTACGCTGGTCTTGGTGTGGCTATGGGTAATGCTGTCGATGCCGTCAAACAACAAGCGAATATTGTTTGCCCGTCGGTAGATGAAGATCGCATTGAGTGGGTCGTAAAGGACTACTTACATCTTTAAGGAGAAAAATAGTATTATCTTTGCCGTTGAAAATCATTAAGAAGAGTCTTCATGGTAATTTTTCATAAGTTTAGCCTCGCTCTCTGTCTCTTGGCCGTTTCTGCCGTTACAGCCTTTGCGCAGGAGGAGATAGTGGTTGAGAATGGCCGCGCATATAAGCTCCATACTGTCGTAAAAGGTGAGGGACTCTATCGCCTGAGCGTCAGCTATGGCGTTGCTCAAGAGGATATTATCTCCGCTAATCCTGTTGTCCGTGAAAAGGGTCTCGTTGAGGGTATTACTGTGAAAATCCCTATAAAAAAGACTTCTTCTTCCCCGACGTATACAGTCAAGAAAGGAGATACAGCATATAGCATCGCCACGGCTCATGGACTGACTGTTGCCAAGCTCCTCGAACTAAATCCATCAATATCTGCAGGCGTCCGCGAAGGCCAGACTCTCAAACTTGCAGCCTCGACTACCACGCAATCTACTAAAGCGACTGATAAATCGTCATCCTCAACCTTTGAATATCAGCTCTATACAGTTCAAAAGGGTGAGACGTCATATAGCATTGCCCAGCGTTATGGACTGTCGCTCCCCAAACTTATTGAGATCAACCCGTCCATTGTCGCAGGACTCAAAGAGGGGGATGTTATAAAGGTTCCGGCTACCAATACTAACTTCGTCCTCCACATTATTGCCGAGGGCGAGACGCTCTACTCCATTGGCGTAAAATATGGTGTCAAGGCCCAGCAAATTATCGATGTCAATGAGTCTCTCGACCCCTCGACACTCGTTGTTGGCTCTGCCATACGAATCCCACAGTCCAGCATACCGTCTGAGGATGATGCTTTCTACTACCACCGTATGGCGCAAGGCGAGACTCTCTACAAGCTTTGCATCAAGTACAATATCTTGCAGGAGAAAATCCAAGCCGTCAATAAGGGTGTGGATTGGAACTCGCTCCGTGTGGGACAAGTGATCGCGGTGCCTAAACCTGAGCAGAAAAAGGTTGTCTACGAGGAGTATGAGGTAGGCCGCAAAGAGACTCTCTACAGCATCGCGTCGGCGAATGGTGTGACTGTCGACGACCTTATGGCTGCAAATCCCGACCTCACTGCCAGCAACCTCCAGAAGGGCAAGATTATCCGAATTCCCCGCACTGTGGCCTCGGCAGATGCCGTTCCCGCCACTGAGAATCCCGATTATATCGGCGACTCGACCGTCCAGAAAAAGTATTCCGAGGGCTACGACTACGCAGCAGAGGGAAGTCCCGAGCTCAATGTCTACCTTATGCTTCCTTTCGGTGCGTACAACGAGCTCAAGGAGCTCCATGCGAGTGGCGTGAACACCAACCGTGATGCATACAACTTCAAGAGCCGCCGTTACGTCGAGTTCTACGAAGGTGTACGCCTTGCCCTCGACAGCCTTAGTAACGCTGGTGCCAACATCAACCTTAAGGTGTTCGACACCAACAACCGTCTCGATGCTATAAACCAGCTCAACAGCTCAACCTCAAAGCCCGATCTTATCATAGGCCCCGCTCATAAGAACGAGATGGCAGACGTCATGCACTACGCGCGCACAAACAAAGTGCCGGTTGTCCTCCCGTTCGCGCAGTGCGACAGCTCAATCCTCGACAACCCATATATCTTCCAAGCCAGTGTGATAGACTCAATCACAGGTAAGGAGATTCTCAAACATATGACATCGGAGCTCAATGGCTACAATGTTATTCTCATTTCGGCAAACACCCGTTCGGCTCTTGACAAAAAGAAGGCGGAGACCCTCAAGGCCCTCTTTGCGAAGAACGGAGTGAAATATACTGAGCATAACTACAGCACATCGCATCCCACGGACGTGCTCAGCCTCATGAGCGAAGAGATGACCAATGTCGTTATCATTCCCACAAACAACGAGGCGCGCGTAAATAGTGTGCTTACCTCGCTTGCAGGTGTGATTGACCAGAAACGCTCTGCGTCTATCGAGTTGTGGGCTACGAGCGATTGGCTCGCCTTCCAGACAATCGAGGTGGATGTTTTCCATAAGCTCAATACTCGCATCTTCACCACTTTCGCTGTAGATGAGTCCGACAAACAAGTGGCGTATATCCTCAACAAGTATCGCCGCGAATACTCTACTGAGCCCATCGCCTTTATGCCTTATTTCCAGAAACTTAAGAAGTTGTCTGGCTTCTCGGAGTATGGCCTATGGGGCTATGACATTGCCTTCAACTTTGTGGGTGCGCGTGTAAATCTCGGTCCCGATTTTGTCCGCAAGATTTCCACCTACCGTCCGCTCCTTTTGCAGAGCAATTTCAGGTTTAAGAACCTCACCAACTGGGGCGGCTCGGTCAATATTGGTCTCAAGACACTGACTTTCTCTCCAGATGGCTCCATTGCTGTCAAATCCATTAACTAAAGGGTGGGGTAGGCTATACCTTTCCTCTTCATTCTGTAAATACTAAAATCAAGATAAT
>CAVILU010000293.1:0-2743 GCA_963643535.1 bacterium | reverse complement strand
TTTTATAGGAGCGGCCATTATTGCCGTCATAACCTTCGCCTTAGCAAGCTACGTAATCCCCTTGGCAAACCGCACACGTATCCAATTCGAGAACACATACGTAAAGAGTAAGAAAGAGACAGGCCTGTCGGATATGCACATGCAGATATCTCCGGGCGTATATGTCTACATGGGGCGTTACTACTCATTCCGCGAGAGTGGCGACCGCTTCGACATACAGAAATTTGACGGCAAGAAGATGGTGAGCCGACTCTCCGCCCGCACCATAACCTACGACTCGATAAGCAACAAATGGCATCTGCGCGACTATCGCCAATGGGACTTTGAGCCGGACGGCATCCACCACACCATAACATCCGGCACGGCCATAGACAGCACCATCAACATCCGTCCGTCGGACTTCAAGAAGGAGCGCAAGAGCTACGAGATGATGACATCCGCGGAGCTCACTGAGCATATCAACGAGTTGGAAGAGCGCAACATAGGAAACACCGAAGAGTTCGCCATAGAGCTCTACAAGCGTCGTGCGACTCCTTTTGCCTCGTTCATCCTGACGCTCATCGGCGTGAGCCTCTCGTCGCGCAAGACACGTGGCGGCATGGGTAAATATATAGGCATAGGCTTGGTACTCAGCTTTGTATACATACTCTTCCTTACTGTGAGCCAGACTTTTGCCATCAATGGCAATATGCCCCCGCTGCTCGCCGTATGGTTGCCCAATATCGTCTTTGGTATCATTGGCGCAGTGCTCTACGTCAAGGCTCCGAAGTAAAAGAAACATAAGCCATGCGCAATCTTCATTTCTCGGACTTAGTCATAGCCTTTGCGACAAGCATTATAGCCTTACTTTTCGCGGCATGCGACAAGAGTGACATTCGCCTCGACCATATATACCTGACAGTCGAGACGGAGAAGCTCGCTCCAGGCGACAGCGTACAGGCGAGCGTACACGCATATCCCGAGCGAGCCAACACGGGATATCCCGATGCCGCAATAGTATGGTCGTCCTCGGACACGACGGTAGCCTCGGTGACGCAAAATGGAATGGTGACCGCTCTAAAATATGGGCATGCCACTATAAAAGTGACCTACGGCAAGATGAGCGCAGAGAAGACACTCACCATATCCAGCGTTGCGGGCTTTACCGATGCCGCGCTCGAGAAATTCCTCATAAAGAACTTCGACAAGAACGGCGACGGAATCCTCGAAGGCTACGAGACGGCATCGTATACCGGCATCGACCTTACGGGCTTGGTCAATTACGCAGGCACGGACACCGTGGACATGAGTGGCCTCGGCAGCTTCGTTAACATCCAGACGATGCGCATCGAGCGTGTCAACATGAAGAACCTCGACCTCAGCACGTTCGACGCCTTACGAGAAGTACACCTCGACGTGTGCGGAATTGAGAGCATCGACCTCCGCAATGCCAAACATCTGACTGACGTGCGAATCATGGCATGTTCCAATCTCAAGGAGGTTCTCATGGGCAGTTATGAGGAATATGGGGCGAACAATCTCCGCACCTTCCAATGCTCTCGCTGCAACATCAGCAGCCTGGATCTCACACGATGCGGAGCCACACTGTGGGACATCGACGTGGCCGGCAACCCTATGCTCACGTCGCTCGACCTCAGCGTAGACACTATGCTACACTCGGCCGTCTACACTTGTGAGACGACCAACATATCGTGGCCCGTAGACGTGGCTCTCGACGAAATTATACAAGAATGCCAATAGGGCTGACAAATAGAAACACACAGAACAGCTCTCTCGCCCGATGAAATTCGATTGAGCGGGAGATTGTTTTTTTTACCTCATTTTTGACCTCTACAAGGGAATGACTGATTATAGGATAGAACGGAGTATCAGGATGCGGATGGGGAGTGGATTAGCACTCGTCTTTATGTCTTTCGCAATAGCTTTTGTCGTAAAAACAATATTTCAATTCGATTGGGATTGCGGAAGGTTCTCTTCGCCTTTCGACATAGGATTTGTGCTGAAGTGGGTGATAATAGTAGTGCTTTTCGTAGCGGTTGAGATTTGGAATATCGATATGGCTTATTGGCGAGTATTCGGACGCGAGGTTCTTAAAATCAACGCTGACGGTATCGAATACACTAAGCAGAACAGACTCATAAGGCGGCGGCGATTCATAAAAATGGAGGACATGTTGGCCGTAGAGAAGTACCCGAACGAAAATCAGTCAGACATTGCGAACAAGAGCGACAGCACCGTTCTCATCGAAGGTCTGGTCATGATGCTCGACAGAAGGACGTGGTCGATTGCGCGTGAGGACCAGGGACGCATCTTGATAAAGTTTCGGAAGACGATATTCGGCCACGAGTTTACAGACCAGATTGACGTAGGGGTCGGATTTTATGACGAAGACGTGGAGAACGTTGTCAAGGCTTTTGCGCAATCCTTTTCAGTTCACAGTTCACAATGCACAGTTCACAGTTAGCGTTACCCAACCGAGGGGGGCTCGTTAATTGCCTAATTGCATTTTTATTTGCCCTCGGGCTTGCGTCCTTAGACTAACATCCTTTTCAGTGCACAGTTCACAGTGCACAGTTCACAGTTAACGTTACCCCACCGCGGGGTTCCCGTTAATTGCCTAATTGCATTTTTATTTGCCCTCGGGCTTGCGTCCTTAGACTAACATACTTTTCAGTGCACAGTTCACAGTGCACAGTTCACAGTTAGCGTTACCCCTCCGCGGGGTTCCCGTTAATTGTTAATT
>CAVILU010000292.1:0-2787 GCA_963643535.1 bacterium | reverse complement strand
ACCCTAAAGTTAGACGGCGAGCCAAGCATGCCCAAGTTCAGGATGCTGGCCAACGCAGTCAAGAATGCGATTGCGGAAGGAAGGATGAAGACAGGCGAGAACCTCCCATCGGTGAGCCTCGTGTGCGAGCAGTTCAACCTCTCGCGAGACACGGTGTTCAAGGCGTACTCGCTGCTCCGAGAGCAAGGCGTGGTGATGAGCCAACCTGGCAAAGGATATTACATTGCCGACCATATAACGAAAGTATTCGTATTCCTCGATACATTCAAGGCATATAAGGAGGTCCTCTACGACAGTTTCTTCCACTCACTCCCGAAGAACGTCATAGCCGACGTGAACTTCCACCACTACAACCCCAAGCTCTTCAAGAAGCTCATAGAGGACAACCTCGGGCGATATAGCAAATATATCATTATGCCCTTCCTCTCCGACGAGACAGAGCGACTGCTGAACAGGATACCCAGGGAGAGGCTTCTCATACTCGACTGGAACATCTACACAAACGACTACTCGAACGTCGTATACCAGGACTTCGGCAACGCACTTTTCAATGGTCTCGATAGTGTGCGCGACAGGTTCAGCAAATACAAGTCTTTCCATTTCCTGTACCCCGACTACACATACCACCCATACCAGAGTGTCGTAAACTTCGAGCGCTTCTGCCGCGTCAATCAGATTGACCATTGCATAGAGCGCAACCCGGACGCGCTGGATGTGCAGGCAGGCACAGCTTACATCACAGTCTCGGACCGCCTCCTCGGCAAGATATTGGAGCAATGTCGTCAGAAGGGTTACGCCCTTGGTGAGGATGTGGGCGTAATATCATACAACGAGACCCCGATGAAGAAATTCATCGACAAGGGCATTACGGTATTCTCGACGGACTTCGTCAAGATGGGTAACCTCGCTGCGCAATTCGTCATGAACGAGCAGCATACCAACTCTTGCGTACCGTCTAAGATGATCGTCCGCAACTCGCTGTAATACAAAAGACAAGAACCTTAATAAACAGAAATATAAGATGTACCTGTTAGGAGTAGACGTCGGAAGTTCTTCCGTCAAGGCAAGCCTTGTAAACGTAGAGAGCGGAAAATGCGAGTCTTCGGCCTTCTTTCCCAAGAGCGAGGCTAAGATTACGGCAACTCGTCCGGGCTGGGCGGAGCAGGAGCCGCAATCATGGTGGGACTACCTCAAGCAGTCGGTAGCTGCCGTGATGGCCGCAGCAAACGCTAAGCCCGCTGACGTAGCAGCCATCGGCATATCGTATCAGATGCACGGACTCGTTTGCGTCGACAAGGACATGAATGTACTCCGTCCCTCAATCATATGGTGCGACTCTCGCGCTGTCGAGATTGGCCAAAAGGCGTTTGACACGATCGGACATGAGCACTGCCTCAGCCACTTGCTCAACTCGCCCGGCAACTTCACGGCCAGCAAGCTCAAGTGGGTCAAGGATAACGAGCCTGAGCTCTTCGCCAAGATATATAAGATCATGCTCCCCGGCGACTATATCGCCATGAAGATGACAGGCGTAATCCGCACCACTATATCCGGTCTCTCCGAGGGCATTCTTTGGGACTTCAACACAGAGAGCGTCGCCAAGATGCTTCTCGAGGAATATGGCATCCCGTCCAACCTCATTGCGGACATCTGCCCCACCTTTGGCGAGCAGGGCCGCCTTACGAAGGCCGCAGCTGCAGAGCTCGGACTTGCAGAAGGCACTCCAGTAACCTACCGAGCTGGCGACCAGCCAAACAATGCTCTCTCGCTCAATGTATTCAACCCTGGTGAGATTGCATCTACGGCAGGCACCTCGGGTGTCGTGTATGGCGTAAACGGTGTGGTAAATTACGACCCGCTGTCACGCGTCAACACATTTGCTCACGTCAACCACTCTTCGGAGGCCGTACGCCTGGGCATCCTTCTTTGCGTCAATGGCACCGGAATCCTCAACTCGTGGCTCAAGCGCAACGTCCTTCCCGAAGTATCCTATGCCGAGATTAACGACATTGCAGCAAAGGCTCCTATTGGTGCGGCTGGTCTCTCAGTCCTGCCCTTTGGCAATGGCGCGGAGCGTATGCTTGAGAACCGCGAGATTGGCAGTCAGTTCCTTGGCATCAACTTCAATGTCCACGACCGCAGCCATTTGGCACGTGCCGTCCAAGAGGGTATCGTATTCTCATTCCAGTATGGCATCGAGATAATGAAGCAGATGGGCATGACGGTGAACAAGATTCATGCGGGCAACGCCAATATGTTCCTCAGCCCCCTCTTCCGCAACACTCTCGCCAGTGTATCCGGAGCCACCATCGAGCTCTACGACACCGATGGTTCAGTTGGCGCAGCCAAGGGCGCAGGCATTGGTGCCGGCATCTATAAGGATCACGATGAGGCATTCGCAACACTCGAGCGCGTATCCGTAATCGAGCCCGACGCAGCCCACACAGAAGAGTACCAGGCGGCCTACCGCACTTGGAAAGAGCGACTTCAGAAGAATCTCTAATACAAGAGACTAAATATAAAAACCGATAACATAATCCCATAAACTTACAACAGACAAATGGCAAAGGAATATTTCCCAAACATCCCCGTCATCAAGTTCGAGGGTGCACAGAGCAAGAATCCGTTCGCGTTCCGTTACTACGACGCTAACCGCGTAGTCATGGGCAAGAAGATGAGCGAGTGGATCAAGTTCGCCATGGCATGGTGGCACACCCTCTGCGCTGAGGGCGGCGACCAGTTCGGCACAGGCACAAAGACTTTCCCGTGGAACACCAACCCCGATCC
>CAVILU010000291.1:0-2790 GCA_963643535.1 bacterium | reverse complement strand
TCTCTGCCTGCGGATTTCTGAGCCTCGCTCTTTGTTCTCTGTGCTTTGTGTTCTGTTCCACGTCCTTAGCTCTCTGCCTGCGGATTTCTGAGCCTCGCTCTCTGTTTTCTGCACTTGGTTCCCTGTGTTCTGCTCCCAATCTTTGTTCTCAGTTTGCGGATTTTTGGGCTTAGCTCTCTTTAACCTGCGCTTGTTTTTTGCACTCCGCGCTCGGTTCTCTGTGCTCTGCATTGTGCGTTTTACACCCCGCCCTTTGTTCTTAGCCTTAGCTTAGTACTCAGTAAAATCAAAAAAAAGAATGCGCCCCACCCTACCACAGGATGGAGCGCATTGATATTTTATGCCCTATTGGGGTACCGCAAGGGGAGCATTGAGTAGCTTACTTGCCTTCGAGGCTCGACGGCACAAAAGATAGCGGGAGTAGAGCCTTGGCAATGCCGGGCAAATGGTATAGGTCGTTGGCACCAGCGAGGGTCACCGCCATTGGGAGGCCTTGCGTAGTCTCCTTCTCAAGGAGCACCTGACGGCATGCGCCACAAGGTGTTATGGGCGAGAGGACAGGGCCATTGTCCGTCTCGGCATAGATGAGGAGGCGGAGCACCTTGGCTTCGGGGTACTTGGCATTGGCGTAGAAAACCGTTGTGCGCTCGGCGCAGAGACCAGAGGGGTATGCGGCATTCTCCTGGTTGCAGCCTGAGATAACCTCACCATTGTCGAGGAGGGCGGCGGCACCAACGCGGAACTTGGAGTACGGGGCGTAGGCACGGTGCGCTGCTTCGCGTGCGGCCGTGAGGAGGACGTCCACCTTGTCATCGGGGGCTGCGGAAGTCGGCTCTATCGCGGTAGAGACGCTCACTGTATGCTGTTTCATAAGCGTATATATTTTAGAGAGAGAATTTTGCTCTTCTTATTGATAGCTAGTGGTCAGCAATGGAACGAAGGGAGCCCGTCCATTGCTGACCACTATATCATTATCACCTACAGGCGAATAAGAATTTACACCTGACGACCACTGGCATCGACGGCCGCTGCGACCTTGCGTGCGAGCTCAGGGTACTTAGTAGAGAGCTCGTCGACACAGAAGGGAATGCGGTATTGCCAATGCTGGTCGGCATTGCTGGGGACATTGATGCGCTCCTCGAAAGGAAGGAGGTGCGGCATATTGTCCATCATACCTGCATAGTCTTGAATAGGATTGATACAGAGCATCGAAGGAGACTTGAGGTTCTGGCATACAATCTCCGATACGATATCCTGGCCGGCAACCTTTGGTGTCTCGCCACCGCGGCCCATCATATTATGATAGAACCAATCGACATCCGCACGGTCCTCCTCCCACCAGCCGCGGATACCCGAAATATCGTGGCTCGACGTGGCACAGACAGAGAGGTAGGGGAAATAAGACGGGGTGCCGAAACGCTGCCAATCCTCCTTGGGCATGCGCTGGAGTTCGAGCGAGAGGATCTGCTTGCGCTGCATGACGATGGGCACCGAGGCGGGAATCATGCCAAGGTCCTCACCGCAGACGAGCATATCGCACTTGCCGAGCAGAGCGTCGAGATGCTCCTCGGCACTACGCTTCCAGAACTCATTATGGCGGTTGAAGAAGAAATCATTGTAGATAGCCATCATCGCATCGCGCTCATTCTGAGCAAGAGTACGGAAGCGATCCGTCTCCTCGAGCATGATACGCGGCTGCCACTCGCCGGGCTTGACGGAGACGAGCAAGACCTCATGGAGAGTGTCGTTGATGGCGCAACGCATACGGTCGCGGGCCGTCTGATGCACATCCTTCTCAATCCACGAATCGAACTTCTTGGGGTCGAAATAACCCTCCTTGAGGCGGAGACGGCCATCGGGGGTGCGGTCGAAGAACTGGCGCACGCTGTCGGTGAACTCCGAGAACTTGGAACGCAAGAAACCCTCCGAGACGATAGGCCAAGCGAGGTCGGCCGGGTTGGAGTAGATGCCGCGCTCGGCAAGTTCCGTGGCACTAAGGGGCAGCGAGGGCGAGAAGACACCCATGAGGCCGCTATGGAAAGGATAGGGAATAGACCAAATGCGGAAGAAACCGAGGATATGGTCGATGCGGAAGACGTCGAAGAACATCTGCATGCGCTGCATACGGCGGCCCCACCACTTGAAGCCGTCCTTCTTCATTACGTCCCACTTATAGGTCGGGAAGCCCCAGTTCTGACCGTCGCGCGAGAAGAAATCTGGCGGAGCACCGGCCTGCATACCGAAGTCGAAGAGCTCGGGCTCGGTCCATGCCTCGACGGAATGAGGGTTGATGCCAATAGGGAGGTCGCCCTTGATCGCGATGCCCTTGGAATGGGCATAATCAATAGCCTCGCGGAGTTGCCTCTCGGCATGATACTGGAGGAAGACGCGATACATGACCTCGAAATAGAGGGCGTTCTTGGCACTGAAGAGAGCATCGACATCGCCTTTCGAATGCTTGCTCATCTCGGGCCAGAGGTTGAAATCCGGCGTGCCAAATTTATCGCGGAGGGTGGCGAAGGCTGCGTAGTCCTTGAGCCAAGACTCGTTCTCCTTGAGGTAGGCCTTAATCTTGGCATCCTTCTGGACAGCGGGCATCACCTCGGCAAAGAGAGCGCGGAGGTTGCGGTCCTTCCAATCACGAGTGCGGTTGTAGTCGAGGAACGACGAGTCGTTGAGATAGAGGCCATTCTCACGCTCCATGGCACTCATTCGCTTGCCATAGAAATCGTAGACCTCGCCCACCGAGATGTAGTTCGGGTGGAGAGCCATGATAGAGATGGCGTTATA
>CAVILU010000290.1:0-2812 GCA_963643535.1 bacterium | reverse complement strand
ATTTTATGTGGTCAAGGAACAGCTGTTGATACGTATGAAAACGCTCTATCAGTTTCTCCTCATAGACTTTTCTCGCTTCAACCGACTCTTCGATTAGTCTGTAGAAATCGTCTTTCTTTATAACAGACACCTCTGTCGGTTCAATGCTTTCCAGATAGAAACTGCTGGGAAGCTGATAATACATGCTGTCGAAAGAGGCTACAATGTTGTTCTCGAAGAAGAACTGAAACGTAATGTCGGTCCCCTCGTTGTAGAAATAAAGGCGCAGGCAACCTTTGTGGATCAAGTAAAGCCGGTCGGCCACCTTCCCTTTCTCCAGCAATACCGTCTTTGCAGGAATGGAAAGATGTTCCGCTCCTGTCATATGCACGATGTCTTGAATATAACCGTTGTTCAACATTGTAGCCCTTCCCCGAAAATCGGACAATTGCAAATTAGAAAATCCCGAAGTCAAAAAAGACAGCACCGCCCCCTCACACTTCATCCATCCGTCCAACACCCCACCCGCAGAACTGCACAACAACCTTATGTAGTGCGGTCTCATTCCGCAAAGCCTCCACACGTGGGGCTTTGGCGTATCCGCAGATTTGCTTGACGGCCATAATTTCGACTCATACCTCCGTTGCCGAACCATAGCAATGCGATGCTTGGCTATTTATCCGACACCTCCCCTTTCCTGAATATCTTATACCCAATAGCTGCAACAACTACGCTCATTATTGGCGACAGTATATTGAAGAAGCAATAAGGCAAATAGGTTAGGGTGGAGACTCCCAACACGGTGCTCTGCGTCATGCCGCATGTGTTCCATGGTACGAGCACGGAAGTCACCGTCGCACTGTCCTCTGTAGCGCGGCTTAGCAGTCGACGTTCGTAGCCGCGCTTGTCGTACACATCTTTGAACATACTGCCCGTGAGCAGGATATTGAGGTACTGATCCGCAATAGCAATATTCTGAATTACGCCAGTGGCGGCCGTGGCGAAAACAAGCGATGTGCGTCCTTTAATGAATCGGATGAATGCACGAGTGATGCCATCCACAAAACCTGCGGCCTCCATTGTTCCGCCAAAGCACATTGCGCAGATAATTAGCCATATGGTGCTCATCATGCCTGCCATGCCGTTTGTCTGCACAAGGTCGGCCAACATAGCGTTGTCAGTCTGCAAGGCCGTCGGACCATACAGGCATTTGAGAGTTGACTTGAAAAGAGACGGGTCGACCTCAAGCAATGCCTCGCGCTGAAATATGCAGCCGAATATGATGGCGAGCAATGCGGATATGAAGAGGGTGATAAAAGCCGGTGTGCGTTTCGCAATGAGTACACCCGTCGCCACTGGCACAAGCAAAAGCCATGGCGTGATGTTGAATCGTGTCTCGAGTGCGGTTTGGAAAGTCTCGATACTCTGATTGCCTTCTGTGTGGGTAAGGAATCCGGCAATGGTGAAAAGTATTACCGTTATTGTTATGGATGGCACTGTCGTTATAAGCATATACTTGATATGCTTGAAAAGTGGAACGTCCACATTGCTCGATGCCAATACAGTAGTCTCGGAAAGAGGCGAAATCTTGTCACCAAAATATGCGCCAGAAATAATAGCTCCCGCAACCCATCCATCTGCAAAGCCCAAAGCTCGCCCAATGCCCATCAGAGCCACGCCGATAGTAGCCACTGTGGTCCACGAACTGCCGGTCATGACGCTAACCACGGAACATATCACGCAAGCCGAGGCCAGGAAAATGTCTGGGTTTATAATCTGCACACCGTAATAAATCAGAGTAGGCACTACGCCACTGACCATCCATGCGCTGCCCAAAGCCCCTATAAGCAGAAGAATTACCAGTGCGCTGCATACGCTTGCGACGTTGTTGGTTATCTCCTTCTCGAAGTTTTCCCAAGGTACATGCAGAAATGCCATTCCTATGAATACGCAGAATGCCGAGATGCTGAGTAGTACGATATGGCTAGCTCCGCTGAGGGCATCGCTGCCAAATGCGCGTATGGTGAATGCGAGAAACACTACGAGCAGCAGCATCGGTAGTATTGATAGCCAAACTGACGGTTGCTTAACAGTGGGTTCCGCGTTTCCTTTTTCCATTGTTGTTGTATGTTTATTCTGTTTGTCGTGCAAAATATTCGCAAAAGTAGTATAAACATATGGGTCTTGCCTCCTCATTAACAAAATCTTAGAATAAATTTCCAAGATTTTCGATAACTCTTCATTTGTGCCATTTGTATTCTTGGTTCGACCCTATTATAACTGTGATTTTAGAGAAATTTAGTAAATTGGCACTATCTGATAAACAAATCCCAAAAGCAGACGATGAATCTTATTTCTAAAGTTGTTGCAGTAGCAAGCCTTATGTGCATGACATTCGTAGATGCTTATGCCGCAAAAACGGAAAACTTGCCCCGCAAGGTTCTCTTTGACGACGCTTGGCGTTTTGAACTCGGTGACAATGCCTCAGCTAAGGATGTGAACTATGACGACTCTCAATTGCGCACGTTGGATTTGCCACACGATTGGAGTATAGAGCAGAAGATTGACCGCGACGCTCCAGCAGGGAATGACGGTGGCTATTACCCGACTGGTGCTGGCTGGTATCGCAAGACGTTCATTGCTCCGGAGGCATTTGCTGGCGAAAAGGTGTTCCTTTATTTTGAGGGTGTCTATATGAACTCGTCAGTATACGTCAATGGCCAGCTTGTTGGCGGTCATCCATATGGCTACACTTCCTTCTTTTGTGATGCGACGGCTGCTCCGCTGAGGGCATCGCTGCCAAATGCGCGTATGGTGAATGCGAGAAACACTA
>CAVILU010000289.1:0-2830 GCA_963643535.1 bacterium | reverse complement strand
GGATAAGCATGTCTGCTTTGACCTTGTGTATAACCCAGAGGAGACGCTTTTCCTCAAGAAGTCCAAAGAGCAAGGTGCGGCAGTAAAGAATGGCTTGGAAATGCTCCACCTTCAGGCAGAAGGAGCTTGGCTCTACTGGAATAACTAGATGTAACACACCACTCAAGACTATGTCCGACAAGGAAAGAATAGATTATCTGCGCTCATTTCTCCATGAGCAGAATCGTAATTACTATATACTAAATTCCCCTGTCATATCCGATATGGAGTTTGACCAGAAAATGGCTGAACTCCAAAGCCTTGAGGATAAATATCCAGAGTACTTCGATCCAAACAGTCCTACGCAAAGGGTCGGTAGTGATGTCAATTTGGCCTTCGAGCAAGTGCGCCACGAACGCCCAATGCTTTCTCTAGGAAACACATATAGCCGTCAGGAGGTTCAGGCTTTCTACGAAAGGGTTTGCTCTGACGCGGGCCGCCATCTCGATATATCATGTGAATTGAAATTTGACGGTACGTCGATCAGCCTTATATATGAGGATGGCAAACTTGTCCGTGCTGCGACTCGTGGAGATGGCTCTGTCGGTGACGACGTGACTCGTAATGTGAGAACCATCCCAACGGTCCCGCTGACTCTTACGGGTGACTACCCGGCACACTTGGAGATGCGAGGTGAAATTCTTATGCCTCGTGCGGGTTTCGATGCTCTCAATAAGCAAAGAATAGATATCGGAGAGGCTCCTTTTGCAAACCCTCGCAACGCTGCCGCTGGCTCTCTTAAGTTGCAGAATAGCAGTTTGGCTGCTGAGCGCCCCCTGTCCTGTATGCTGTATTATGTTCTTACAGACGAGGTTTCATTCAGTAGCCACACCGAGAGTCTTGAGGTTGCAAAGAAATGGGGATTCGTGATATCTCCCAATTTTAGGCTTTGTCACAACCTGGACGAGATATATGCGTATATAGACGAGTGGGATGTCAAACGCAAAGAGCTCCCGTATGATATTGATGGCATTGTCCTAAAGGTTAACAATTTAGCGACTCAGACAGAACTCGGTCTTACCGCTAAGAGTCCTCGTTGGGCTGTTGCCTATAAATTCAAAGCGGAGCAGGCCCATAGCCGTCTGCGTGAAGTCTCATTCCAAGTAGGTCGCACAGGTGTTGTTACTCCTGTTGCGAATATGGATCCTGTGCCTTTGGCTGGAACTACCGTAAAACGAGCTTCTCTGCACAATATTGATATTATCAGAGAGCTAGACCTTCATCTTGGTGATATGGTCGTCATTGAGAAGGGCGGTGAGATTATCCCAAAGATTGTTGGTGTCGACGAGGATAAGCGCAGTGCAGATGCCAAACCTGTCGAATTCCCAACAAACTGCCCTGTTTGCGGTGCTCAACTAGTACGTGCAGAAGGTGAGGCCGCATATTATTGTCCTAATTACAATGCCTGCGACCCTCAGATAATCGGACGTCTTATTCATTTCGTCGAGCGTGGCGCTATGGATATTGAGCAGTTGGGGGATGAGAAGATTGAGCAACTCTCCCGAAGTGGACTTATTCGCAACTTCAGTAGTCTCTATTCTCTAACAATAGATGATTTGCTGAATCTGCCAGGCTTCCAGCAAAAGTCCGCATCCAAGACTATAGAGGCGATTGAAGAGTCTAAGAACAGGTCTTTTGACCGGGTCCTTTTTGCAATCGGTATTCGCTACGTCGGTAACACTGTAGCCAAAAGACTTGCAGAGGCGTTTCCCAATATCGATTTGCTCATGTCAGCCTCTATAGAGCAACTTACGTCTGCCCAAGACATTGGAGAGAAGATTGCGGCCAGCGTGTACAACTTCTTCCGCGACGAACAAAACTTGCAAGAGATAACAGCTTTGCGCAAGGCTGGCTTGAAGATGACTGCAGACAAGATAGAGCTCGCCTCTAATTCTTTGGAAGGCAAGTTGTTTGTTGTCAGTGGTGTCTTTGAGCAAATTGGTCGAGACGAGCTTAAGGCCTTGATTGCGTCGCACGGCGGCAAAGTAACAGGTTCGATATCAAAGAAAACTGACTTTGTCGTGGCTGGAGCAAATATGGGCCCCGCAAAACTCGAAAAGGCAAATGCCTTGGGAGTTAAGATTATTGGTTTTGATGAGCTGAATGGCATGATTTCTGATTAGCCTAATACAGCCTACATTTATAGCAAATGTTGAATTTCGCCTTAGATATAAGACAAAAAATTGGCCATTGGCTCAATGGATTAAAGGGTAGTGCCAATACACTCTCTGGAGGGTTCAAAGGGCCACTCTCGGATAAGAAAAAGGTTTTGATATTGTCGAATATCGAGACTGAAGAGGACAGGAATGCCTTGTCGTCCGTCAAGAAAGGATTTTGCGAGATCTGCCCTAAAGCCGAGGTAAGCATTGCTTGTTTCTACGAAAAGGGCAAGAAGGATTTGGCAGATAATTTCATCTCAGACAAGGAGGTAAAGTATTTCTCTGAAGAGTCTTTTGGTTTCTTTTTCGGGCTTAAAGATGCTGAGCTTATTCCCTTTGTGTCAAGTGGATATGATATAGCTGTCCTTATTCCCAACTCAGATAAGATTCCCGCTACATTCTTGTCGCATTATGTGGTTGCGGATCTCCGTATTGGTTGGGCGTGCGAGATTTTGGATCAAGAGGGAATGCTGAATTTTTGCGTGACAAAAGGAGATACTCCAGCCCAGTCCGTAAAGAATATTTTTGAGGCCATAAAAATGATTTTCAGCTAATAACACATGAATAAATAATTAACTATGAAGAGAACATTTCTTGCACTTTTGTTGTGTTCCGCTATGTCGGTTCTCAAC
>CAVILU010000288.1:552-2837 GCA_963643535.1 bacterium | reverse complement strand
AATAGAGACTCGAACCGAGACGCTCGTGCCGCCCCAAGAGGACCTTGCGCAGTGGGCCATAAACCATGGCTCGACGTATAAGGAGCTCAGGACCCTCAATCCGTGGATAACGAAGTCTTATCTGAAGCAGACGCGCGCCCCATTGACCGTCGTACTCCGCAAATAATTTGGATTTGTTCTCACAAATTAATATTTTAGCCCATTATTACGACAACAATATATATGAAAAGCATCCTCAAAACCGTATTGTGCTGTGGCGCAACCGTCGTAATTGCCGCATCGATGGTTCCCGCCCTCACCTCTTGCTCCGCCCATTCGGACGGCGTATTTACCACAGACAGCATAAGCATTGAGCGCAGCTGGACTATGAGCAAGGCTATGGAGGGTGACGACCTCGACGGCCGCTCGACCTACACCGCTGTTGTGGACTACCCGACAACCGACAACGCAAGCAGCCTCGGCGACAGCGTGCGCACATGGATAAGTTACGTGCTCCTGCCATCGAGCAACGAGCCCGTGGTGACCAAGCGAGTACTCGAAGAGGCGGCCAACGTATTCTTCGGAGAGAACGACGGCAACGAGTGGGGCGCAGAGCAGACGATATCAATACGCAAAGTATTTGAGGATAAGGACTATATAACCTACGAAGTTTGCGAATATGTATATGCTGGAGGCGCAGCCCACGGCATGTATAGCGCAATAGGCACGACTTTCTGCAAGAAGGACGGCCGCCGCGTCAGCTGGCAGAACTTCGAGAAAACGGACGAGCTCCGCAAGAAGATAACCGAGAAGGTGGCAGCTAGCCGCAAGGTGACGATAGAGCAGCTCAAGGGCAGCATCATGGCCGACGAGAGCGAGTGCGTGCTTGCCGATGGTTCTTTCGCTCTGCCTTTCCCCGATGACACGCCATGGCTCGTAGAAGGCGGATGGAACTTCTCGTACGAACTGTATGAAATAATGTGCTACGCCGACGGCATACCTGCTGGTGTCGTGAGTCGCGAGGACGTTAAGTTTAAGAAGTAATTACGCCTCATCACCATAAGAAAGTAAAGAAATCTACCACAAAAACTTATATAACAATGCATTCAGATCCTAAAGAGTGCCTCTACTGCACCAACAATCAGACTCTGCACGACTTGATGATTGAGATTGCTCACCTGAGCGTATCCCGCGTATTCCTCTTCAAGGAGCAGACCTACCGCGGCCGTTGCCTCGTATCGTACGACAAGCACGTCAACGACCTCAACGAGCTCACCGACGAGGAGCGCAACGCCTTCATGGCAGACGTAGCTCGCACGACCCGCGCAATGCAGAAGGCGTTCAACCCCGAGAAGATTAACTACGGTGCTTACTCCGACAAGTTGTCGCACCTCCACTTCCACCTCGCTCCCAAGTATAAGGACGGCCCCGACTACGGCGGCACGTTCCAGATGAACCCCGGCAAGGTATACCTCACCGACGCTGAGTACCAGGAGCTTATTGACAAGATTAAGGCAAACCTTTAATCCAGTTAACAGTTCACAGTGCACAGTGCACAGTTGAATCAGTTTCCAGTGCACAATTCGCTGTTCACAGTTGCGACGCACGGTGTGCTGTTCACTGTTAGCTAGTGATAAACTTACTTTTCGGGTGCGTAAGAGTTTTCTTGCGCACCCGAATGTGTTTTTTGAGTGTTTCCCAATTTATGAGCAGGACGAAGAGTGAGTTTGACGGGTTCTTTACGTACATTGTGCGATGTGCGGACGGGACGTTTTACACGGGGTGGACAACCAACCTTGTGCGGCGGATGGCGGCTCATAACGGGACTGGCGCAGGTGCCAAGTATACAAAGGCTCGGCGGCCCGTTACGCTTGTTTATGCCGAGCGGTGGGAGTCAAAGCAAGAGGCTATGCGGCGGGAGTGGGAGATTAAGCAGATGACGCGGGGGGAGAAGATACAGTTGATTAGTGCAGAGTGCACAATTCACAGTTAACAGTTGCTTGTTTCCTCGTTTTGATAAACGCAAACACAGTAGTTATTCCGCAGGTGCGCAAACCGGACGACGTTAGTTTAGTCGTGTTGTGCAGGACCAAAAGACGGTGAAATTGCGCGCTCGAAAACCTTTTCACCTTTGCAAATTAGGGATAAACAAGTTAACTTTAAGGATAAAAATACGCTGATTATGAAAAACAATCACATTGCGATGCGCATGGTTCTTGGAGCCGTGGCACTCTCATTGGCACTCACGTTGCCATCGTTCTCAGCCCCCGTGGGCAAGTTCCTCACGAAGCGCATAAGCATCACGA
>CAVILU010000288.1:0-514 GCA_963643535.1 bacterium | reverse complement strand
AGTTGGACGCCATCCGGGACATATAAAGATGGCGGACTTGGCGAGCCTTCCTCTTTCACGGCAGCCGTGGACTATCCGCAGGATGGCAACGCGACTACATACCCGAGTCTGGACAAGAGCGTCCGTCAGTGGATATCGGACTACATTATGCCCGAGGGACATAGCGCAGTCTTGAAGGCCGAGGTCGTGGAGGACTCGTATAAGGACTTCCTGGCATGGTCTATGGACGACGGGATGGGAGCCAAGCGGAGCATCGAGATTCTGAAGGTTTATGAGGACAACGAGTATATCTCTTACAAGGCGTCAAAGAGCTATCAGGATGCGCTGACGGATGGGACTTTCAACCAAACGAACCTGACGTTCCGGAAGAGCGACGGACGAGCGTTCAGTTGGAAAAACATTGCCAATATATCTTCCGTCCGCAAGGCGATAACTCAGAAGTTGGCGGCGGCTCTTGGGATGAGCGCCAAGGAGATGATGAGCACTGTTACGGAGAATGCGGAGGATATGAAGG
>CAVILU010000287.1:0-2842 GCA_963643535.1 bacterium | reverse complement strand
ATCCTCGGAGCTGCGCTTGCCGAATACTATGCTGCGCACGTCGGAGATGTTGCCGCGGTCGGTCTGACTGCCGTCGTTGGTCTCGATGACGATCTTGCCGTCGGTCAGGTAGATGCGGCCCACGGTGGAGAGGGCGGCGCTGTAGTCACTGCCTTCAAGGTAGTTGACGATGAGGGACACGTCGCCATCGGCCATGCACGTGGCGAAGGCCAGCAGCGATGCGGATAATGTCAACAAGTGTTTTCGCATTCTTGATTCTCGGATTTTAGGGTGAATAACTTGGTGAGTTTTAGTTTTTTGGACGCGCTGCGGACGGTGACCGCTATGCCGGACGGGCATGGCCCTTGCGTGCCATTGTTCTATTTTTTACAAAGCTAAAAAAAATCACAATGTGCAAGTAGGATTTACTTTTTCAGTGCACAGTGCACAGTTCACAGTTTATGTCACCCCGCCGCGGAGATCCCGGTAATTGTTATTTGTTATTTGTTAATTGTCAATTGCCTAAGCGTTGTCAATTGCCAGCCATTCGGCATAAGAGGTGGCGGTCTCGTGGAGTCGGAGGGCGACGAGGCGGACTCCCTCGGGCAGGCGTGGGGCGATGCGCGCGGCGAAGTCGGGCAGCATGTTCTCGCACGTGGGCTGGTAGTCCACCTCCACGAGGCGCTGAGTGATGCCCTCCACGGCCGCGGGGGATACGGAGCCGCTGCGCACCATGAGCGAGTGGTCCAGACGCGACACAACCTCCTCATTGACAATCTTCTTGAGCACCGAGAAATCTATCACCATGCCGTATTTCGGGGAGTCGGGGTCCTGGCAGGGCGTGCCGGCCACGGTGACGCGGAGGATGTATGAATGGCCATGGACATTGCTGCAGAGACCGTCGTAGCCGGGCAGGAAATGTGCCATCTCGAATGTGAACTCTTTGGTAAGTCTTATAACTGACATATTATTTGACTTCTTATTTTTGGTAACTTTGCTCTGAAACAATCTACGAAAATAATAGATTTTTCCCCAACAAGGATGGACCTAAGAGAGATACAAGCCCCCGTGGCGGGGCACCTTGAGCGCTTCGAGCCCTACTTCGACAGCCAGCTGCAGAGCCCCAACCGCCTGCTGACCCTCGCCACGCGCTACGTCTTCCGCCGCCGCGGCAAGCGGATGCGCCCCCTGCTCGTCTTCCTCTCGGCCGCCGCGGCTGGCGAGGTCCGCGAAGGCACGTACGCCGCAGCCGCCCTCATCGAGATGCTCCACAACGCCTCGCTGCTCCACGACGACGTGGTGGACGAGACCTACACCCGCCGCGGGCAGTGGAGCCTCATGGGCCTCATGGGCAGCAAACTGGCCGTGCTCGTGGGCGACTTCTTCCTGGCGCGCGGCATGGAGATGGCTCTCGACGGCGGCCACTACGAGGTGCTCCGCATTGTCAGCCGAGCCGTGCGCGACCTTGCCGACGGCGAGCTCAGCCAGATGGAGCACGCCCGCCGACTCGACATAACCGAGGAGACCTACATGGCCGTAATCCGAAAGAAGACGGCAACCCTCATCGAGGCGTGCACACGCTCAGGGGCCACGAGCGCAGGGGCCGACAAGGAGACCGTAGACGCACTAGCGGCCTACGGCAACCATCTCGGCCTGGCCTTCCAGATCCGCGACGACATGTTCGACTACACGCCAGGCGGCCTCTTCGGCAAGCCTGCCCTCAACGACGTCAAGGAACAGAAGATGACCCTGCCTCTCATCGCCGCCCTAGCGGACGCTCCCGAGGCCGAGCGGGCTGCCCTCCTCAAGATGATCCGCCGCCATCCCAAAGCCGACGAGACGGCCGAGGCGGCTCTAGAGATGGTGCGCCAGCACGGCGGCATGGACTACGCCGAGGCCAAGATGAACGAGCTGGCCGACATGGCCATCCGCGACCTCGCCATTTTGCCCGACGGCGACGCCAAGGTGGCGCTCGGGCAACTCGTGGCTTTCAACTTGGGAAGAAAAAGCTAGCAATTGACAATTGATAATTGACAATTGACAATTATCTGTTACCCCGCCTACCGGATTTTTCCTGGTGGGCGGGGAGCATTGTTTATAACAACTTACAACAAGATTGCCACTTCGCTCTTGCAACTTTTCCCTCCTCACTGCTCGGGACAACGTGAACGACCAAGCAGAATTGACATATGCGCAGGGGGGCTCGGTAATTGTCAATTGTTATTTGTCAATTGTCAATTAAATTTTATTTTCGCGTAAGTTTTCCTATTTGGGAGAGAAGACGAGACAACGAGGGGTGCCACGAAAGCGCGGCTGAGATCATACCCTGATGACCTGACGCAGGTAATGCTGCCGTAGGGACAGTGAGTCCGACATTTTTTAGAGAAAAGGAAAAACAGAAAGACGAGACACGCATCTCGGGCCCGCGCATCACGCCGCGGCACATATCCTCGCAAGGTTCGCGACACCCTCCCAAAAAACAAAAGCCCCACGCAAATAAACGCGCAAAGCGCACGAGGGGCCTTAAGAAAGCCGAACCACACCAGAAAACAAAAACCAAAGAGGATATGCAAATCATCGTAAACGACAAGCCGCTCGACATGAGCGGGAAGACCGTAGCCGACCTCGTCGAGCAACTGGCCCTCCCCGCCAATGGCGTAGCCGTAGCCATCGGCATGGACATCATCCCCCGCAACGAATGGGCCGACCATCAGATTGCCGAGGGAGACAAGGTTATGATTATCAAGGCTGCTAGCGGAGGCTAATTCCCAGTTAACAGTTCACAGTTAACAGTTAACAGTTCTCAGTGCTCAGTGCGCAGTTACTGGCAGTTACACGCAGTGTTCTGTGCTCAGTTACTGTT
>CAVILU010000286.1:0-2856 GCA_963643535.1 bacterium | reverse complement strand
ATCAAGGCCTCCATTTGCTATGCGTCGATGCTCAAGATGGGCATCCTTATGAACGACGCTCATAGCCCCGAGGTCGTCCGCCGTGCTGGCGACAGTGAGGACGACGATGGTCCGGGTGGCCCACCGCTCCAAGTGGCGTTTGCGCTGCTCAGTTCTCTCGCCCCTGTCGTGCGCAAGGCTTCCGCTCCCGCGGTATGCCGACGGGCCGTCGTATGCCCTAATGCGGGCTGCGGCATTTTTACATAGAAATTTTAGTGCGGAGACGCGTCAGAATCCTCTTCTGATGCGTCCCCGCATTTCTGTTTCTTGTGGTTCACAAAAGACATCAGGTTCTGTGAAAATCAGTGCAATCTGTGGACGAGAACAATCAGTGGACGAGAACAATAATCCAAAAACAAAGAACGATATAATGACATCCGAAGAACTAATAGCCCTTGGCGAAAGCATCAAACAAGGCCACAACGTTACATTCTACGAGGCACGCCGAGCCGCCCTAAGCCCCGAAAAGAAAACCCTCTATAAGGTGGCCGACGACATCCGCCGCCACTTCCGAGGAGACCATTTCCAAACGTGCTCCATCATCAACGCACGCTCCGGCCGCTGCCCCGAAGATTGCAAATGGTGCGCTCAGAGCCATAAGCACCACACGGGTATAGACGAATACCCACTCATTGATGCCAAGGAGGCGATAGAGATGGCCGTCCACAATGCCAAGAAGGGCGTTGGCCGTTTCTCGCTCGTAACGAGTGGGCGCAAGTTGACTGATAAGGAGATAGACCACGTAGTCGATATCTACCACCAGGTTTCTGGCCAGACAAATATCGACCTCTGCGCATCCATGGGTCTCCTCTCCAAGCCTCAGCTCCAGAAACTCTACGATGCCGGCCTCCGTCACTATCATTGCAATGTCGAGAGCGCACCCTCTTTCTTCCCGTCGCTCTGCACTACCCATACCCTCGAGGATAAGCTCCAGACAATCCGTTGGGCGCAAGAGGTGGGCTTCGGTGTCTGCTCGGGCGGCATCATTGGCATGGGTGAGACTCTTGACCAACGAATTGAGATGGCTATCTTCCTCCGCGACGATGTACATGCCGTCTCTATCCCCGTCAACGTCCTCGTCCCCATCAAGGGTACGGCTCTCGAAAATCAGCAGCCTATGGCGCCAGACGAGATCCTTACGGCCTTCGCCATCTTCCGCCTCTGCAATCCTAAGGCCGAAATACGTATGGCGGGCGGCCGCATCAAGTTCGCCAAGCATCAGGTCGAGGCCATAGAATGTGGAGTGGATGCGTCTATTGTTGGCGATATGCTCACGACTACCGGCACCGGTGGCATCGACGATGATATGAATCTCTTCCGTGGCTGCGGCCGCGACCCCAAACCCGAATGGAAAAAAGACTAACGAATCGAGACAGGCTATGATTGATTACGATTTCGACCGAAACCACCTTTGGCATCCCTATACCTCGGCTGTCAACCCGCTGCCCTGCTATGGCGTGGAGCGTTGCGAGGGTACGCATATAATTCTTGAGGACGGGCGCGAACTAATCGACGGTATGAGCTCCTGGTGGTGCGCCGCCCATGGATATAATAACCCTGTGCTCAACAAGGCTCTGGAAGATCAACTTCACAAGATGAGCCACGTCATGTTTGGTGGCCTTACCCACGAGCCGGCCGTCAATCTTGGCAAGAAACTTGTCAACCTCCTGCCGCACGTGCCTTGGGTCTTCTATTCCGACTCTGGCTCTGTCTCCGTCGAGGTGGCTCTTAAGATGGCCATCCAATATCAGCATGCGGCTGGTCATCCCGAGCGTTGCCAGATTGCCACCATCCGCAGTGGCTATCACGGCGATACGTGGCATGCCATGAGTGTCTGCGACCCCGTCACGGGTATGCATGGACTCTTCAGCCGTCAGCTCCCCGCCCAATATTTTGCTCCTGCCCCACAAATTCCTTTCGATGGTGAGTGGGACGATAGCGATCTCGAGCCAATGCGCAAGATTGTGCGTGAACATGGCTCTTCTCTAGCTGCCATCATCCTTGAGCCTATCGTACAAGGTGCGGGTGGTATGCGTTTCTACCATCCTGAATATCTGCGTGGTGTACGCCGTCTCTGCTCTGAGAATGGCATCCTCCTCATTGCTGATGAGATTGCAACGGGTTTCGGTCGCACGGGTCGCCTCTTTGCCTGTCAGCACGCAGGTGTCGAGGCTGATATCGTGACCGTGGGCAAGGCTATGACGGGCGGATATATGAGTTTCGCTGCGACCCTCTGTTCCGACGAGGTGGCTCAGACTATCTCGCGCGGCGAGTCTGGCTGTTTCATGCACGGCCCTACTTTCATGGGCAACCCGTTGGCATGCGCTGTGGCTTGCGCCAGCATAGACCTCTTGCTTAGTAAGGATTGGCAGGGCAAGATTGCGCATATCGAGTCCATTATGCGCGAGGAACTTGCTCCGCTTGCCTCACTCCCGCAAGTCGCTGATGTCCGAGTTCTTGGCGCCATTGGCGTTGTCGAGACGCGTGAGCCTGTTGATATGGCTACTCTCCAGAAAGTTTTTGTCGAGAATGGCGTGTGGATTCGTCCTTTTGGCCGCCTTGTCTACATTATGCCACAGTTCATTATTTCCGACGACGAACTGCGCAAACTCTGTCACGGTCTCGAAGCCGGTGTCCGCTCAATGGCTTGATTATGATAGATTTCCAGAAAGAACTCAATTCGCTCTGCCAAGCCGACAGTTTGCGCTCCCTCCCCACGGCGGACACCTCCCGCATGGTCAACCTCTCGACGAACGACTACCTCGGCCTCAACGACCGCACGGACCTCTACGAGGAGTTCCTTGGAGAGTATACGCC
>CAVILU010000285.1:0-2863 GCA_963643535.1 bacterium | reverse complement strand
CTCAAGAATATCCTCGCCTCGGCTCTCCTAGCTGCCGCATGCCTCGCTCCTTCGCATGCCCAGCAGAATGTGGCCCTCTGCCCCGAGAAACCTAAGCTCGTGCTGATGATTGTTGTGGACAACCTCAATGCGCAGCAAGTGGAGATTGTCCGCAATCAATGTGGCCCCAAGGGCTTCAACCGTATCTTTGGCTACGGCACACAGCTGACGGACGCATATTATGACGCCGGTGGCAACTTCGCAGGTAAGAACCTCGCGACTCTCTTCACTGGTGCTCCGGCAGCTACGCACGGCATTGTGGCCCGCCAGTGGATAGACAGTTTCTCGAACAAGAAGATTGATGCCATATATGGCGACGTGCCCGAGGCCGGAGTTTTCGACACTCTCGCAATGCCGCACAACGGTGCGCTACTTTGTGGCACCATAGCCAACGAGATTCGCAAGATATACAACAACAAGGCAAAAATCTTCTCCATCGGCTTCGACCCGCAGATGCTTATCTGGTCCTCGGGAACTCTTGCCGGCGAGCCTTTCCTCTGGTTGGATGCCCGTTCGGGTATGGCTCGCACATCCAACGTCTCTAATGCGGCGACACTCAAGTGGGTCGAGGAGTTCAATAGCAAAGGCATTGCGGACGTGTACCGAGCCAAGACGTGGGCTCCGCGCAAGGATATAAACGAATATCACCAGTGTCGATTTTTCCCCGAGACTACTACAAAGGAGAATTTCTACTACCCGCTCAATCGTGCTTATCCCGGCAAATTGAAATACTCCGCGGTGATGGGCTCGCCCTACGGCAACGACCTCATCCGCGACCTTGCCGCCTATGCCCTCACGTATGAGGATATGGGCAAGGACGACATCCCCGATGTCATGCTTGTGCAGTTCACGGCTACTCCCGCCCTCGGCCATAAGCAGCAGCCGCTCGACCCTGAGACGGAAGACCTCCTCTTGGGGCTCGACTCGAATATCGCCTCGCTCTTGCAACTTGTCGATGGCACTGTCGGAATGGACAACACCCTCGTGCTCTTTACATCCGCGCAAGGTGCGTATGACGTGGCGAATACCGATTCTCCCCAGTGGGCGGAGCGCGGTTTCGTTAGCCTACGTAGGGCCACGGCTCTGCTCAATCTGTACCTTATGGCCATCCACGGGCAGGCGGCATGGGTCAAGAATTACGCCCCCGGTGCAATATATCTCGATCGCGAGTTGGCAGAGCAGAAGAAAGTGGATTTCGATACGCTCCTTATTCAATCAGCCAATTTCCTGACGCAAGTAAAGGGAATTGGGGACGCTATTCCGGCCACGAGGCTCAATACGCTTGTCGCGACTTCGCCGGTTATTGAGGCTATGAGGCGCAATTATCACCCCAAACGCTCCGGTAACCTCCTCATTCATCTCGAACCCGGTTGGGCCGAGGAACAGGACGACGGTTCGCGCCTGACGCAGTTGTGGGGTGGGGAGTTTGTGCCGCTCGTCTTCTATGGTTGGAAAATTCAACGTGGCATGGTCTATGATCGTCATAATATGACGGATGTGGCTCCCACGATCTGCTCCTTCATAAAAGTTGGCATACCCGATGGCTGCAGTGGCCACCCGATTAACCTCGGAGTGCAACGCTAAGGCCTCAATATGCGTATGCATACAAAATCCCTTTATCCCACAGATTTTCACGATATCATATCCGAATGAAACAATATAGTAGGGTCTTGACCATCGCTGGCAGTGATCCCAGTGGCGGAGCCGGCATCCAAGCCGATATTAAGACAATCTCGGCAATGGGCTGTTACGCAGCCTCGGCAATAACTTCCGTTGTAAATGAGAATACCGTTGGCGTATACGGTGTGCACGACATCCCTGCCGATTTCGTGATTGGCCAGATCGAGTCAGTCCTCGACGACATCGGTGTCGATGCCATCAAGATTGGTATGCTCCATTCGCCCGAGTTGGCTCACGCTGTGGCTGAGCTCCTCAAGGCAAGGCAAATCAAGAATGTGGTCCTAGACCCCGTGATGGTTGCCACCTCGGGCGGCGACCTTATGCTCTCGGAGACTATCGACGTCCTCCGCAAGGAACTCATACCTCTTGCTCGCATAATTACTCCCAATATCCCGGAGGCGGAGAAACTCCTCGACGGACGCTCTATCGCAACTGTCGATGATATGAAGGATGCTGCGTCGGACCTTACTGACCTCGGTGCGTCCGTCATCCTCAAAGGCGGTCATCTCAAGGGCGACATTATGATAGATGTCCTCTGCAACGTCGAGACAATGCAGCGTCTTGAGCTCCCGTCGGACCGTGTCAAGACGAATAATACTCATGGCACGGGCTGTACACTCTCGTCCGCCATTGCCAGCGCACTCGCACTCGGTAAGGGACTCACCCCTGCAGTCATTTCGGCCAAGGAGTATATGACCCAGGCTATTACGGCTGGTGCCGAATATGAGATTGGCAAAGGTCACGGACCAGTCTGCCATTTCTTTAAGTAATCTCTTTGAGTTTTTTAATACTGCGGCCTATGAGGCCAAAGTTCGCATAATTCCATATCTTTGCTTAGCCTGCTCATTCGGTAGGCGGATGATGTAATTGATGGAGAAAGAAGATCAGTTTGAGGAGACCGAGCGCATCAATGTGTATGGCGCCCGCGAGCACAACCTTAAGAATATAGACATATCCATTCCGCGAGACAGTCTTGTTGTCTTTACAGGAATGAGCGGCAGCGGTAAGTCGTCGCTTGCCTTCGACACTATCTATGCCGAGGGGCAGCGTCGTTATATTGAGACTTTCTCGTCCTACGCCCGTCAGTTTCTTGGCGGGTCGCAACGCCCCGATGTCGATAAGATCACCGGTCTCAGCCCTGTAA
>CAVILU010000284.1:0-2893 GCA_963643535.1 bacterium | reverse complement strand
AACGCTAACTGTGCACTGTGCACTGTGAACTGTGAACTGAATTGGAGCGTTGTAAGCTAGCCCAGGGCGCAAGCACTAGGGCAAAAAATAAAACTTACCCCCAAAAAAAATTTCCAATTGACAAGTAACAATTACCATAACCTTCACGGGGGTAACACGAACTGTTAACTGCTAACTGTAAACTGTTAACTGAAAAAGCTGTGAACTGTGAACTGAAAAGCTCTGAACTGAAAAAAGTCTGCCAATGGGCAATAGTGGTGGCCGCCCTAGCCTACTTCCTCTGCCAGCTCTCGGGCCGGTGGGGCGAGGTGGCCGATGCCGTGCGTCGTATCGAGACGTGGGTGGTTGTCACCGAGGTCGTGCTGATGATTGCCGTTGTGGTTGTCGAGGCAGTGCGGTGGAGCCTTATGAGGCGTGCGTTCGTCTCGGGCGGCAGCTTCGGGCGTGACTTCGTGGCCAGTCTGCGCGGCACTGCTCTTGGCAACTCCACCCCCGGTGGCGTGGGAGAGCACGTGGGCCGCGCCTCGGCATATGCGGGAGAACGTGTCGCCAGCGGGTGGGCCAGCGTGTGCTCCAGCGTGGCTCAGACTGTGGCGATAGGTCTTGCGGGGACTGCCGGGGGCGTGGCTCTCTGTGTTGGCGGAGTGGGCTTCCCTGCCGCGGCACTCGGGTGGGGACTGGCTGCGCTTGTGGTCTTGGGGATTGTGGCGGGCGTGGCTTGTTATGTTTGGCGGGGGCGCATTGGGCGAGTGGCTAGGTTTGTTGGGGGGCGGCGGCTTGGGTGGGTCTTCGTGGCTGGCTCTTGGGGCGTGGCTGTGCTCAAGGTTTGCCTCTTCTCGTTCCAGTTGTGGCTGCTGCTCGTGGCTTGTGGAGTTGGCGGTGGCGGTTATCTCTATGCGGCGGTGCTCGTCTATTATCTGTGCGTCACTCTCACGCCCCGTCTGTCGATAGTGGATGTTGGGGTCAAGGGTGCTTGGTCGTTGGCTGTGCTGGGCGGCTTTGGCGGGGCTGAGGCTATCAGCGCGGCTGTCATTTTGCTTTGGGGACTCAATGTCGTGGTGCCCTCGGTGTGCGGGTTCGTGGCGATGGTGCAATTGACAAATGACAAATCTAAGGCAATTAACAATTAACAAATAACAATTTACAATTACCGGGAACCTCCCGTGGCGGGGTAACGCTAACTGTGGACTGTGAACTGTAAACTGTGCACTGTAAGGTGGGTAACGCAAACTGTGCACTGTGGACTGTGAACTGTAAAGGGGGGTAACGCAAACTGTTAACTGCTAACTGCTAACTGTTAACTGTAGTGTCTGCCTCTTACTTTTTGCTATATTTGCAAGAGCAACTCAGGCAATTAACAATTAACAAATAACAATTTACAATTACCGGAAAGCCCCGCGGCGGGGTAACGCAAACTGTGAACTGTGCACTGTATTTGACAATTAACAGCCCCCGCGGCGGTGGTAACACGAACTGTTAACTGTTAACTGCTAACTGTTAACTGAATATGAAGTTTCCCATAGGCATCCAAACATTCGACCAAATCATAACCGACGGTTATGTCTACGTCGATAAGACAAAATACATATACGATCTTGTCCATGGTGGCAAGGTCTATTTCTTGAGCCGCCCCCGCAGGTTCGGCAAGAGTCTCCTACTCTCGACCCTCGAAAGTTATTTCCTCGGCCAAAAGGAGCTTTTCAAAGGCCTCGCCATAGAAAAACTTGAGACGGAGTGGAATACGTACCCCGTTTTTCTTATCGATTTCAATGGCTCGGACTTTACTGATCCTAACGTACTTGTTCGCACATTGAATAGTTTCGTCAAGGAACAGGAAGAAAAATACTCCATAGCGCCAGATCCAGAAATGGAACTTGGTGATAGGTTTCTCAAACTTCTTGCCGAGGCGCACCGCCAAACAGGTATGAGGTGTGTCATTCTCGTCGATGAGTATGACAAGCCACTCCTCGATGTCATGGATACAGGCTATAAAGTTGAAATCGATGGTGAGAAAATAACAGTCGAGGAGCGCAACCGAAATGTCCTCAAGGCATTCTACTCCACTTTCAAGAAAGCCGACAAGGACCTCCAGTTCGTTTTCCTTACCGGAGTCACCAAGTTCTCGCAAATAACCGTCTTCAGCGGCTTCAATCAGCCCAACGACATCAGTATGGACGAGCAGTACGACACTCTTTGTGGCATCACAGAGGAGGAGATTGACCGCTATTTCCCGGAGCAGATCGAAGCCCTTGCCGCCAAAAGGTCAGTATCGACGGAAGAAGTACGCAAGTTGCTGCGCAAGAAATATGATGGTTACCATTTCAGCTCAGAACTCCACGGCGTCTACAATCCGTTTAGTCTCCTGAACGCATTCTGTAAGCTGAGGATGTCTGACTTCTGGTTCTCGACAGGCACACCGACATACCTAGTCCGCCTGCTCGAACATTTCGATGAGAGCATGGAAGACATAATAAGCAAAGCCTACGACAGTTCCCAGTTCGTGGACTACCGAGCCGACCGCGAGATGCCCCTCCCGATGATATATCAGAGCGGCTACTTGACAATCAAGAGCTACGACAGCCGCCGCGATAAATACCGCCTCGACTTCCCCAACGACGAGGTGCGCCGCGGCTTCATTGCCGTAGTGGCCAACAGTTACATGAGAACGAAGACCGAGGTTGAATCTTGGCTCGACTGCCTGCTAGACGCTCTCGACGAGGCCGACATGGACAAGTTCCGGGATAACCTCACGGCTTTCCTATCCAGCGTGCCATACACCGTCCGCAACTCCAAATCCGGACAGGACACCGAGCGTTATTTCCACACGGTCTTCTACCTCATACTAACCCTCGCCAGCACATACGTCGTCTACACCGAGAAGTGCCAAAGCCAA
>CAVILU010000283.1:0-2899 GCA_963643535.1 bacterium | reverse complement strand
GGTAATACAACCAAACTCACGGCAACTGTAACCAATGGTTTCGATGCCAACCACACTAATTGGGCTTCTGCAAATGCTTTCACGGCTTCTCTTTCGCCCGATGTAACTGGTAATTATCTCTATGACTATGCTTGGGAGTACGAGGTCGCACCCACTAAGACTCAAGAGTACTCTTTCAATGTTGTCAATGATGTAACAGGCTGTACCGCCGCAGAGCCCGCTAAGGTTACTGTTAATGTCGACCGCAAGGCCCATTTCAAAGTCACTGCCCTCTCTTCTAAAGAACTTTGCGAAGGCAATCACGACATTGAATTGACAATCAGCGCAGTAAATCCCACTGAGTTCACTACTGTCGATTGGACTACGCTTACAGCTAATGGCTACACTGTAGTCTCAGCTTCCGACACCAAGATTGTCCTCAATGGTAATTTCTCTGTCGATGCTGCCAAGCCCACTACTTCTGTAATTGTCAAGCTCGGAGGCTCTGTCCTCTCTGGCAAGACTGCTCCTGGTTGTGATCTCGTCTTCGATAACGATCTTGAGCTGACTGTAAATCCTGTCCCTGCTGCCCCTGTTATCAAGTTCTCTTCAAGCACGAATGGAAACGACTGGGTTTGCTTAGGTCAAGATCAGACAATAGCCTACACTATATCTAGTGAAATTGTGTCTGGCTATAAGTTCCAATGGTTTATTGGTGATGATGAACCTTCCGCTGGTGCTACCCCATATGCTACTACAACATCAGCTAATCCAATCTTATCTGTCAATACTAAGTCTTTAACAAGCAGTACGAAGATTTGGGCTCGTGTAATTGATGAAAGGCATACTGCTACGAATTGCCCGTCCGCATTCGGTTCTTATGATCTCATCATCAATCCTGTTCCCGAGCCATCTTACTCTGTTGCAGATGTCTGCGAGGACGATAAGGGTGTAATTGAGATTACGAAGCCTATTGCCGATGCAACTCATACCTACACCTATAACTTCTATTCCGCAAACAACACGACAACGGCTCTTCAGTCTGGTGCTGAAACCTCATACGAGACAGTTGTCTTGTCTAGGACTTCCAACTACTACATCAGTGTTAAGCAGAACGAAACAGGATGTACGTCTAATAACTTACCTGTTACTGTAAAGGTCAATAAAAAACCTGTCGGTAAGGCTACCGTAGCTTACGAAGATGCAACTGGCAGCTCTACAATTACCGATCCTACTGGTAAGACTATTAACCGCGCTGCATTCTGTGAGGGTGAGCAGGGTAAGGCAACAATTACCCTCAATCCGACAATGCAGACCGCTGGTACCGCATTCACAAGTGAACTCTTATCTGTAACTTCGGGCGATGTTTCCGATTGGACAAAGGAGAGTGAGTCTGTATGGTCTTGCGCTTCTACCAAGGTATGGAATGAGTCTTGTGTCCTTACCTTTAAGGTTACCGACAATTCGACTAACTGTGAGTCTAAAGAGTTCACTGCTGTCGTGACTGTCAAACCTGGCATGCCTGCTCCCGCCATTCAAATTAATGCAGAAGCGGTCGAGGTATGTTATGATGAAAGTCAGGCCATTAACCTTTCTCTTGCAAGTACTTATACATATGCTTCTTCTACAGTTGCCTTTGTCTACTATATGTACGACGCAGCAACTGGTGCTCAGCTCGCTGGACCTCTCCAAACAGCTACTGGTACCTATAGGGCAAATACAAAGACTCTCATCAACAATACGAGCGTAATCTTTAGGGCATATGCCTATGATTCTACCTCGGGCTGTATGTCACCCGTCTCCAACGAGGTAGGCATAACTGTCAATCCTCTGCCTGTCCCGACTTTCTCTGTCGTCAATGACAAGCTCTGCCCTGGTGATGCTTCTACGATCTCTGTTAATGAGACCTTCGCCAAGTACCAATGGCTCGATGCTGAAACTCAGAATCTTACCACACAGTCAGTTACTGTAACTCCAACTCAGACAACTACATATCGTGTCCAAGTTACTGACGACAAGGGTTGCCAAAGCCTCGAAGTAGCTCAGACTATAACGGTCTTCCCTAAGCCCTCTTTCTCTCTCGTCGCTGAACCAGCTGTTGTCTGCCAAGGCAGCAATGACGATGTCGTTATCAAGATTACTGCTGATAATGATATGAACTCTTCGGCTGCTGAGAAGATAGCTTTCGAGTATCCTTACGTATTCACTACGATCTTACCTGGTGATGGAGTTGTCACAACTCGCACGAATGCTGCTGGTGAGACTGAATATGTTGTGACTGGTCATACTTGGCATGAAGCAACCGAGCAATTCTCTGCTCATATTTACTCTACTGCTGACTACAATAGTTGCCTCTCTGACGAGGAGACCGTTATGGTCACTGTAATTGGAGCTCTTACCAAGCCTGTTGCTGAGTCTACTTCTCCTCAGAATGGCGACAAGACTGCTGACGTCCATGTCTGCGAGGGCTCTACTGAGACTCTTACAGTTTCTGTTGCCAATACCGCAGCTTATCCCACTGCTGGCAATGTCGTGTACTCTTACCACTGGTATACCGATGCCGCTGGCGCAAATGAGATCGTATCTGGTGCAGAATACTCTGTCGACTCGAAGAACGGTATCCTTAAGTTCGTTCCCAAGGCAAACGTAACTCTCTACGCTAAGGTTGTACGTGAGACTGAGCCGAACTGCTCTTCCGAGATGAGTGCACCGGTAGTCGTCACTATAGAGCCCATACCTTCTGCTCCTGTGGCTCTTGATGCAACCCCTGCCTACGTTTGCCAGCCCGAGATGGAGGGTACGAATGTCCTCCTCAATGTCCAGAATCCAGCTACAGATAATATCTATCACTGGTACAATGCTGCAAACGATAATGAACTCGGTACTGCAAATGGTATCAATAGTTTCGTTATCACTGCTC
>CAVILU010000282.1:0-2911 GCA_963643535.1 bacterium | reverse complement strand
GTCGGGGCAAGCATCAACTTTTGGGGACATACCGACTGGCGACGCATTTACGACAACTGTGAACTCCTGCATAATTGCCTGGTTAAGATCTGCGTACGTCAGCACACCTTCTGCCGGCCTGCGACTGACAATAACCGGCTCGACTCCGAGTTTACGCAAGCTATAGATTACAGCTTTAGACGCTCCGCCGGAGCCCAGTACGAGAGCTTTTCGGTGAGACTCATTGAGCATTGGGCGGATAGACTCAGTAAAACCGTAAGCATCTGAATTAAAACCTTTGAGATGGCGGTGGCCTTGCGCGTCGTACGTTATTTTAACTACGTTGACAGCACCTATTTCTTTAGCCTGCTCATCAAGGTCGTCGAGGAATTGCATCACCTCCTGCTTGTACGGTATAGTGACGTTGCATCCCTTGAAATTTTCAATATCATCGAGGAGTTTAGGGAACTCGTTGATCGACGACAAAGGGAAAAGGTCATAACGGGCATCGGTGCCCTCCCTTCCAAATTTTTCAGTGAAGTATTTTTGCGAAAAAGAATGACCTAGCGGAAATCCGATGAGACCGTATCTATCCATTTCTAAATCTTTATATTAAATTCATCAAGCACCTGAGCAATGCCTTTCTCTTTGAAGAGTTTTGACAAGTTTGGCTCAGTTGAAGCCTCCTGTATTATCTGCGGGGTTGACTTTGCGACATTGCGCAATAGGGAAGTGGCAGTCCGCTTCCGTCCGAAAACAAAGAATTCAACATATGCCTCAACAAGTTGCAGAGCCATAGGTGAGCCAAATTCGTTTTTCTTCTCTTTGATAAACTCGCGGACTGTGCGGTAATCATCATTCATCATATGTAGACGCACGACCTCAAACCAGGCAAGGACGTCGTCTGGGGAATTTCGCAAACCCTTTTCGAGAGCATCAATTGTCTTTTCCCTAATGCCAAGGTTATAGAAGGCTTGCGCAAGAGCAAAATAGTAGTCAGCCGCCTCTCCATTGATGGTAATAGCCTTTTGGAAGTCAAGCACAGCCTCCTCGTATCGCCCTAGTTCAAGATCACAACGTCCGAGATCGTACCACGCGGGGTCAAACTCCGGCAACTTATCAACCGCCACCTCAAAGATGCGCTTTGCCAACTCAAAATCACCTAATTGCATCCAACAGTCGCCAAGATAAGCGAACACATTGTTCTCTGCATCAGGGATTCGGATGGAGAGGTATTCTGTATAGTTTTCAATGGCAGCCAGCATATTACCTAAGCCGAGGTATGTGTTTCCGAGGTTATAAAACGCCTCGGCGTACTCTGGAGATATCGATATGCAGGTCTCGTATGCATCTATCGACTTGTCAATTAACTCCTTTTTGCCATAAAGGATGCCAAGGTTATACCATGCGCTATCGTTAAAGGGTTCTGCTTTCAATACACATTGATATAGAGCTATAGCACGGTCATCTTGCTCCAATTGACCTAATGCATAAGCGAACTCAAAGGCGCACTGTGGATTTGCCTCAACATCTTGCCTTGGGAGTTGCTCGAAGAAATGCACAGAGAAGTCGAAACGCTCAAGTTGGACAAGATTTGAAGCGATCTCGTGTGTAACGCAATTCTTCTCCTCCTCATCATGAGCATGGTTAACAGCCTCAAGGAAAAAGCTATAGGCCAAATTGTCGTTGCCGTTCTGAATGGCAAGCCAACCTCGGTCTACATAATAAGCAGTCTTATCTTGCGCCTCTTGCTCAACGTAGTCTAGCAAGTTTTGGGCAGTATCAAGTTTGCGATCGTCAATCAACGTTGCGGCACGGATTAAGAGCAAATCGACATCACAAGAATGCCATTCAAGACCATAATTGAGCACGGCAAGCGCGTCCTCCATCCGGCCTTGGATGCAAAGCGTGTTATATGCGTCGACGATATCATTGACGTCGACGTATGCATGGTTAGGGGAAAGGGCCTGTTGCAGAATGCTTTCAGCAAATTGGTCGTCATTCTCCTCTTCCTCGTCGTCGTCCTGGAAAAGGCTCATAATCTAAAGCGTATATATGAGCAAATATAGCGAAAAATATGGTCAGAGGTGTTCAACTCTCGGGTAATTTATCAAGTAAAGTTGTTCACGAGCGCGAGATATTGCCGTGTACACCCATTTGCTCAGTTCCTTAGGGTCGGCCTCAGGAGGAATATAGCCAGGGTCTACGAAAACAGCCCGCCATTGTCCGCCTTGCGCCTTATGGCACGTGAGGGCATATGCGTATCGCACTTGCAAGGCGTTGAGCCACGGGTCCTCACGCATGTCTTTCGCCTTTTTGCGTTGACTAGTATAGTCAGCATAGTCCTCCTCCGCGCCCTTATTGAGCATTTGAGAGATTTGCTCAGTCGTGAGAATGCGAGGTATGTTCGTTTCTGGGTCAACAACCTGAATGTCGGCAGTCAAGTAGTCTAGCAGAATTTTGCAATCTATGTCGATATCATTTCGGTCGATAAGGTGTAAAGACACATCGGCAAAATGCAAGCCATACATCTCTGAATAGCCGAAGATGGAGACGACTTCCGCGACGTCACCATTCGCTATGAAATTGCAACCGGCCTTTTCCGCCCACAAGTAATTATTCTTGTTGACTATAAGCAAATCGCCCTTTACAAGAAGATCCTCGTAGTAAAAGACTTGCGAACGCAAAGCAACGTTATATTGCGTAGCTCGTTTATTGCTTCTTGTAATAAGGACAACATCTTGAGTGCCGAAAGAGGAGAACGACTGCTCGATTTTCTCCAATAGAGAGTCTCCTGCAGCTTGCTCAACGTCAGAGCCATCATGCACGGCAAGCTGAGGGAGTTGCTGACCTTCTGGCGGAGCTTCTTCGCTCTCAATTATAGACCTAATAGACAGAGAGTTTTTTAGTATCAAGCTTTCGGACTGCTGAC
>CAVILU010000281.1:0-2913 GCA_963643535.1 bacterium | reverse complement strand
ACATAATAGTGGCCGTCGGTGGTGACGGCACTGTTAACGAAGTCGGTAGCGGACTCATTGGCGGACACGCAGCCTTAGGCATAATTCCTTGTGGATCTGGCAACGGATTGGCGCGAGAGCTTGAAATACCCTTGCGCACAGCATCGGCTGTAGACTTAATCAACGAAGCAGAGATCCGCACAATAGACATACTTCACGTTGGCGACTTCATATCGCTCAACGTGGCGGGCGTTGGTTTTGACGCATATATAAGCCATCTCTTTGCAAACAAAAAGACGAGGGGACCGCTGCAATATATGAACCTCATTGCCAAAGAGTACCCACGATATAAGTCGGACGACTACATCTTAAACATCGACGGCAACATATACCAACGCACAGCATTCCTCATAAGCTTCGCAAACTCAAGCCAATGGGGGAATGACATCCACATTGCGCCTAATGCCAGCATGGACGACGGACTAATGGACGTATGCATAGTCTCCGAATTCCCCAATATGGCAATCCCGTCGCTCGTAATCTCTTTGCTAAGCCAATCAATCGATACGAATAAATACGACGAGATGATTCGTACGAAGGAAGTTGAACTTATGAACGACTCGCAAATTATGGGGCATGTGGATGGCGAGCCTGTCATCATCAGCCCACACGCAAAAATCAGCATCGAGCCTAATGCATTGAAAGTGGCGGTACCGTCGGAGCACTTCTTTGACAGTCAAAGGTTCAACCCGACAAAAATCAGGGAACAGATCTTGAACAAGGGAGAACAGATTATAACCAAGGTCAAAGAGCAAGCAAAAGAGCCAATTAACGAGATAAAGCAGATTTTTAAGGATATATAAGCATTTTCTTAGCCGGCCTTGCCCGTTAATGATTGGAAAATAATTAATTTCGCAACGTGGCTTGATTGCGCGCTGCGCACCTATGCCTTAAAAAGGAAAACAATAGGAAGCCCCCTATCACACAGGGCATAAAACATACAGAGAAAAAGTTCTTAGAATAATGTTAAGCAGAAGGCTGATAAGGGTCAAGGTAATGCAGATCCTCTACGCCCAGAATCGTCAGGGCGACATCGATCTCAAAGATGCAGAACAACTCATTGCTCACAGCGTGGGCAAGAGCCAGGAGTTGTACCACCTCATCCTCCAGTTGCCGGTGGCGCTGCGCCACCTGGCCGCAAAGCGAATTGAAATAGGTAAGTCCAAGTTGCGCCCCACGGCAGCAGACCTCAACCCCAATATGCGCTTTGCGCAGAACAGGCTCATTCTTCAACTTGAAGAGAACGAGGAGCTCAACAAGGCAATCGAGACCACAGGCAACACGTGGGCAGCAGACGAAAGCCTCATCAAGACCATTTTCTCGAAAATGACTCACTCTGAGCTCTACGAGAAGTATATGAACAGTGACGAGGATAGCTTCGAGGCCGACCGCAACTTCGTTATTAAGTTCCTCTGCAAGGAGCTTCCCAAGATGAGTTTCTTCTTCCAGGCTATCGAGCTCAAGAACGTCTTCTGGAATGACGAGTCCGAGTTTATGATTAGCATGGCAGCCAAGACCCTCAAGGATTTTGACGGTGAGAATGGAGCTGACGTCAAACTCATGCCCCTTTATAAAGACAAGGACGACGAGGAGTTCACCACGACTTTGCTTCGCCATAGCATCAGCGAGCTTCCCAACACATGGGAGCTCATCAAGAAGTTCTCTAAGAACTGGGATGCCGACCGCGTTGCACTTATGGACGTGCTCCTCATCGATATGGCCATCGCCGAGATGACCGCAATGGTTAACATTCCCATCAAGGTCACCCTCAACGAGTATATCGAGATTTCAAAATATTACTCTACGGACAAGAGCAACATCTACATCAACGGCCTCCTCGAGAAAATCGTAAGGCAGTTGGTAGAGGACAAGCGCATCAGCGAGGCCCAGCTCTTCTAAATCTCACTCCACTCTGCCGACACAGACGATGAACAGATTGAGCTCGCTATATCTCATGGCAACCTTGCTTGTCGCACTTATGGCCATTGGGTGCAACACGCCCAACCATAACGATGCAAGCAAGTCTGCAAATGAGACAAAAGCAAGCTACAACGCATTGTCCGTCCCGACAAACATTATAGACTTAGGTTCTATAAGCCCAGAAGACATCGTCTCGGTATCGACTAAGATATCAAACGGAAGCGGTACCGACATCAAGCTTACGGAAATAGCGACCGACTGCTCCTGCGTATCAGCAGTAGCTAGTAGCGACATCGTAAGAGGAAATGGCAGCACGAGACTCAAACTCGAATACGACGCACAAGGAACCTCGGGAAAACAATTCCACAAGGTGATTATAGATGCGGACAACGGGCAAAAGGTTGAGATCATCGTGGTGGCTGATGTGGAGTAAGGCTAAACTTTGCAAACAAACGAATTAAATATCATGTTCTACACACTTCTCCAGGCACCCGCAGCTCCTCAGCCACAGGGTAGCGCGTTAATGACATTCTTGCCTCTCATCCTCATCGTAGTCATCTGCTACTTCATGATGATTCGTCCACAGCAGAAGAAGCAGAAGGAGGATCAGAAGATGCGTGATGCCCTCAAGAAGGGCGATCATGTCATGACCACCAGCGGCATTAAGGCAAAAGTTGCCTCCGTCAAGGACAACGAGGTTGTTCTCGAGATTGCAGAGGGAGTAAAGGTCACCTTCGCAAAGGCAGCTATCATGTCGGTAGAGAACAGCAGCTCCGACGCTGAGTAAAGAAAACAATACAATCGGCAGTTTACCCCAACAAAAGGGGTAGACTGTCGATTTTGCTTTTTCAAATCCAACAGTTATGGAAAACACGGAAAAGAAGCTTCCACCCTTCTACGACAAGCTGAAGGTTGAGGATGACAGATATGTTCCCACCGACACTGAGTATGTAA
>CAVILU010000280.1:0-2921 GCA_963643535.1 bacterium | reverse complement strand
TTCCTTCCCGCTGCTGGCGGCTGGTGGAACTCGAACCTCGACCGCGAGGGCTCGGGCGGCTACTACTGGTCGTCCGAGCTCTACCCCAGGTACTTTAGGCAATTGACAATTGACAATTGACAATTACAGTTACCCCGCATGGGGGTAACACGAACTGTTAACTGTTAACTGTTAACTGTTAACTGCCGAAGGCAAGGTATTTCCACCGCATAATAGTATTAATAGCCTTGCGGAAGGCGGACGTCGAGTAGAAACGGTGGAACTCCTCGACGATGGCGGGCACGGGAGCCACGCCAGGGCAGAAATTGGCCGCGCTGACCGTCTGCGCCAGGGGCGTCTCGTAACGCTGCGTCGGGGCCACGTGAGTGCCCGTGCCGTCGTTGCCGGCATTGCGGACGAGGCTCTTGCGGGGGTATACGTGGGGCTCGCCGGCCGAGAAGGCTGCGTAGGAGAATACGATGTCCCACATCTCGCGGGCGCCCGTCTTCCACCTCAGCAGGAAAGGCGTCATGTCGTCGCCCGGCTCGTCGAACTGGGCGCGCTTCTGAGCCGAGCGGATGAACTTGTCGAAGCTTTTGCACTCCCAGTCCACCTTGTCCCATTCGCTCTTCCACGTGGCCCAACCCCACGAGCAATTCCTGTGCATCACGAAGGTGGAGTAGGGGTAGTCTTGCGGGATGGCAATGTCTGGCGTATATCCGCCGATGGAGAACACGCCCCTGCCGCGGTAGAACTCCAGCGCGGCGTTCATGTAGCTCAGGAACCCGCGGGATACGCACACGTCGTCCTCGATGACTATCACGCGGCCGTGGCGGTCGAGCACTTCGGATATGCCGCCCGTTATGTTGGCGGCCAGGCCTACGTTGGTCTCGCGCTCGGTGATGTTGACGCTGGCGAAGCCCTTGGCCTTGCGGCACACCTCGCGCGTGGAGCGGACGGCCTCCGCCCCTTCCGCGTTCTTAGGCCCGTCGGCGAAGATGTAGAGGTCGGACATGGCTGCCCCGTCGGCTGCGGCGAGGCACTCGAGGGTCCGCTGGGCGTGGTCCGGGCGGTTATATACAAATAGGGCTATGGGAGTCATTTTCAGTTAACAGTTTTCAGTTAACAGTTATCAGTTGGCGGCTTATGGGCTTGCGTGGCCTGGCGCCCTCTGTCTTTGTTTTTCTTTGTTGCTTTTTGGCGTAGCGAAGATAGTGAAAAAATGGATGTGTTGCGGTGGGGTGAAAAGTATAGGGTGGGGCTACGCTATGGTTATTTGTAATTGACGGTGTCACTATTTGATACAAGTTAATTCGTATCTTTGCGAAAACCAATCTATGAATATGGATAGCGCACCATTTCGGTTTATAGATCTATCTCCGTCCCCGACTACTCCTGCGCCCTACGAACGGGAGCGTCATACAATTACCTCCTGGTCAATGGCGTTAGGCGGCCTTCAGTCCCCGAGGGGGCGGTAAGGTTCAGCATCCAGAAGCCCCCCGCCATAGTCAAGTCCGAAGCCCTCAAAAACATCGGTTTCGACAACTCTTGGGTGCAAATCCAGCGGCAGTAAGGTGTGAGGAAAATGGCATCGCCCCCGGCGTAGCTCAACTTATTGAGCTATGCCGGGGGCGATTGATGTTTTTGTTGTTATGGGGCGCGCAGTTATGCGCCATGCTTATTCATTCGCATCCGAGGTCTGGTTGAAGAGGTTGCCCTCTTCGGTTTTTCCCTTTTCCGTTTTGGCTACTTTGCGCCGTCGCGCAGTCTTTGCTCTATCGGTACCGGGTGGGCTATTATGCTTTTGGTAGCGGCATCGAAAGAGGCGAGTGAAACTACGGATGTCGAGGTCCCGAAGTCTATGCCTGCGTATATCTTACGACCTGTCGTCTGACCGTTAAGAGTTGCTGGTGCGAGGGATGCGATGGTTAGCTCTTGTGACTCAACTACTACCCCAACGAATCCCCCCCTTCATCCAAATCTCCAGAAACTTGTCGTAGACAGCGTACGCGCCGCCCTCCTCGGTTATCAGGTCTTTCTCCAGCAGACCCTTGACGGCCGAGTTTACCGAGCTCGGCGACTGCAGCCCGTATTTCTTGGCGAAGGCTCCGCTCCTGACGTTCCGCGCCTCGCCCTCGGCCGCTATGGCTCGGAGCACGTTCCGCTGCTTCTCTGGCATCTGGCGCATGAGGGTCTCGTATGTGTCCGCGGCCATGCCGATGCAATACCCGACAGCCTCGTCCAGCATTTCCATCGTGCAAACGCCTCCCGCCGGAGTCTTGAGGAAGAGCACGTTCATCACCCGCTGGATGTACGACGTTACGCTGCCGAAACGCCCGAAGAGCTCGTCCACCACACGTCCCTCCAGCCGTTTGCCGCGCTCCTCGAACTTGGCCGTGGCGAACTCCCTGTATTTGCCGACGTCCAGGGGCTTGAGGTTCATTATCATGACGCTTTGGTAGAAGGGCCGAGCGGGCGACGTGAACATCTCGCCCATGACGTGGCGCTGCGAGCCCGAGAAGATGAAGTGGGCGTTGGTGCACCGCTGTATGTATGTCCTTAGCAGGGCCTCGATGCGATTGTCGCCGTAATTCGTTATCTGCTGGAACTCGTCTATGGCCACCAGGCACGGCTTCTCGGCACTGTTGAGGTAGGTGAATATCTCGTCGAGAGTTATCTCGGGGTTTGCTATCGAGCCGAGCCCGAGACCCCATACCGGCTGCCCGTTTATGTCGAACGATATCTCGGATCGGAGAGATTGCAGCACTTGCAGGAACTTCTCCCAAGCCGTGCGTCCCTTGGGGCGGAGGCCGTCTATGATGGCTTTGCCGAACATACCTACGAGGTCCCTTATGGAGCCCGTGGAGTAGATGTCTATGATGAAGGTGTGGTAGTCCTCCTTTACCTCCGGCTGCGCGAAGCAGTGGTGGATGAGCTCTGTC
>CAVILU010000279.1:746-2965 GCA_963643535.1 bacterium | reverse complement strand
TGCCGCGGCTATGCGATACACTGAGGCTCGCCTCCAGAAAGTAGCGGAGGATATGATGCTCGACCTCGACAAGGAGACTGTCGATATGGTCAAGAACTTCGATGAGAGCCTCGATGAGCCCTCCGTCCTCCCCACGCGTATCCCCAACCTCCTCGTAAATGGTGCCTCTGGCATCGCGGTAGGTATGGCTACAATGATGGCCCCCCATAATATGAAGGATGCCATCGACGCCTGCATCGCCTACGTCGAGAACAAGGATGTCGATATCGAGGATCTTATCAGGATTATCAAAGCCCCCGACTTCCCTACGGGCGGCACCATCGTCGGTTACTCCGGCGTCCGCGACGGATATTTGACTGGCCGAGGCCGTATTGTCATCCGCTCTAAATATGAGATAGAGACAATCAACGACCACGACAATATTGTCATCACCGAGATCCCCTATATGGTGGTCAAGTCCGACCTCATCAAGAAGATTGCCGAACTCGTCACCACTAAGAAGATTGATGGCATCACTAATCTCCGCGACGAGAGCGACAAGGACGGTATGCGTATCGTCATCGAGGTCCGCAAAGGCAGCATTCCCAATGTTGTCCTCAACCACCTCTTCAAGAATACGCAGCTCCAGGCCAGCTTCGGTGTCAACAACATCGCCCTTGTTGGTGGCCGCCCCAAGTTGCTCAACCTCAAGGAGATTATCCAGTGCTTCGTCGACCATAGGCACGATGTCGTGGTGCGTCGCGCTATCTACGAGAAGCGAAAGGCTGAGGAGCGTGCACACATTCTCCAAGGTCTCATTATCGCCAGCGACAACATCGATGAGGTGGTTCACATCATCCGTGCCGCAAGCAGCCGCGACGAGGCCCGCCAGAAACTTATGGAGCGTTTCAACCTATCCGACGTACAGTCGCGAGCCATCGTCGAGATGCGTCTCGGTCAGCTCACGGGACTCGAGCAAGATAAGCTCCACGACGAGTTCAAGAAGGTTTCTGACTACATCGATTACCTCACGCGCCTCCTTGCCGACGTCAATATGCAGATGGGTGTTATCAAGGATGAGCTTCTTGAGATCCGTGAGAAATATGGCGATGAGCGCCGCACCAATATTGAATACTCCGACGATGAGTTCAATCCCGAGGATTTCTATGCCGATGAGGATGTCGTCGTCACCGTATCTCATATGGGTTACATAAAGCGCACTTCGCTCACCGAGTTCAAGACACAAAACCGTGGCGGCGTTGGTTCTAAGGGCTCTAGCACCCGTGACCAGGATTTCATTGAGCATATCTATTATGCCAAGACCCACGATACCATGATGTTCTTTACGGACAAGGGGCGCTGCTTCTGGATCAAGGTCTACGATATCCCCGAGGGCAACCGTACCAATAAGGGTCGCGCAATTCAGAACCTTCTCAATATCGAGAGCGGCGATTCCGTCAAGGCGTTCATCAATGTCCGCGGTCTCGACAAGCCTGAGTTCACCGGCAGCCACTACATTGTCATGGCTACAAAGCAGGGTGTCGTCAAGCGTACCAGCCTCAGTGAGTACTCTCGTCCTCGCGCCAATGGCGTCATTGCGGTCACTGTCCGCGAGAATGATGAGCTCCTCAAGGCCGTCCTTACCGATGGCAGCAAGCAACTTATGTTGGCCACCTCCGATGGACGTGCTGTCCGCTTCGACGAGAGCTCGGTTCGCGCCGTCGGCCGTTCCGGTATGGGTGTCCGCGGTGTAAGCCTTGGCGAGGGTTGCAGTGTCGTCGGTTTTGTTGCCGTCGATCCTGATGACTCTGGCGACATCTTCTCTCTCTCTCAGACTGGCTTCGGCAAGAGGACCGCTATCAGCGAGTATCCTATCAGCAGCCGTGGTTGCAAGGGTGTCAAGACTATCAAGATTACCGATAAGACGGGTGGTCTCGTCGCTATCGATATCATGACAGACGACGACGACTTGATGATCATTAACAAGAGCGGAAACACCATCCGCATCAAGGCTACCGACATCAAGACCACGAGCCGCAACACCCAGGGTCTCTGCCTTATCAACCTCAGCAAGAAGAAGGACGCTATCGCAAGTGGCGCAATTGTCCCCCATATGGACGATGAGGAAGCAGAAGCCGAGGGCATAGTAGGCCAGTCCCCTGAACAAAACCAAGATTCAACAACAAATAACGAGTCTGAGCCCGGCGACGCTCCTTCCGAAGAGTAGCTCCGAGTCTCAT
>CAVILU010000279.1:0-736 GCA_963643535.1 bacterium | reverse complement strand
CAGAAAACAAGAAAAAACGGAATAAAAATGAAGAAAGTTCTCTTTCTTGCCGGTGCGCTTTTTGTAAGCTGCTTATCGGCTTCGGCGCAGTCTTCTAACGTGAAGAAGGCCGAGCAAATGATTATCCTCAACCAGTGGGATCAGGCTAAGCAGGCCATCGACGAGGCTCTCCAGAACGAGAAGACCAAGAATGACCCTAAGACTTACCTCACTGCCGCTGAGCTTTACCTCAACCTCGCTGTCCATGGTGTCGCTGACAACGGTGTAGCGCAGGCTAAGGCCTACTTCGAGCAGGCTAAGGAACTCGATGCCACTGGTGGCCCCTCTGGCAAGAAGGTCGGCAAGGCTGCTAAGAAGATTGAGGAGGCTAAGACCACCCTCGGCAACCTCGCTGAGCAGCTCGGTAGTATTGGCTACAATGAGAAGAACTACAAGAAGAGCCTTGAGGGTTTCCTCGCTTTCGAGTACTATCAAGACCAGATCGCTAATTCTGCCGCTGATACTCTGCTCTATACCAATATTGGTATCGTAAGTATGCAGGCTGAGGAGTGGACTCTTGGCTCTGAATATTTCCTCAAGGCTGCTCGCCTTATGAGTAAAAGTACCTCTGTCAAGCCCGAGGATGGCGTTCTTACCTATCGCCGTGCTAAGTACTGCTACGAGCAGCTTAAGGACTCTGCAAATATGGAGAGCACTCTTAAGGAGGCTTTCGAGGCCTATCCTAAGGAGTCTGATA
>CAVILU010000278.1:1264-2970 GCA_963643535.1 bacterium | reverse complement strand
ATGCTGACAGTATAGGGTTTCCGAGTTTCTCTACTATCGCTCTTATTATCGTATTGTCTGGAATGCGCACGCCGACAGTCTTCTTGTTTGTCTTGAAAAGCTTGGGGACGTTGCTGTTGGCTTCGAGGATGAAAGTGAAAGGGCCAGGGGTGTTCTTTTTCATCAACTTGAATATCCTGCTGTCGATAGGTTTCAGATATTGCGCAGCATGACTCAAGTCGTGGCAAATGAAGGAGAGACTCGTTTTCTTTAGATTTACGTCTTTGAAACGCAGAACTTTCTGCATGGCAGCTTGGTCCGATATGTCGCACCCTATGCCATATACTGTGTCTGTGGGGTATACCACGACGCCACCCCTCTGCAAGCAGGCCACAACCTGGTCTATCTTGCGTTCCTCCGGCGTGTCGGGATGAATAGATAGTAACATTTCCCGTCTGTTTTTATTTGTTGAAGACTTCGAGCATCTTCTTCATCTGCTCTGTGTCTCCGTATACTATAATTCGGTCGCCCTCGCCAAATTTGAAGTCGGGGAAGAAACGTGTCACCTGCCACGAGCCTTTGTTTACCGTGAACGACTTGCCCGAGGTCGGCTGATATTTTATTGCTATCAACGATACGCCGAAGTTCTTTTCGATATCGACGTCCTGCACTGTCTGACCCGCAAAATACTTGGGTACAGTTACTTCATTGATGGCGATACGCGACGTTACGTTATACGTGTGTATTACGTTGCGAGATACAATAGAGTATGCAATTTCAAGTGCAGCGGTATGCTCCGGATTGATAATCTCTGTGATGCCGAGGCCGCGCAAGACAATCTCGTGCAGCTTAGACAGCGAGCGGCCTATGATGCGCTTGACACCCATAGTCTTAAGCAGTGCCGTGGTCTGAATCGATGCTGCCCAGTCTTCTCCAATCGCAACGATGACGGCGTCAACCTCAAGCACCGACTGACTGCGCAATGAAGCTTCGTCGACCGAGTTCATGCATACCGTGCCAGTCAATTTGTCCTTATATTCCTCGACTATCGATTCGCGCGTGTCAATGCCTATAACTTCATGGTCGAGGTCGCGAAGGCGAAGGCCCAAATTCGTTCCGAAATTGCCGAGACCTATTATTATATATTTCATTTTGCGTCTTAAATCATTATGTTTTCGAGTGGGTACTTATATCTCTGTGGCGTGCCGGGTGTGATGAAAATCAACAGGAATGCCATGATTCCTATTCGGCCGATGAACATATCCACTATAATTATCAACTGCGCCATCGTGTTGAGCTCAGACGTGAGCCCAAGGGACAACCCCACTGTGCTGAGAGCCGAGAACGATTCAAAGCAGAGGCGCGACAGTTCTGTTTCTGGCATTGCGATTTTAAGCAGAATAGTGCTAACCGCGATGGCAATAAGTGACAGTGCCATAGCAGCAAACGCCTTTTGGATGGACATTGGTGATATTCTGCGTCCGAATATCTCGATGCAATCTTTGCCAAGAAGTACGCTGCGCAAGTTGAGTACACCAATAGCGAACGTCGTCACTTTGATTCCACCTCCTGTCGACATCGGCGCACAGCCAATCCACATGAGCAATATGAAGATTATGGCCGACGGACCTGCAATCGAGAGTGTGTCTACGTATGTGAATCCCGCAGTACGTGCGCACGCCGAGGTGAAAAACGAATCAACAAGCCTCTCTGAGAATGTATGACCC
>CAVILU010000278.1:0-1241 GCA_963643535.1 bacterium | reverse complement strand
TGTGTAGAATGTCAGTCGATTGCTGGCGTTGATGAGCCGTAGGTGAGAGTCTCCTAATCCTATTCGTCTGCCCGTCAGTCGTTTAAATATATTCAAGAATCGACTCTTTACCCAATTTATAGCTGCTGACTGAACGGGGAATCCTGCACCTCCAAATACAACTGTCATTGCAATTGTAAAGTGTAGCAGGTTGCTATGCACAATAGACGGGTTGGCAAGCCCGCCCTCTATGTTTGATATGCCTGCATTGCAGAATGAAGATATCCCGTGGAATATGGCAAAAAAGAGCACATCTTGTTGCGATGCTCCAGGAAATGCGTCACGAAAGTAATAGTATAATACCCAAATTGAAATTCCCTCAATTATGAACGTTACGTACATAATATGTTTGAGGGTCTGGAAAATGTCGGATATGTTGTCGGCCGAGACTATGTCTTTTATCACCATCCGACCTTGTAAAGAGCCTTTGCTGCTGAGTGACAAGGCGAAAAAGCAGGTAAATGTCATAACTCCCAATCCGCCAACCTGCACAAGTATTATGATGACTATCTGACCGAAATGAGTAAACTGTGTGGCTACGTCCAATACCGACAATCCATTGACGCACAACGCTGACGTTGATGTGAACAACGCCTGCAGAAATGTCATCTCATGGAAGTGGCAGCGAGGCATGAGCAGAAGCCCCGTGCCTATCATAATGAATATGATGAAACTGCCGGCAAAGAGCATCGTTGGGCTCGATTTCCTCGTCAAAAACGATATCCCGAATGTCGATATGTCATACGATGCCACCACCACAAGTATCGCGTCTATCACATACCTGTAGTTCAGCCACTCTAAGCTTGTTCCGCTGGCATCGTAAAGTATGTATCCCCATAGTGCGACGAGGTAGGCTATCTGCCAAGTCGTGGCACTCTTGGTCTGCAAAAGTGATGCTCCAAGCCTGTAAATCTGTATGAGGGCGTAGATGACAATGAATGTCTTGTTGGCTGTATTTATCCACCAAGCCGAGTCCGCCGAAAAACTGAACCCAATCTGCCAAATGACGTTGCCGAGTGCGAGCACGGCAATGACGACGGACACTGTATTTACAACGTAGTCCGCCTTCTTGCCAAATTGCTGCATGAAGAGCAATGCCTTGTATTGCAATGCATGCAGATGCTCCCTCAGTCCGTCTCCTATCATTTAAAGTGGATTAGGAAGTCCTGTATCTCGCGATATGCCTCCTCCATGCGCAGCAT
>CAVILU010000277.1:0-2978 GCA_963643535.1 bacterium | reverse complement strand
CGCTACTACTGCCGCCTTACCGAGGGTAACTATCCTCAGTATAAGACCGTTATCCCCACCAATAACGACGCCAAGGTGGTTGTCAATCGCAACGACTTCATCAAGGCCGTTCAGCGTTCTTCCGTTTTCGTCGATGCCACTAAGCTCATCAAGTGCGAACTTTTCTCCAACTCTATCCAGATTAGCACCCAGGACCTTGACTTCTCCTGCTCTGCAAAGGAGGTTCTCCCTTGTGAGTACGACGGTCCGCAGATGTCAATCGGTTTCAGCGCTGGCCACCTTGTCGAGTCTCTCAACAATATCGATGCCCAGGAGATTTCCATCCTCCTTTCCGACCCTTCTAAGCCTGGCCTCATCAGTCCGACCGTAAATGCGGAGAACACCGATATGCTGATGATTATCATGCCTATGCATGTCTAAGGTCTAATCCCATTTATAGAAATGAAAAAATATACGCACATGGTGGACTAGGGACTTGTCGCTCACGTCCAGAGTTCTTCATGTGCGTATTTTATTGAGCTCTTATAAAGCAACATATAAAGCTACATACCCCTTGTATTATGATTGTCTTCCCACATTGTAAAATCAATCTCGGCCTCAACATCGTTGGTGTGCGTCCTAATGGATACCACGATATTGAGAGTGTCTTTTTGCCTGTTGGGATGCATGATGTTTTGGAGATTGCTTTCCCCGAGAATCAGACAGAGGAGTATGTGCTTACAACTTCTGGCAACCCCGTTGCCGTCCCTCCTGAGAAAAATCTTTGCATAAAGGCGCTCAGGGCTCTGAAAAAGGTGGCCAGCGTACCTCCTATCTCAATTCATCTTCATAAGAGTATCCCTGACGGCGCAGGTCTTGGAGGCGGATCTTCGGATGCTGCTTTTGTGATCAAGACGATTAATTCGATGTTGAGCCTTGGTTTGTCCGACGACTCTTTGCGCTCAATAGCGGCTGGCGTTGGTGCCGATTGTCCTTTTTTCATTAGCGGTCGCCCGATGTTCGTTTCTGGCATTGGAGATGTGTTTGCCGAGGTCGATTGCAGTGCATTAAAAGACAAGATTTTGGTTCTTGCTGTCCCGCAGGGTGCGGTATCTACAGCCGAGGCCTATGCCAATATGACTCCCGCGACGCCCGATGTCCAGGTAATGGATGCCATTCGGTCTGAGTCTTCGGAGTGGAAGTCGACTATGCGTAATGACTTTGAGCCATACGTAATTTCTCAATTGCCTGATGTGGCAAAATATAAAGAGGTCATGTATCAGTTTGGCGCAGTCTATGCCCAAATGTCTGGTAGTGGCTCTTCTGTCTTCGGCATTTTCCCCGCAAATGCGACTAAAATTCCCGAAGAGAAAGATTTTCCCGGTGTCCGCGGTTTTTGGTCTGGTAGATTAAATATAGAATGAGTCTTTTGCGTTCCATTCTTTTGATTTTCTCTGCCGTAGGCCTCTATCTTACGGCGGCGACGGGTGTCTATGCTCAGAATGTCAAAGGGGACGCATATATCCGCGAGTGTGCCGACTCGGCACTTTTGGGAATCATAAACAACGACGTAGACCGTGTGGTAAAATGGGCAAATGCCATGTCCAAAGCCAGTCGCGACAGCGATGTGGTATGCGTCACCCGATGCCTAAGGGCTTGTGTTGATGTCGCCAACAATTGCAACGCAAGCATCTCGCCCGTCAAGCGCGCAATTTCGGAGTTCTCTTACCGCAAAGAGCCGAATGCTATTCGTGGCCTCAGTATAGCCTATTGCGCTATGGGTTACTTTGAATATCAAGTTTCAGCTAACCCGAGCGACATATATTTCAAGAGGGCAGAGCGCTTAGCTCGTCAGATTTCGGATACAAGCCTCGAACTTATTTACATTACTTTCCGCACGCAAATGTACTTGCGCGTCCAGAAGTATATTGAGGCTTCTTATTGTGCGAATACTCTCTTGAACCGTTGCCGAGACGGCTATCGCTGTCAGGAACTTGAGTTTTGGGCACATCTCTTTATGCTCCGAGTCTATTCGGCAGTTCACATAGAAGCGGCCGTTGCGCTATGTGCCGAAGACGTTGAGGCCAATGGGATCGCCACGCAGTCGCCAATGCTCGCAATGGCATACAGTAAAGCCCTTGCCATAGATAGGCTGAGGATGAAAAATTTTGCCGAAGCTAATGTATTTGCTTGGCAGGCATTGGATAAGGCTGGGCAATTTAATGTAGCCAAGACGGAGTTGTGGCAATTGGTTCTTCTCCGCTCATTGACTCTTTGTGGCATCGGGAGAAGCAGCGAAGCCAAGGCTTTGGCGGACTCGTGTATGGCTCACGTCGATATCGCTTCAATCAATGCCGTTGCACCTTTTTCGTCTGTCGGCAGTCTAAACCTTCTCCTTGGTCAAATAGCCCAGATTAATGGTGAGTCAGACAAGGTTAAAGAATACCTCTCTAAGGTTTGCGATTGGCCACAGATGTTAAACTCGGACGATGTTACGTTCCGATACTATCATCTTATCGAGGAAAATGCTTTGACTTGCAAAGACTACGAGACAGCTCTCAAGGCGTTGGTTACTGCAAGACAAATTCATAAGAATGACCAATTGGCTAACTCGCGCATCCTATGTAAGAATATGGCCGTCTCGTCGCGTGAGGATTCGCTTTTACTTTCGAGACGACAATTTGTCTCGAATGACGTCAAGGCTATCAATTCCCGAAAGGACAACGTCTTCGCTTTTGTAGTGGTTGCACTTATTCTCTCTTTTGCAATTGTCGTCTATACTCTTTTCCGAGTGAGGAGTAAGAGCAAAAAGATGCAGTTGGCCGAAATTGAGTTTAATAAGAAACTTGCAGAGGAGGTGGCTCAAAAAACGAGTCTCTTTGAGGAACAAAATAAACTTATCTCCAAGAAGAATTTGGACCTAGCTGCCAGTCGCACATACGCCAAGCGTATGCAATGCGGCATATTGCCTAATTCGGAAAAGCTGCTCTCTCTCGGTG
>CAVILU010000276.1:1279-3022 GCA_963643535.1 bacterium | reverse complement strand
GTCAAGGAAGTGCTTGAAAGCCTTGAGCCGGTGATTGAAAAGCATCCGGAATATGTCAAAATGGGCGTTCTTGAGAGTCTTGTCGAGCCGGAACGCATTATCAAGTTCCGTGTGCCGTGGGTAGACGACAAGGGGGAAGTTCATGTCAACCGCGGTTTCCGTATTCAGTTTAACAGCGCCATCGGACCTTACAAGGGAGGCCTTCGTTTCCACCCGTCGGTATACGAGGGTATTATCAAGTTCTTGGGCTTTGAGCAGATCTTCAAGAACTCGCTTACCGGTCTTCCGATCGGCGGCGGCAAGGGCGGAAGCGATTTCGACCCGAAGGGCAAGAGCGACGCAGAGGTTATGCGTTTCTGCCAGAGCTTCATGACTGAGCTTCAGCGTCATATAGGTCCTGATACCGACGTTCCCGCTGGTGATATCGGTGTCGGCGGCCGTGAGATTGGCTATCTCTTTGGTCAGTACAAGCGTCTCCGCAACGAGTTCACTGGTGTCCTCACTGGTAAGGGTCTCGGCTGGGGTGGCTCTCTCATCCGTCCCGAGGCAACTGGCTACGGCGTAGTTTACTTCTGCACCGAGATGCTCGCAACCCAAGGTAAGGATTTCAAGGGCAAGAAGGTCCTCGTCTCTGGTTCTGGCAACGTAGCTCAGTTCGCAGTCGAGAAGGCTAACCAAATGGGTGCTAAGGTCATCACTATGTCCGACTCCAACGGCTTCATCCTTGACGAGGATGGCATCGATGCTGAGAAGCTCGCTTGGGTTATGGACCTTAAGAACGTTAAGCGTGGTCGTATCAAGGAGTATGTCTCCAAGTATCCCAATGCTAAGTACTTCGAGGGCGAGCGTCCTTGGGGTGTCAAGGCTGACATCGCTCTTCCTTGCGCAACTCAGAACGAGATCAACGAGGAGGATGCTAAGAAACTCGTAGCAAACGGTGTCTTCTGCGTCTGCGAGGGTGCTAATATGCCTTCTACCAACGAGGCCGTTGATGTATTCCAGAACGCTCACATTCTCTACTCTCCCGGCAAGGCTTCCAACGCTGGTGGTGTAGCAACTTCTGGTCTTGAGATGACTCAGAACAGCGAGCGCCTCTCTTGGACCCGTGAGGAGGTCGATGCTAAGCTCCATCAGATTATGGTCGGCATCCATGCTACCTGCGCTAAGTACGGCAAGGAGAGTGATGGCCATATCAACTACGTCAAGGGTGCTAACATTGGCGGCTTCGTCAAGGTAGCTGACGCTATGATGGCTCAGGGTCTCGTCTAATCCCGATACAACCGCAATCTCGTCATCAGAGATCACTGATTTCTGAAACGATCTAGCTTCCAATACTATCGCCTTCTATGGTGGAGGTTAGAGGCTAAATTGCAAAAATCAATACGCCTGCAAGGACTTTCGAGTTCTTGCAGGCTTTCTTTTTCTTTGCCTTTCTCCTTTTATAGTTACAAGGATATGTGGTTTGAAGTTTTTTTCGTACCTTAGTGTTATAAAGACTAAAGCAACAAATCCTATGCGTAAATTTTGCTTCGCGGCTCTTGCCGTTATGTCCTCCTTTTTCTTTACCTCTTGTAAAGATGATTCGGGTAACTCTGGTGAGCAACCCGACGCTGAAGTATCGATTGTTGTCTCACCAGAGACGCTATCTTTTTCAAAGTCAGGAGGAACTGCAGAACTCAAAGTTACAACCAATGCGTCGCCCGTCTCCGCCACGTCTAATGACGATTGGTTGTCTGTCTCTGT
>CAVILU010000276.1:0-1223 GCA_963643535.1 bacterium | reverse complement strand
GGTGATCCCTATGTTATAACCGTCAAGGCTGCAAAAAACGTAGACTATGAAGAAAGGCAAGGTGAGCTGATTGTTAATTGCGGCAAGGAGACCAAAAAAATTTCTGTAACTCAAGCCGCTGATGACCTCCTCAAGCCATCTGATGACACTAATACCAATTTGGTAAAGAGTGTCTATAATCTTGACTGGCAAGGTACGACAGTAGTCGTTGAGTTCGAGACGAACGGAGTCCCTGAAATCGAATATCCTTGGTGGATAAAAGAAGATGGCGATACGGAAAAAGGAGATGGTTACAGTGCTACTAAGAGATTCAAAGTCCTCAAGAATTATGGTGAGGAACGCGAAGGGAAAATAGTATTCTCTCTTGGCGAAGAGTCCTTCGCTTGCCAACTTAAGGAGGGTAAGACTGAGTTCGTTTTCTCCGATGTCAATAAGACTGCTGCCGAAATCGCAGATGCCATCCAATGCGGATGGACGTTCATGGGCGCAGATGAAAACAATTCCGTTGACTGTCTAAAATCAGGTCTCATGGATACCGTTGCTTTCGCAGGAATAAACGTAATCCGCATTCCTTGCTCTTTGGTATCTGATAATACGGTTAATGAGCTTGCACTTGCAAACCTCAAGAGCGTCATTGACGAAGTTGTCTCCAAAGGTATGTACGCTATTGTCTCCCTGAAAGACGATGGATGGCTTATCGACAATCTTGGCAATGCAACATCCGATGGCTTATACAAGACCTTCGATAATGTGTGGTCTCTTATAGCTGACGCTCTCAATTCGTATGATTACCACGTGCTTTTCGAGGGCTATGATCAAATTGTAAGTTCCAAAGCAGACCTTGAAAAATACAAAGAGCTTAATCAAGTTTTTGTAGATGCCGTACGTCATACTGGTGCCAACAACTATAAGAGATGTCTTCTCGTCCCGTCCGCTGATGTTGAGTATGGTATCTATGCTCCAGTTCCGACTGACGAGTGTGGAGATGACCGTCTCCTTGCCTCATTCTCTTTCTTCCGCCCTGCAGAGTATACACAGCCGGGTGCCACTAAGAAATTTTGGGGTGCGGATTACAGTTCGGAAACAGAGGATTGGTCCGGCTCTGTTACTGAGTCTATGATAGACAATGAGTTCTCTACAGTCGCCTATAAATTGCGAATTCCCGTTGTTCTCAATGCTTGTGGCTCTATTGTGCATGTCGGACTGAATGACGACCTCTATGC
>CAVILU010000275.1:0-3025 GCA_963643535.1 bacterium | reverse complement strand
TACTCAGCATTGTCTTGCCCCATTGTATCTTTGGCCTCCTGAAGGATTCTGTCGGGCAGGCCAATCTTGTGGGCAATCTCAAATGCAAAGGAACTTCCCGGCTGACCAATCAACAGACTGAACTTGGGCTCAATCTTTTGCGTGTCGAAGGTCATAGCACCATTGATTAGGCCATCGGTCTGAGTAGCAAAATGTTTGAGGTTGGTGAAGTGCGTAGTGAGCACGCCAAACGCCCCAAGTCTATTGAGCTCAGCAAGGACGGATTGGGCTATGGCACCGCCAACAAGAGGTTCTGTGCCAGTGCCGAACTCGTCAATGAGTATCAGCGTGCCATTATTTGCATTGCGCACGAAGTTTTTCATCGCAAGCAAATGCGACGAATATGTACTGAGGTCGTTCTCTATGCTCTGGTTGTCGCCTATGTCGATGAACAAATTGTCGAATACGCACATGCGCGAGCCGTCATTGACGGGCACCAGCAGGCCGCATTGTAGCATATATTGCAGCAGTCCGACGGTCTGCAGGCATACCGATTTGCCTCCTGCATTTGGGCCCGAGATAAGTAATATGCGACTGGTTGGGGCCGTGAGCTCAATATTGAGCGGGACAATTTTCTTGCCCTGCTCTGCAAGTTGAGCCATAAGGAGGGGGTGGCGTGCCCCGCTGAGATAGAGTCCTCGCTCGTCGTCGATTATCGGTAGCTTCGCATCAATGTTTTGGGCGTAAATAGCCTTAGCCCTTACGAAATCTATTTCGCCGAGTGCCTCGATGGAGTGGATCATATCGGGTGCATAAGGCCTGATATTGGCAGACACGTCCTTGAGAATCCTTATAACCTCGCGTCTCTCCTCATTCCTTAATTCCCTGATTTTGGAGTTTATTGCGACAACCTCACCCGGTTGGATAAATGCGGTTCGTCCGGTGGCCGATTCGTCTACCACGACACCACCGAGAGCCCTCTTATTGGCCGCTGGGATAGGTATTACGGCAACTCCATCGCGAATAGATACGGCGGCGTCGGACTCAACAAGACCGTCGGTCTGAGCCTTCTTCATTATCGCATTGAGGCGGCGTATCGCAGCATTCTCTTGCGATTTAATTTCACTTCTGATTTCAGCAAGTTTCGGAGTGGCATTGTCCTTTATTTGCCCATGCGGGTCGAGAACTCTGTCTATCACGCCGATTGTCAGAGGGTAGGGGGTCAACTCCGCCGCAAGTTTCGACATCAGGGGATAGTCGGGGTGCCCGCCCTCGTCCGGCTTCGCATCATCGGCAAAGCCATTGGGGTCGCCAAAGAAGTCTATCATGCTCATAGAGAGCGTGAGGGACACTCGTAAGGCGGACAGCTCTTCCTCAGACAGGTAGAGCCCATCGATGCGAATGCGTTGTAACGCCTCGCGAAGGTCTGGCAATTCCGATGCGGGAAAGTCGGCGGGAGACTCCAATATCGCCACCATTTCGGCAACTCTGCCAGTCTGTATCTTTACAGCCTCGCGGTTGGATAGGAACGTCATTTTTTCTACCTCCGCTTTGCCTATAGTCGTGAGGCAAGCTTCGGAGACCGATGCGCGTATTTTGTGAAATCTAAGTTTAGATTCTATGTTTTCTGGAATAAGCATCTTAATCGTTTTGTTTTGTTTTAGTCATTTCTCTGAGTACGTCACGAGTTTCCGGCCCCATATTGAAGACGAGGTCGAACATTGAGAGAAACGGCGAGAATGGCCTATTATTGTATGGCTCAGAAAAAATTTGGGAGTATGGAGCGGCAATGCAATTCTGTCTCGCTACATATGCCATTTTCGGCTCTATGGCAATGCGGTAGTCAGTCTCTCCTTCTCCGACATGGCCGAAAACGGAAGTCTCCTCAATTGCAATATTCAATCCTGCAAGCTTCGCAATCGTGTTAAAAACATCCATATTGAAGTCCCAAAGGAACGTGTGTCTCTTCTTCAGGATCGTCATTACGTCATCTTGCATAAACTCAAAGAATGGAGATGAGTTGTATGCCGTCTGGAGCGCGTAGAACAATTGTCGGTCCCAATCTGTGTCGTAGTTTATCTTTACGTCGCGATACTGCAATGAGTGCCCCGTGTGTACGGGTACGGAAACATCGAGCGGACCAGCGGGGTTGAGTATTGTGGTGCGAGTCCTATAAGTGCGCCTTTGGTAAGGTCCGCAAGCCTCGAACTTTACAGCCCCGTCTTGCGATATGAGAGCCCAAAAGGCTGTGTCTCCTACAAAAGGGAGATTGAATACAGGTCGCATTGTTTCTTATTAGATTTTTTTGATTGTGCGAAGATACAAAAAGAGCGCGGTTTATAAAAAAAACAGTGTCGCCCTCACGAATACTCGCAAGGGCGACACTTATTTAGAGTCTATTAGAGACTTGCTTGTTTAGAGCTGAGGACCAGCAGCTACGAGAGCCTTGCCAGCCTCGTTGGTCTGATACTTGACAAAGTTCTTGATGAAGCGCTCTGCAAGATCCTTAGCCTTAACCTCCCACTCAGAAGCCTGTGCGTAGGTGTTGCGGGGGTCGAGGATGTTGGTGTCAACGCCGGGGAGCTCGGTAGGAACTGCGAAGTTGAACATAGGAATCTGCTTGGTAGGAGCCTTGTCGATAGCGCCGCTGAGGATAGCGTCGATGATGCCACGGGTATCCTTGATAGAGATACGCTTGCCGGTACCGTTCCAACCAGTGTTGACGAGGTAAGCCTTAGCGCCGCTCTTCTCCATCTTCTTGACGAGCTCCTCTGCATACTTGGTAGGATGGAGCTCGAGGAATGCCTGGCCGAAGCAAGCAGAGAAGGTCGGGGTGGGCTCGGTAATGCCGCGCTCGGTACCTGCCAACTTAGCGGTGAAGCCGCTGAGGAAGTAGTACTTGGTCTGCTCAGGAGTCAGGATAGAAACGGGAGGAAGGACACCGAATGCATCAGCAGAGAGGAAGATGACCTGCTTAGCAGCGGGTGCGCTAGAACCCGGCTGGATGTTGGTGATGTGGTCGATAGGATAAGAGACACGGGTGTTC
>CAVILU010000274.1:0-3026 GCA_963643535.1 bacterium | reverse complement strand
GGCAACTGCAATACCAACCACCAGGCTATTGTGCAAAAAGACGGCAAATGGTACTTTGTTTACCACAATGGCGGAGCAGACGTTAATGGTGGCAGCTTCCGTCGGTCGGTATGTATCGAGGAGCTAAAGTATGACAAGAAAGGTAATATCATTCCGATCGTAATGACTACCAAAGGTATTTGGAAGTAAGCACTCATATCTGAATAACAACAAAACAGCCTTGCGGAACATCACTCCGCAAGGCTGTTTGTTTTGTTAGTTTATCGCACAACTCTCTACCACTCAGAATCCCGCCATTGGAAAGCGAGCCTCGGTTCTCCGTTGCTTAAAATGATAGTGCCGACAGGTTTAAAACCATTCTTGGCCAGCAGATGGCGCATTATCTTGTTGTCGGAATGCGTGTCTATCCTGATATCAGAATATAGCTGGCGGGCAAAACTAAAGATTGCAGAGAAGACACCACGGCACTGCGCATTGGACGCAAGACGATGAATTACGCCATATTGGTTATCGGGGTACCGCCAACCAGAGCCATCATAAACAACGGCATAAGTCGGGTCGGGAGACGGTATAAGGGCGAATGTCGCAACAGGAGAGCCATCCTGCTCTACAATGTAACTGAAGCCAGATTGGATGTCTGAGGTAAACTTTGACTCCTGTGGTACACCGTCGGGCCATTGGGATAGATTGCCGCTTGAGCGCATGATTTGTCTTGCAGAATCGCGTAATTGGAGAATCACGCTCAAGTCGGAGGTTGTGGACTTTCTTATCAGCATAGGTGATGCCGAATGTTAATATGTGGGAAAGCCTATTTCTTTACGCCATCGATGTAGACATCAATTTCCGCCTCGGGATACGATTGCTTAATGTTCTTTGCGGAAATAAAGTCTTTGGCTTCGGATGCGGATGCGAATGGTACAATTATATATCTATACTTACCGTCGTAGCAATATTCAAGCACCTTTTCGCCAGCAATAGTCGTAGGAATGTCAACGGGAGATTTAGACTTTGCGACGCAGACGGCATAGACAGTTCCCCGCATAATGTTGTTTGACGAGTTAGCATCAGAAAAATAGATGCTCTTGCCGCCGAACTTGAATGCCGACACATTGATGTAGCGTGACGGATTTAGACGGATATCAACTAGCAAGCGATTGAGATTTGCAATTGCATCGCTCATGTTGTCATACAGCTGCTCGTCGTTTGCGAGTTTGCTTATGTTGCCATTGCCATTGAGCAATTTGGTCATACCAGCCAACATTGAGTCCAATTGGCTAACAGCGTGTCCCATATCAGATTTGGCCAGGCTATTGGTCACCGCGGTGGCATTGCGCATTATTGAGTCGATTCGCGACGATTGGTTGTTCAGCGTCGCCATCAAGTCGTTGGCGGAGTTGAAAGTGCCACCTATGCCACCGGACTTTGCGGTAAGTTCACCAAGATTGCGAGTGATAACCTCGATGTTGCGCATAGCCTTGTTCATACTACTAATAATATCGTCAATGTTTTGGCGATTTGAGGCATCGAGAATGGTGTCAACACTTCTCATAACTCCCGTGGCACTCGTCATGAGGTCGGAGGCCTGGTCCTTCATAGGCATAAGCTGGTCGATAAGGCCGGAGCGCACAGAAGTGTTGATGGTGTCGCCGGTACTAAGGATTTCGGAGCTATTGCCGAGGATGATTTCGATGCCCTTGCCTCCAAGGAGATCGGTGTTTACAATCTCTGCTCGGCTGTCGATTGGCACCTCAACGTTCTTTTCGATATTTATAGTTACCGTGAAGACCTTATTGGGGTCGGAAGCATATTGGTCGATGTCGATATCTTTAACAGAGCCGACCTTGAAGCCGTGGAAAAGGATTGGACTGGAATCCGTAAGGCCGTCCACTGATGCATAGCACGCCGTCAGTTTGGCACCCGAAGAGAATAAGTCCCTACCCTTCAAATAATTAAGGCCAGCACAAAGTATGGCGACTGCCACGACTGCGAAAAGACCTATCTTGATGTTCCTTTTTCTTTCAGCATTCATCTGCCTTGGTTGTTATTGTCACACATTGCGCCATGAGACTAAAATATGCGCATATATAGCTGTTTCTTTTGAGCTTGCATTTGCTTTTTTGCGAAGCAAATACACCTTGCGTAAGCTTTTTACGGTATCAAGACCAGTTTAGTTCTGTCTCTTTTTTGCAGTTCTCAAAGAAATCTTTTCTTTTCCATCGAAAGCCACTATGAAGCAGCCGGAATAGACTTCGGAGAGTTTCTTTTGAACTGTTTTGGCCTCGTCAATTGAGGAGCAAATGCCAACCATATACTTGGTGACATCATCCTCGACAATAGTGCTGACAGGTGAAAGACCTAAAGAATCGATAACGAGAGCCTTATGCGCTGCGGCGACTTGAATCCTATAATTTACACCATCAGGCCAAAGGTCAACGTTTTTTGTCGCCTTGTCATCCGTCTTTTGCTTCTCCTCGTTGCGAAGGACAACTTTTCGTCCGTCGTAGCTCTGTTTGAAGGCCTTTATTGAATTGTATATAGCAGACGCAAGTTCGTTGGCTCCCTTTTCCGAAGACATATATTTTTCCTCTTCGGCATTACTTATGAAGCCAAGTTCGATGAGCACACTCGGCATGGCGACTTGGCGGAGGACAAGGAAACCAGCCTGTCGGACACCCCTATCGACTCTGCCAAGTTTAGTAAAGCCTTTTTGGAGTGATACGGCCATGTCGATACTTTTGTTTATGTAGTCGGATTGGAGGCCGGCGAAAGTAATAATAGACTCTGGCTGCGTAGGGTCGAAGCCTTCATATTTTGTCTCGTAATTCTCCTCAAGCGTAACGACAGAGTTCTCCTTTTGCGCCACCTCAAGATTATCTTTCGACCTGTGTTGGCCAAGCAAGTACGTCTCTGCGCCAGTTACCGTCTTGTCTTTCGTTGAATTGGCATGGATGGAGACAAAAACATCAGCTGAATTGGTCGCCGCAATCTTGGCCCTTTGGTCGAGAGGGATGAAGACGTCGCTGTCG
>CAVILU010000273.1:0-3044 GCA_963643535.1 bacterium | reverse complement strand
CCTCCATCTCACCGAAACGCTGACCACCGAACTGGGCTTTACCGCCGAGAGGCTGCTGGGTGATGAGAGAGTACGGACCGATAGAACGAGCGTGCATCTTGTCGTCGACCATGTGGCCGAGCTTAAGCATATAAACGACACCAACGGTTGCGGGCTGGTGGAAACGCTCGCCAGTGCCACCATCGTAGAGGTAAATCTTACCTACATCGGGGACACCTGCCTTGCGGGTGAGCTCGGTAATCTGATCAAGCGAAGCACCGTCGAATACCGGGGTAGCGAACTTGACACCGAGTTCCTTGCCTGCCCAGCCGAGGACAGTCTCGTAGATCTGACCAAGGTTCATACGAGAAGGCACACCCAGAGGGTTGAGGACGATATCAACAGGAGAGCCATCGGGGAGGAAAGGCATATCCTCGAGACGAACGATGTTCGAGACGATACCCTTATTACCGTGGCGACCTGCCATCTTATCACCTACACGGATCTTACGCTTCTTGGCGATGTAGATCTTCGCCATCTGCATGATACCGTTGGGGAGCTCGTCACCGATAGAGATATTGTTAGACTTACGCTTTTGGACAGCCTCGCACTCCTTGCACTTCATGCGGAAGTTGTGAACAGTGCGATAGATGAGCTCATCTACAGCCTTGTCGCCAGTCCAGTTAGAAGGATCTACGAGATCGTAATCGATATCGAGAAGGATGGTGCGTGTGAACTTGACACCCTTTGCGACACGCTCGACGCCATCGTAATCCTTGACACCCTCGGTAGCCTTGCCCTCGAGCTTAGAGAGGAGCTTGTTGACGAGAGTAGAACGGAGAGCATCAATGCTTGCATTGTACTCATCCATGATGGCAGTCTCCTTTGCCTTCTCAGCAGCACGAGCTCGACGGTCTTTTACGACACGGGAGTAGAGATGGCTGCCAATGACGACACCGCTGAGAGACGGGTTAGCCTTGAGAGAGGCATCCTTGACATCGCCTGCACGGTCGCCGAAGATGGCGCGGAGAAGTTTCTCCTCAGGAGTGGGATCGCTCTCGCCCTTAGGCGTAATCTTACCGATAAGGATGTCGCCAGGCTTAACGTGTGCACCGATTCGGATGATACCATTCTCATCGAGATCCTTGGTAGCCTCCTCGGCGACATTAGGAATATCAGAAGTGAGTTCCTCCATACCGCGCTTGGTGTCGCGGACCTCGAGAGAATACTCATCGACGTGTACTGAAGTGAAGATATCCTCGCGAACTACACGCTCAGAGATGACAATAGCATCCTCGAAGTTGTAGCCCTTCCAAGGCATGAACGCAACCTTAAGGTTACGGCCAAGAGCGAGCTCACCATTTGCGGTAGAGTAACCCTCGGTAAGGATCTGGCCTGCGACAACGCGCTGACCGGGCTTAACGATAGGACGGATATCAATACAGGTGCTCTGGTTGGTCTTTTGGAACTTAGAGAGCGGGTAGACCTTGACGTCGTCGTCGAAAGAGACGAAACGCTCATCATCGGTCCTGTCGTATCTTACCTTGATGACATTAGCGTCAACATAGTCGATAACGCCGTCCTTCTCAGCCTTAACCTGAGTGCGCGAGAAGCGGATGACAGGCTCCTCAAGGCCAGTGCCGACAATAGGAGACTCCGTACGGAGCAGAGGCACAGCCTGGCGCATCATGTTGGATCCCATGAGCGCACGGTGAGCATCGTCGTGCTCGAGGAAGGGGATGAGAGAAGACGCGACAGAAGCAATCTGGTTTGCAGCGACGTCAATGAACTCGACCTGAGACTTGTCGACTACGGGGAAGTCGGAATCCTGGCGAGACTTGACACGGTCCTCGGTGAAGTTGCCCTCATCATCGAGAGGTGAAAGAGCCTGAGCGATAATCTTGTGCTCCTCCTCCTCTGCGGTCACATACTTGTAACCCTCATCAGAGAAGTCGACCTTGCCATCACGGACGATGCGATAAGGGGTCTCGAGGAAGCCGAGCTTATCAATCTTTGCGTAGATGGTGAGAGAGGAGATAAGACCGATGTTCGGGCCCTCAGGGGTCTCGATAGGACAGAGGCGACCGTAGTGTGTGTAGTGGACATCTCGGACCTCGAAACCTGCGCGGTCGCGAGAAAGACCACCGGGGCCGAGTGCAGAGAGACGGCGCTTGTGGGTAACCTCGGCCAGAGGGTTGGTCTGGTCCATGAACTGCGAGAGAGCGTTGGTAGCGAAGAAGCTCGTGACGACAGCAGAGAGAGTCTTGCTGTTGACGAGGTCAGTCGGGCCGAAAGTCTCATTGTCACGTACGTTCATACGCTCCCTGATGGTGCGGGACATACGAGCGAGACCGACCGAGAACTGGTTAGCGAGCTGCTCACCAACGGTACGGACGCGGCGGTTGGAGAGGTGGTCGATATCATCGACATCGGCCTTAGAGTTGAGGAGTTCGATGAGATGCTTGATGATCTCAATCATATCCTCCTTGGTCAGAATGCGCGTGTCCATCGGGGTCTTGAGCCCGAGTTTCTGATTGAGGCGGTAACGGCCGACTTCGCCGAGATCGTACCTCTTATCAGAGAAGAAGAGCTTGTCGATGGCATCGCGTGCGGTAGCCTCGTCGGGTGGCTCGGCGTTGCGCAACTGACGGTATATGTAAACTACAGCATCCTTTTCGGAGTTGCAGGGGTCTTTCTGAAGTGTGTTGTAGATAATCGCGAAATCGGCGAGACCATTACCCTCCTTGTGGAAGAAGACGGACTTGACGCCAGAATCGAGAATATCTTCAATCATATCGTCAGTAAGTTCCTCCTCACGCTCAACGATGATCTCGTTACGCTCGAGAGAGATAACCTCCTGAGAGTCCTCATCGACGAAATCCTCGACCCATGACTTATTGACACGGGCAGCGAACTTACGACCGATGCACTTAGTAAGATTTGTTTTGGTGACCTTGACCTCATCGGCGAGCCCGAAGATGTCGAGGATATCCTTATCGGCCTCGAAGCCGATGGCACGCAACATCGTAGTAACCGGAAGTTTCTTCTTACGGTCGATGTAGGCG
>CAVILU010000272.1:0-3046 GCA_963643535.1 bacterium | reverse complement strand
ATCAGGATCGTCGGTAACAATCAGAAGGGGCTCGAAATTTAAAATTGCACGAACAATGCCGATGTAGCAGGCCTCGACTTCCTCGATGATTGGAGACCAATCAGAATCGACAGAAGGCCATGTTATCTGAGTGAAAGCATGGGGCTCCCACTCTGCAGGCAATCTTATTTCACCATTCATCTTATCACAATGAATAAAATGGACATTAGTCGTCCAGGTTTTTCAGCAAATCCATAGCCTCAGCAATGCCGAGATCATAGGCTTGCGCAAAACACAATTTAGCGTTTCGCTTATTCTCGGGAGTTGGCTCTGAGTCAGAATAGAAACGTCCCATAAAGAGATATGCCGTAGCGCAGCCATTGTTCGCAGCGTTGGTCAGCATATCGAGACCTGACTTTGGATCGGACTCCACACCGCAGCCGTAGAGCAACATATACCCAGCATTGGCCATAGCCTCGTAATTCCCATTATCGGAGAGATTTACAAAAAGTTTGAAAGCCTTGGCTCGGTCTGGTTTTGCACCAGCTATGCCATACGCATACATCTGCGCTAGAATGAACGAGGCATCCTGGTCGCCAGCTTTTGACGCTTTTACAATATCTGCTCCGAAGACGTAGTTGTGGGCCGCAAAAATGCTATCGAGACGACCATCAGAATCGACGAAAACAGCAGTGCGATTCAAGGAGTCTGAGGCAGACATCACGGTATCCGAAGAGTCTTGAGGGGGTGCGACAGCAATACTCTCCTTACCGCCGTTTGACGAGCAACCAGCGAGTAAGGAGATTGTGCACAGAACTTGGGCAAAAGATTTTGCCTGATTAACGAGATTAGGGAATATAGAACTCAAGTCTTGAAAATCTTAGGGAACGGAGCCAACAATTACATCCTCTTGAGGAGGTCGAGAATGAAGATCCAGAACTTATCGACACTTGCGATATCGACAGCCTCGTCTGGAGAGTGGACAGCACGCAGGGTCGGGCCTACGGAAATCATATCCATACCCGACTTCTTACCACCGAAGAGACCGCACTCGAGACCTGCATGGATTGCAAGCACTTGCGCATCCTCACCGAAGAGGCTCTTGTAGCTTTCGCAAGATGTGCGGACGAGATCAGAATCTGGATTGGGAGTCCAACTCGGGTAACCTTCACTCTCCTCTACATTAGCTCCTGCAAGTTCAAATGTGGAAGCTACAGTCACTTGGGCGTATACCTTACCGGCCTCGACTGAGCTGCGCTGGCTCGTGACAATGTCAATCGACTTCTCGTTGGTCCTGACAGAAGCGAGGTTGGAAGATGTCTGAACAAGATTCTCCATTGTATGCGACATCTCGATAACACCATGAGGGCAAGCGAGAATAGAGTTTACGAGACGAGTCTGAAGGTCGAGCGAAAGGAGTTGCGACGGGACTTCCGCAGTCTCCAGCGTAAACTGCATATTGGGTTCAACACCCTTAAACTCCTCCTCGAGGTCCGCGACAAAACAATTGAACTCGATGCGGAGAGACTCCCTGTGCTCAATGGGCACGGCGCAAAGGGCTACAGCCTCACGCGGAATCGCATTGTGCAGATTACCGCCATTAAATGATGCGAGACGGAGACCGAACTTGGCATTTGCCATACGGATGAAACGCGCCATCAACTTATTTGCGTTGGCCCTTCCGAGGTGAATGTCACCTCCCGAATGGCCACCAAGGAGACCACCAAGTTTTAGAGATATGCCAAGCATACCAGCGGGAGCAGCCTCTTGCGAAAGAGGGAAAGAGGCGCGAGTAGTGCATCCACCCGCACAGCCGATAAAAATCTGTCCCTCATCCTCAGAATCGAGGTTGATAAGACGGCTCGTCGGGAGGAAATCAGCCTCGACGTTGTATGCGCCGGTAAGACCCGTCTCCTCATCGACCGTGAAGAGACAGAAAAGAGGGCCATGCTCAATCTCGCCCTTGAGACCGCCATCGACAATAGCTAGAGCTAGAGCGACGCCAAGACCGTCATCGGCGCCTAGAGTAGTTCCACGAGCGCGAACCCAACCGTTGTCTACATAGTACTCGATGGGGTCGGTAAGGAAGTTAATATTGCGATCGGCATTCTTCTCGCACACCATATCGACGTGAGCTTGAAGAGTTACCGCAGTCTTGCCTTCACACCCTTTGGTTGCGGGGACAGAAATAAGGACGTCGCCTACTTTATCGGTCTTGACATCAAGCCCCCTCTGCTTAGCGAAATCGACAAGGAAGGCAACAATTTTCTCCTCATGTTTCGAGGGGCGCGGGACCTTGGTAATGGCATCAAAGAATGGCCATACCGGGCATTTAAGTAAGGAATCCATTTAGAATTTAGAGGTTAGAAAGGACATGACCGATAAGTTCCTTGATGACGGGCTTATAGTCTTTGGTGGCGGTACCGCTTGTGCGGCCTGCGATAATGGCGCATACTGTTGCAGCCTTGTGCCCGAGGAGGAGAGAGAGTCCGTAGATGCACGAGCATTCCATCTCGTAGTTAGTCACCTTGCGGTCGCCATATCGGAAAGCCGTAATCTTATGATTGATTTCGGGGTCAGCAAGTTGGAGACGGACGACACGGCCCTGAGGACCATAGAAGCCCGGGGCTGAGATTGTGGTACCGATGTGGATGGAAGGGTCATTCTTGAGTCTGTCAATGAGCTCTGAAGATGCATTGACGACATATGGCTTTGCGAGAAGTGGGTTCCAATTAAGATATTCCTCAAAGGCATGCTCAAAATCGAGGTCGGCGATAGAATTACGTCCTGCGTAGTAATTAAGAACGCCATCGAAGCCAATTGCAGCCTCGGAGAGGAGCCATGAGCCGACAGGGAGCTCGGGCTGGAGTGAGCCGGAAGTGCCGATACGAACAATTTCGAGGGTCTTGTGCTCCGCCTTTGGCATACGAGTCTCGAAATCTATGTTGACAAGGGCATCGAGCTCCGTCATCACGATGTCGATATTGTCCGTGCCGATACCCGTCGAAAGAACGGTAATGCGCTTACCATGGAACAAACCAGTCGCACTAACGAACTCACGATTAGC
>CAVILU010000271.1:0-3047 GCA_963643535.1 bacterium | reverse complement strand
GACATCAGATTCTCAATCTGGCAATAAGAGTTCGATTCTCTTATCGGCTACCAAACTAAGAGCTGCACTATTCACTTGGTGCGGCTCTTTTTTTGTTTTCTTCTGCATACTCTACAAAATAATTATCTTCGCACTGCGTTAGTAAGGCAAATCTAACGATATTACGATGTACGAATACAATTATCCGCGTCCGGCATACACTGCCGACACTGTCCTCTTTTCCGCCGACGAGAATGGCGAACAGAATATCCTCCTCATCCGCCGTGGCGGCGAACCTTTCAAAGGAGCTTGGGCTCTCCCCGGCGGCTTCGTCAACGAGGGTGAGCGCTCCGTCGAGGCCGCACGCCGCGAACTGAGCGAGGAGACTGGCATCGTGGTGCCCGACCTTGAGGCTCTTGCTCTCATCGGCATCTACGACACTCCGGGGCGCGACCCGCGTGGCTGGACCATAAGTGCCGCCTACGCCGCCCAAGTGTCACGTATGCCCGAGGCTAAGGGGTCCGACGATGCCGCCGAGGCCCGTTGGTTCCCAGTGTCCAACCTCCCCGAACTCGCTTTCGACCACGAGCAGATTATCAGCGATGTCCTCGATCTCATCGAGAGCACCGAGGGGTAGAAAAAAATAATCCGCGGGATGACTGTCGCCGAGCGTTACGATGCCGTCTTGGCCTACTTCGCCAAGGCTATGCCCAATGCCCATTCCGAACTCAATTTCCGGAATGAGTATGAGCTCATTGTGGCCGTGATACTTTCGGCGCAATGCACAGATAAGCGTGTCAATCTCGTGACTCCCATTCTCTTCTCGCGCTGGCCTGATATGGCTTCGTTGGCTTCGGCCTCCGTGATGGACGTGCTCTCCGTCATCGGCAGTGTCAGTTATCCCAACTCAAAGTGCCAGTATCTTGTCGGCATGGCGCGCATGGTGATGGACGAGTTCGGCGGCCGTCTGCCGTCAGATATGGAAAGCCTGATGCGTCTGCCTGGTGTGGGGCGCAAGACCGCCAATGTGGTTATGATTGAGGCTTTCGGCAAACCCGCTATGCCCGTCGACACTCATGTATTCCGAGTCGCCAACCGTCTGGGACTCACTTTCAACTCGAAAACGCCGGAGAACACGGAGCGCGTCCTAGTCCGCAATATCCCGCAAAATTTATTGCCAAAGGCGCACCATTGGCTTGTGCTTTTCGGCCGCTACACTTGTACAGCCACGGCCCCCCGCTGTGCCGACTGCCCTTTCTTCTCCTTCTGCCTCCTCCGCAATCCCCAATCTTACGAATCTGACGAGCCTACGCTGTTTTGAGGCGATTGCTGCCAGTTCACAGTTCACAGTTCACAGTCTTCTACAGTTCACAGTGCACAATTCTCAGTTCACAGTTACCGGGAGTTGCCGTGGGGTTCCCGATAATTGTTAATTGTTATTTGTTAATTGGAAGGGGGTTCCCGGTAATTGTAAATTGTTATTTGTTAATTGTTAATTGCCCGAGAATTGTTAACTGTTAACTGAAAAGTCTTCTATCGTCCCCGTCTCAGAAGAGAACGAGCAGCCGACTTTGAAGAGTTTTCGCGGGTCGGCGGCGTACTCGCGCGCGTAGCCTTGGGCCTCTATTTGGTCGAGGGCTTGCTGGGCTGTGCCGTCGAGCTTGAACTCGAAGATGTAAATGTAGTTCTTTGTCTCGATTACGCAATCTACGCGGCCTTGGCTTTGGCACTTCTCGGTGTAGATGGCGTAGGTGCTGGCAATGCGCAGGATGAGGTAGAAGGTGTAGTGGAAATATCGCTCCATCTCGCGCTCCGTGCTTGAGCGGCGGGTTGTGTATGGGATACTGGCGAAGAAGGCCGTCAGATTGATGCGAAAATTCTCAAGGTCTCCTACGCGCAGGCATTTCATTACCTTCTGTACCCAATTGATGGGCTCGCTCTTTGTCTTGAAGTAGCTGCTCGCTATTGCGCTGAGGAAGCCGCGGCGGACCTCGTCATTGGGAAAGTCGAGCAGGTAGGTCTCATCCTCACGGTCGTAACCCTTTATCGTGAGATATCCGCTTTGGAAAATCATTGGCAGCGGCAACTCTTTGTCCGCTCTGTAGTCGATGAACTGGGAACGGTCGTAGTACTCGCTCGTCATATTGTCGATGTCCTCATCAAAATGTTCGAGGAGGCGAACGAGATATGTCGGGGTGCCGGTCGAGAACCAGTAGTCTGATATTCTCCGTTTGCAGAATGCATTCAAGAGGCTAAACGGATTGTAGACACCCCGAAGCTCTGCACTAAAATGGTATCCATCATATCGTTTCCGCAGAATTTCTCGCATTTCGCCCTTAGATACTGCCTCTTTCTCCGCAAGAGCCTCCACGCACTCCCCAAAGTAGTGGTCAAGTTCCTCGTCCGTTATGCCGCAAAGCGCGTCGTACTGCTCATCCATACTGATGTCGTTCGGCTGGTTAAAACCGCTGAATACGCTTATTTGCGCAAACTTGGTAACTCCGGTAAGGAAGACGAACTGGAGGTCGGGGTCGGCCTTCTTGAAAGTTGAGTAAAAGGCTTTTAGGACGTTTCGGTTGCGCTCCTCGATGGTTATCGTCTTTCCTCCACACTCAACCGTATAATCTGTATCCATAACGTCGAGGAGGGGCTTGTCATACTCGTCCACCAGGACTACGCAACGGAGACCTGTCTGGCGGTGAGCCTCGGCAAGGACATTGGCGAAACGGTCTCCGGTGCTGACATCCTCTTCGGACTCAATGCCATATTGCCTCTCCCATCCTTTTATATACCCCAATATATTGTTAGCTAGGACATCCGATTCCGTAAAGTCAGTACCATTGAAGTCGACATGGAAGACAGGGTAAGCTTTCCATTCCGTCTCAAGCTTATCGATCGCAAGACCTTTGAAGAGTTCCCGTTTCCCCTCGAAATAACATTTGAGGGTGGAGGTCAGCAAGCTCTTGCCGAACCGCCTCGGGCGACTCAGGAAATAAACCTTGCCATTGTGGGCTAGGTTATACACGTACTCTGTCTTATCGACGTAGACATAACCATCGGTTATGATT
>CAVILU010000270.1:0-3057 GCA_963643535.1 bacterium | reverse complement strand
TCGGTCTTGCCGGAGGTCCTCTTCTTGTCGCAATTCTTCTCGGCTGGAAAGGCCGTGTTGGCAAAGTGTCGTTCTATATGAACACGGCCGCAAATATGATGCTCCGCGAGGTCGGTATATGCCTCTTCCTTGGTTGTGTAGGCCTCGGTGCTGGTGCTGGATTCGTTGAGACGTTTGTAAACGGTGGTTATTGGTGGGTCCTTTACGGTTTCGTGATAACTGTTGTCCCTATTCTTACTGTTAGTATCATAGCTCGCCTGCTCAAGGTCAATTACCTCAAAATTTGCGGTTTCGTTGCAGGCTCTATGACAGATCCCCCAGCTCTTGAATTCGCCAATAGCCTTAGCCCTGTACAGGCACAATCTACTGCATATGCAACCGTTTATCCTCTTACGATGTTTATGCGTATTTTGCTAGGCCAAACTCTAATCTTGATAACTCTTTAAGTAAAAGCTATAGCTTAAGTCAATCCCAATCGCCCCTTATGGGCAGTTGGAATTGGCTTTAGCTTGTAAACTATCTTCAATGGGAGTAGCATACGATAAATTTGTTGAGCGTCAAGAGAAGCTCAACACCTTATACAATGACCAGTATTACGAAAAGCAGCACAATCGCGGTAAGCTTACTGCTCGCGAGCGTATCCTTATGCTTTTCGATGAGGGCTCTTTCGAGGAGTTCGATGCCTATGTACCCTCTGCCGGCGCATCGTTCGGTAAGAGCAAGTCTGTCATGGGTGATGGTGTCATTGTTGGTTACGGTACTATTGGTGGAAGGCAAGTGTATGCCTATTCACAGGACTTTAACATGATTGGCGGCTCACTTGGTGCTGTCCATGCTCAGAAGATTGTTAAGGTTCAAGATATGGCCCTCAAGACAGGTTGTCCTGTTGTCGGCCTTATCGATTCCGGCGGTGCACGTATCCAGGAAGGTGTTTCAAGTCTTAACGGCTATGCCAACATTTTCCGTCGTAATGTTCTCGCTTCCGGCGTTATCCCCCAGATCTCTGCTATCATGGGTCCCGCAGCAGGTGGTGCTGTATACTCACCTGCGATGACTGACTTCATCTTTATGACCGAGGCTACCAGTTACATGTTCGTAACAGGTCCTGATGTCGTAAAGCAGGTACTTAATGAGCAGGTTACTACCGAACAACTTGGTGGTGCAAAGGTCCACTCTTCCAAGTCTGGCGTTGCCCAGTTTGTGTACTCAGATGACGCAAACTTGATCCTGGGCATTAAGAAGCTTCTCTCTTATATCCCTTCCAATAATATTGAGAATGCTCCTTTCATTCCCAATGATGATCCCACCGATAGGGTAGAGCCCAATCTCCGTGAGATCGTCCCGGAGGACCCTGACAAGGCTTACGATGTACGTGACGTTATCAAGCTTGTCGTTGATAAAGGTCGTTTCTTTGAGGTTGCTGAGAATTATGCTCAGAATCTCGTCGTCGGTTTCGCTCGTCTTGGTGGTTACACTATCGGTATTCTTGCCAATCAGCCTAAGGTTATGGCAGGTTCTCTCGATATCGATTCGAGTGTCAAGGGCGCGAGGTTCATCAACTTCTGTGACTCTTTCAACATTCCTATCATCACATTCGAGGACGTTCCTGGCTTCCTCCCGGGCACCGATCAGGAGCATCAGGGTATAATCCGCAATGGTGCTAAGCTCCTTTATGCTTATACCCGCGCCACTGTTCCTAAGATCACTGTCATCCTCCGCAAGAGCTATGGCGGTGCATATATTGTGATGAACTCTAAAGGTATTGGCGGCGATTACAGTTTCGCTTGGCCTACCGCAGAGATTGCAGTCATGGGCCCCGATGGAGCTATTGCAATCCTCTATCGCAAAGAACTTGCCGAGGCCGAGGATCCCGTCGCCCTCAAGAAAGAACTTGTCGCTAAGTACCGCAGCGAGGTAAGTAACCCTTACAATGCCGATGAGCGTGGTTTCATCGATGAGGTTATCGATCCTGCGATGACTCGTGTCAAGATTTACAAGGCACTCAAGAGCCTCGACAAGAAGTCTGTTAGTCTCCCCCGCCGCAAGCACGGCAATATTCCTTTGTAAAAAGCTCTCTAGCAAAGGGTGTTGTTAAAATGCGCAGAGCATTATATCGTGGACATATGTTCCTTGGTAATTCTCTTATGCGGTAACTAAAATAGATTTATGATAAAGTCTTTACTTATTGCTAATCGTGGCGAAATTGCCATCCGTATTGCGCGCACTGCACGACGGATGGGAATTAAGACTTTCGCTATACGTACGAAGAAGGAGCCCAATGCGGTTTACCTTCAGAAGGTTGATCAAGTAGTTGATTTCCCTGAAACAAACTCCAACATACCAGAGTTCTTGGATATCAAGAACCTCGTAAAGCTTGCCGTTGATAATAACATCGAGGCTATGCATCCTGGTTATGGTTATCTCTCCGAGAACCCCGATTTTGCGCAAGCATGTCGTGACGCTGGTGTCGTATTTGTTGGCCCGTCTCCCGAAATCATCCATGCGATGGGTGACAAGATTGTCGCAAAAGGCATTGCAAAACGTGGTAATGTACCTATGCTTGGTGGTGATCTTGAGGGTGTCCCTACCGCAGAGGCGGCTGTTGAGGAGGCAAATCGACTTGGCTACCCCGTAATTATTAAGGCAGCAACGGGTGGCGGCGGACGTGGTATGCGTATTTGTCGTAAAGAGAGCGAGGTCAAGACTAATTATGAGCTTTGCACTCATGAGGCTCTTACTGCTTTCAATGATCCTACTGTTTTCATCGAGAAGTACCTCGAGAACCCTAAGCACATTGAGGTTCAGATTGTCGCCGATAAGTATGGCAATGTTATCCACCTCGGTGAGCGTGAGTGCTCTGTTCAGCGTAAGCATCAGAAGCTTCTCGAGGAGGCTCCGTCTCCAGCTCTCGATGATGAGCTTCGTGAGAAGATTTGTGGTGCTGCCGTACGTCTCGCAAAGGAGGCTAAGTATGAGAGCTTAGGCACTGTCGAGTTCCTTCTTGACAAGGATCACAATTTCTTCTTTATGGAGATGAATACCCGTATTCAGGTAGAA
>CAVILU010000269.1:0-3073 GCA_963643535.1 bacterium | reverse complement strand
AACTGTGAACTGAATGGAGCCCCAAAGGCACTACGAGTTCTTAGCGATTAGCTTAGAACCGTGCGATGCGAAGCCGGCGTTGTAAGCCAGCCCAGGGCGCAAGCCCTAGGGCAAAAATAACAACAACTCCTAATTGACATTTACTCAAGTTTCGCCGATGGGGGGGGACCGCGAACTGTTAACTGTGAACTGGTCTAGGCCCTAGGGCAAAAATACTCCCAACTCCCAATTGAAAATTACCAAAGTTCCGTCGACGGGGGTACCGCGAACTGTGAACTGTTAACTGTGCACTGTGAACTGGTCTAGGCCTTAGGGCAAAAATAAACACACCAAAAATGAATAAAACCGCGAGTCAAAACGTTGACGGGGGTACCGCGAACTGTGCACTGTGAACTGATTTAAGCTGTGAACTGATTTAAGTTGTTAACTGGTTTTGACTGATAATTTGTAACCAAACTATTGGGTTTTTAAAACGATTTGTTTAATTTCGCATAGTTATATAAGAACAGTTACACTTATGTCAGAAATTAAAAGAGTTGCCGTAGTTGGCTATGGCAATATTGGCAAGGCGGCCGTTGAGGCCCTCTCCATTGCTCCCGACCTCGAACTTGCTGGCGTTGTCCGCCGCAATCCCAGTGCCCCTCAGCCCGTCGAGCTGACTGGTGTCCCCGTTGTTGACGATATCAAGAAACTCGGCAAAGTTGATGTAGCCCTCCTCTGCACCCCAACCCGTGCCGTGCCCGAGACCGCCAAGGCTATCCTCGCTCAGGGCATCGCTACTGTCGACTCTTTCGACATCCATACCCAAGTCCCCGAGCTCCGCGACACCCTCGATGCCGTAGCTAAGCAGTACAATACCGCATCTATCATCTCCGCTGGTTGGGATCCGGGCTCCGACTCTATGATCCGCGCCATTATGGAGGCTATGGCTCCCAAGGGCCTCACCTACACCAATTTCGGTCCCGGCCGCTCTATGGGCCACACCGTTTGCGTCAAGAGCAAGGACGGCGTCAAGGATGCCCTCTCTATGACAATCCCCCTCGGCACCGGCATCCATCGCCGTATGGTCTACGTCGAGCTCAAGGACGGTTATAAGCTCGAGGACGTAGCGGCAGCCATCAAGGCCGACGACTACTTCGCCCATGACGAGACCCACGTAATCGAGGTCCCCTCCGTCGAGGCACTCAATAACGTTGGCCATGGCGTAAACCTCATCCGCAACGGTGTCTCTGGCACCACTGCCAACCAGAACTTCCGTTTCCTCATGGAGATCAACAACCCCGCCCTCACTGGCCAGGTTCTCGTTAGCTGCGCACGCGCCGTGCTCCGTCAGCGTCCTGGTTGCTACACTATGATCGAGCTCCCGCCAATCGACCTCCTTCCGGGCGACCGCCGCGACCTCGTTAAGCGACTCGTGTAGTTCCCTGCACAGGACTGTACATCCAAAATTTCCCAATAAGAAAGGCTCGTGGCGCATGCTGCGGGCCTTTTTTCTCTCATCTGATGTCTTTTGCCGATGCAATAGCTGAATATGACAAAGAACGTCACCATTCTGTCAGGCGAGACAATTGGCAACAATGTAGTCGTGGCTGCCGGTGCTGCGGTCACAAAAGATATCCCCGACAGCTCGCTAGTGGGTGGCGTTCCCACAAGGCTTATTCGGGAATTGGAAAATGACGTAGAGCAAGCACCCTTTTTCCATATCGTTTCAATCTTGTTAACAAAGGTTGTGTTTTCAAAAAGCGTCATAATGTTATCTTTGTATTCGGCGCACCGTTGAAAATATACCAACACCCGAAGAGCTGCGCCAAGCCTCTTAGAGCAGAGAACAGCAATGGATAAGCTTTCGATTCTAATCCCGACATACAACACGGAGTGCCTGCTCCTTGTCGATGCCCTCGTGCAGCAGATAGATGAATTCTCTATCGATGCCGAAGTCGTCGTGATGGACGATGGGTCGAGTGACATGAGGGTGCTGGCCGAGAATGCCGCCATCGAGGATATGGACCATTGCCGTTATATTGTCTCGCCCGTCAACCGCGGCATCGCCATCACGCGCAACGAGCTCATGAAGGCGGCCCAGGGCTCCCATATGCTCTTCCTCGACTCCGACACTTACCCCGCCAACGATGATTTCCTCAAGCGGCTTGTCGATGTTGCCGACGATGCCGATGTCGTTGTGGGCGGTCTGCTCTACCGTTGTGGTGAGGAGTGTTGCGTCAATCCGCTTCGCTTCCGTTATGGCATAAGCCGTGAGGTCGTTTCGGTCAAACAGCGTGAGCGTAATCCCTACGATGCATTTAAGTCGTCGAATTTTATGATTAGTAGGCGTGTCTCCGAGTCGGTTCGCTTCGATGAGACTTTCGACCGATATGGCCACGAGGATACTCTTTTCGGCGCAATGCTAAAGGAGAAGGGCTTCTCGATAAAGCATATTGATGCTCCTGTTTATCACGACGACACCGACACTTCCGAACAATACCTCTCCAAGGTCCGCATAGCCATACAGAGCCTCAGCATGCATGCCGACAAGCTCCGTGGCCACTCACGTCTCCTCGCCCTCTACGACAAGGTGGACGCCCTGCATCTCTCGGGCCTCTTCCACTCCTTCTTCAGCCGTTTCCGCGATCGTATGGAGAAAAACCTCAAGGGCGATAATCCTAGTATGCTGGTGCTGATGCTCTACAAGCTATCCTATCTCTGCGGCGTCATGAAACTATAGTTTCGCCAAGATTATAAGACAACAAAAAATGGGTGACCTCAATCAAGGGGTCACCCATTTTTTTTATTCCTCGAAACACAATCCGTTCCGGATATCTTGCGCAATGCTTGCACGCGACTCTACGGAAATCACCATTGAGCGTGTCCCCAATCGCGTCCATCTCTGTAATCCCGTGTAAATAGCCAAGAACGTGATAGCCAATGAAATCCGTGTAGGCAAATCACTATGCGCCGCAAAAATCACATCGCATATATGCAAAAAAAAAGAACACCCAGTTCGCACCAGATGCCCTCACTCGCTCACCAAGTAGGACTTGAACCTACGACCCTCTGATTAACAGTCAGATGCTCT
>CAVILU010000268.1:1462-3079 GCA_963643535.1 bacterium | reverse complement strand
GGGCTAAGGACAAGGGCATCAAGCTCTACGACCTCCTCAAGCAGATCTACGCAGAGTTCGGTTTCAGCAAGGAGAAGATGATCTACATTGTCCGCGAGGGCAAGGCTGGCGCCGACGAGATTGTGGCTCTCATGAAGGGTTATCGCGAGAATCCGCCCGCGACTATGGGTGGCTCGAAGGTTGTCATCGTCAAGGACTACCAGAACCTCACCGAGAAGAACGTCCTCACTGGCGAGGTCAAGCCTCTCAACATGCCCGCCAAGAGCAACGTCCTCCAGTACTTCACCGAGGATGGTTCTAAGGTCTCCGTACGCCCCTCTGGCACTGAGCCCAAGATTAAGTTCTACTTCGAGGTCAAGGTGCCTATGAAGGATCAGAGCGAGTGGGCAAAGGCAAATGCCGAGGCCGACAAGAAGATTGAGCAGGCTGCCAAGGATATGAAGGCTTGCTAATCCACAGTCCTTTCTGTCATAACGATTTTACGCCGCCCAGGAGAGTTCTGATGCTCTCCTGGGCGGCGTTGTTTTTTTTGGGGGGCTGTATTTGGTGTGGAGTAACAAATAATGCGAGTTACTCTATTTTCCACTCCATTATGTTTCGCTCGTTTTGAATGTCGAAGTTTATGCCGACTTTGATGATCTTTTTGTTGCTTGTGGCGAAAGATGCAGGATATCCGCTACTATTGATTTGCTGCAAAGCCTTGGAGGCCGTGCGGCCAAATTTCAACTCGATGATATAGATGTAGTTATCGGTTTCGAGCGTTATGTCCATACGACCTTTTGCCGTGCGCTGCTTTACTATAATCCTGTAGTTTGTGAGGAGCGCGAAGAGCAGGTAGAGCATCTGCTGATAATGTCCTTCGAAATGAGTGTTGTCGCAATATGGGATTGTTGCGAGGAACTTGCGGAGCATTGTCAGTGCGCTATCCATGTCACCCTTTTTTATCGGAATGGACATTTGCGCTATCGCTATGCGTCCTTCTTCAGCGTTGTGCTCCAGATAGTTGGGTAGGAGATTGCTAAAAAGTCCGGTGCGGATTTCCTTGTTAGGAATGGCGAGGGTGTAGAGGTCCGTCTCCTTGTCGTAGTCCTTGATTGTCAGGTAACCACTTTGGTAGAGCAGAGGGATGATGGATGACATTCGCTCCATTGGAGTGTCGAATTCGGAGGCGAAGGTTTGTATCTCATCACCAAGTTTTGTCGGAGTGGCACCGAACTTCTTCATCATCTCAATGATGTATGTCGGAGTCCCCGAGGAAAACCAGTATGCGTCTATCTTATTGGAAGCGAAACAGTTGATTATGCTGTATGGGTTGTATATGTCGGCTGATGGCCACGTGAAGTGGTAGCCGTCATAATTCGCTTTTAGTTTTGACAACGCCTCGTCTTGCGAAATTCTCAATTGTCCAGCGAGTTCTGCAATCGCTTCCGGAATCTGCGAGCGCAACTCAGTCTCCGTAAAACCGCAAACATCAGCATAGTTTGCATCCATACTGACGTTTACAATGTTGTTGAGTTCACTGAAGATGCTAAGTTGCGAGAATTTTGTTATGCCGGTGAAGAATGTGAAGCGTATGTATGGTTCGCAATCTTTCAAGGGGCTGTAGAAATTGCGCAT
>CAVILU010000268.1:0-1452 GCA_963643535.1 bacterium | reverse complement strand
TCGCTAAGATACTAACAATTTCATAATGCGGCAAAAAGGCGTTAACCATGCCCACCACCTTATACGTACTCAAATTGCGATCTGATGTAAAAATATGGTTAGCTGAGGTGAAACGACGAATATTTACTGCTAGCAGCTATTTGTTTTTCCACTGCCTGAGCGTCTGGAGCACCACGCTGAGGATGACGAGCGCGATGCCGACGTAGAATGAGAAGTTGAGTTCGCGGGACTCGCCGAAGGCCACGAAGGCGATGAGGATGGAGTAGCAGGGCTCGAGGTTGTAGGTGAGGTTGACCGTGAAGGCCGAGAGCCGCCTCATGCACATAATCTGGAGCAGGTAGAGGCCTACGGTGCAGAAGAGCGAGAGGCTCAGCAGCCACCACAGGTTTGCGCCCTCGGGGAAGACCATGACGGGTTGCGACGACGGGAAGAAGTGGAGGTAGAGTGGCGACATAATGCTGACTCCGGCGAGGGCTCCCCACATAGAGTAGGAGAGTACGTCGCGCGTGCGTTGGCCTACGGAGACGCGCTGGGTCGTGATGGCGTAGAGCGAGCATAGGGCTGCCGAGACCAGGCCGATGAGGATGCCCGTACGGTATTCCGTCGAGAACGAGAATATGCAGACGAGGCCCGCGATGGTGATGAGCGAGAAGAGCAGCTCGGTCCAGATAATACGTCGCTTATTTATGATGGGGGCGAAGATGGCTGTGAAGAAACTGAGGCTGGCAAAGCAGACCACGCCAATTGAGATGTTGCTCATCTTGATTGAGGCGTAGAAGAGCAGCCAGTGAAGTCCGAGGAGCGCACCGCTACCCAATATCTGGAAGAATTTGCGCCACCCTACGCGTGGGAAGCCCGTGAAGACCATCAGTATGACGGCGGCGAAGAAGATTCGGTACCATACGAGCGTCGTCTCGTTGAGCGTTATGAGTTTGCCGAATACGCCAGTGAAGCCTGCGAGGAGTGCGCTGATGTGGAGTTGGATGAATGCCTCGCGGAGGCTTGGCTGCTGTTGTTGACCGTTGTCCATTTGTTATATTTACTGTCTTGTCTGTTGTTTTGCGGGGCAAAAATATCACAAAGAGCCAAAATTACACATGTTCGGCTGTGAAATATTTGGAATAAGGTGTTTGCGCTACTTTTTGAAAGTGTTTGCGGTGGTGGATTATATTCAAAAGAGTTTTGGAACGGGATAAATATGTTACTTTGCCGAAGCGTGGGCCGTCCTGCTGCGTGGCGAAACCTTCACCACCCCTGGCATCGGACTGCTGGAAGTCCTTGAAACCCCAAAACATCAACGCCTCCAAAAAGCCACTCCGCGACGTCTTTTGCGTAACAAACTGAAACCTCTGGGAGCAAATGAACGCCAAAAACTGACCCCCATTTCGCAACACACGCAAAAAATAGCCTAGGTTCAGCCCCGCCCGTACGCCGAGCGGGGCTTTTCCGTGT
>CAVILU010000267.1:0-3095 GCA_963643535.1 bacterium | reverse complement strand
AGAGAACAAAGAGAACAAAGAGAACAAAGAGAACAAAGAGAACAAAGAGAACAACTTTTTTTAACCATAATGTAGCATCGGTCGAAAAAACACGCCCATTCTTCTAATAAATCTGAAATATTGGCGTTACCTTTGTAACCAAGGAAAGAAGACACACAATTCAGAAATGGACATAAAGATTATCGTCGCTGCCCATAAGAAGGCTGAGATGCCTTCCGATCCCTGCTACCTTCCCCTCCACGTGGGTAAGGCGGGCAAGGAGTCCATTGGCTATACTGGCGACGACACTGGGGATAATATTTCCGCTAAGAACCCCTCATTCTGCGAACTAACTGGCGTCTATTGGGCCTGGAAAAACCTCAAGGCCGACTATATTGGCCTTGTCCACTACCGACGGATTTTTGTAAAAGGCTATCCTCAGTCTGAGCAGACCAAGATGATGTCCGCACTCCGTCAGTCGGACTTCGAGGCCCTCCTCAAAAAGGCTGATGTAATTATGCCCGACAAGCAATATTACATCATCGAGACCAACCAAAGCCACTATGACCATGCGCATTATCGTCGCGACCTCCTTGTGGCTATCGATGTTCTCAAGGAGATGTATCCGGATGCCGCCGAGGCTTGCGACAAGGTAATGAACAGACGCTCCGCGCATATGTTCAACATCTTCGTCATGAAGCGCGACAAGTTCGATGACTATTGCAACTTCATGTTCCCTCTCCTCTTTGAGGTCGAGAAGCGCATAGATATCTCCGCTTATAATCCCTTCGAGGCGCGAGTCTTTGGCCGTTTGAGCGAAATCCTTATGGATGTTTGGCTCGAGTGGAAGAATATCAAATACGTGGAGCAGCGTATCTCGTTCGTCGGCAATATGAATTGGCCACGCAAGGTCTATGAATTCCTGAAGGGGAAGATTGTTGGTGGACAGGAGCCTCCCCAGTAGGCAAGTTCCCCAATACTAATTAATACCTGCGCCCGGCACCTCAATAAAAAAGGTGGCTAGGCGCATTTTTTTCCCCATTGAACTCCGCCCCCAACCCACATGCGAATAGCGCCCGCGGCACCTTAACTTAGGTGTCGCGGGCGCAAACTGTTTATTACACCATCTCGAAAATGTCAATCTCAAACCAAATGACTATCTTTGCCACAAAAGAAATAATTTTAAAACTAATAAGTTATGGCGACAGCAACAGCTTCCGCAACACAAACATTCACTGTTGAAATCCCGGCCGACAAGGTGGCTTTTGTCAAGACCTTCTTTAAGGAACTTGGTTTCAACTTCAAGAAGGAGAAGACTACGAAGAAAAGTTCTATTGAGAGGTCAATAGAGGACTTTGATAGTGGACATTATTATACGGCGACGACAGAAGAAGAACTTCTTGACCTTTTGCACGAATGAAGTACGAAGTCGAGTTCTCTTCTGAGTTTAAAAAGAGCTACAAGAAGTGCGAGAAGCGTGGATGCGATATGAAGCGTATCGACAAACTCATTGTGACGATGGCGAACGAAGGTTGTGCTCCCACGGACACCAGTCCGCATAAGTTGAGCGGCTCATATGCTGGATTCTGGGAGTGCCACATCTCTGCGAATTTGTTGTTAGTGTGGTCTCAAGATGATGAGAATTTAAAAATGCGGTTCTATTCCATTGGATCTCATAGCGACATCTTTTGACTTTTAATCAAACGTCATCGCATGCCAACCGCAGTCCATCTTTCTCAAACCAAATAACTATCTTTGCGCGCAAAATAACTTTTCATGGCCACATCAAACGAGAGATACACCCTGCGCGGCGTAAGCGCCGCCAAGGAGGACGTCCACAACGCCATCAAGAACATCGATAAGGGTCTCTATCCTAGAGCCTTCTGCAAAATCATCCCCGACATCCTCGGAGGCGACCCCGAAATGTGCAACATCATGCACGCCGACGGAGCCGGCACCAAGAGCAGCCTCGCCTACGCCTATTGGAAGGAGACGGGCGACCTCTCCGTCTGGAAGGGTATAGCGCAAGACGCGCTCATTATGAACATCGACGACCTCCTCTGCGTAGGCGCAGTGGACAATATCCTCGTCTCTAGCACCATCGGCCGCAACAAGATGCTCGTCCCGGGCGAGGTCATCTCGGCCATTATTAATGGTACCGACGAACTCCTCGCCGAGCTCCGAGAAATGGGTGTCGGTGTCTATGCCACTGGTGGTGAGACTGCCGATGTCGGCGACCTCGTTCGCACTATCATTGTCGACTCTACCGTCACCTGCCGTATGAAGCGCGCCGACGTAATCGACAACGCAAACATCAAGCCCGGAGACGTGATCGTGGGCCTCGCATCCTACGGCAAGGCTACCTACGAGAAGGAGTACAACGGTGGCATGGGCAGCAACGGCCTCACCTCCGCCCGCCACGACGTCTTCGCCAAGTATCTCGCTCAGAAATATCCCGAGACATATGATGCCGCAGTGCCTGACGACCTCGTATATTCCGGCGGTCTCAAGCTCACCGACTCCGTCGAGGGCAGCCCCATCAACGCCGGCAAACTCGTCCTCAGCCCGACACGCACCTATGCGCCCGTAGTCAAGAAACTCCTCGACGAGCTCCGCCCCAAGATCCACGGCATGGTCCACTGCTCGGGCGGTGCGCAGACCAAAGTAATGCACTTCGTCGAGAACGTCCACGTCATCAAGGACAACCTCTTCCCCGTCCCGCCTCTTTTCCGCACCATCAAGGAGCAGAGTGGCACCGATTGGAAGGAGATGTACAAGGTCTTCAATATGGGCCACCGTCTTGAGGTCTACCTCGATGCCGCTGATGCTCAGAAGGTCATCGAGATATCCAAGAGCTTCGGCATCGATGCGCAGGTCATTGGCCACATCGAGGCTCGCCCTGAGGGCAACAAGCTCACCATCAAGAGCGAGTTCGGCGAATTCGTCTACTAACATAAGGCGAGCCCTCCCATGATCATAGTCTACGTCGTTATCCTCGTTGCTATTTGCGCAGTTGTCTTCTTTGGCATTGCGCACCAGCTCTTTGTGGAGTGGGGCTCCGATGGTTGGGGAAGCAGGATAGCCAAGATCGTACTCCTCCTCGCATGGGTCTGGGC
>CAVILU010000266.1:0-3095 GCA_963643535.1 bacterium | reverse complement strand
CTAACTGTTAACTGCTAACTGTTAACTGCTAACTGTTAACTGCTAACTGTTAACTGCTAACTGTTAACTGCTAACTGTTAACTGCTAACTGTTAACTGCTAACTGTTAACTGCTAACTGTTAACTGCTAACTGTTAACTGCTAACTATAAAAAACCCCGCGCTGACCATTGTCGGCACGGGATCTACGAGAAAATCACAATCAACTTTAACACATGCTCATTAGCGCGCGGCTCATCCGTCACGGCCTCGCCGCTATGTTATGATGCAAAGGTATGCATCTTTTTCAAATAACGAACACCTCAGAATGTGTTTTTGGACAATCGGACAGATTTTGCCGACTAATCAGCCTTTTTCTTAAGCGAAACAGCCTCCGACTTATGCGAAACTGCGCCCGAGCCCAACGAAAGTCTTGAGATTAACACGCAAAAAAAGAGCACCCCCACAGGCTCATCGGGGCGAACGAGGCCCCTAGAAAAACCTGCGGGAGTGCGTATTGACTTGGCTCTATTGTGCCGAAAAGCCTTAGCCGAGGATGCCGTCGAGGATCTTGGCGAGCTGCGCTTTGCTCTTTACGCCCATGCTCTTCTCTACGGGCTGACCGTCCTTGAAGATGATGATGGTGGGCACGGACATCACGCCATACTCCGAGGCGGTGTCGGCAGCGGTGTCGATGTCGACGCCGTAGAAACGGCAACGGTCGGAATAGTCGTCGGAGAGCATCTTGACCTGAGGTGCGAGGGCACGGCAAGGGCCACACCACACAGCCGAGAAATCTACGAGGGCGACGCCACCCTTCTCGATGACCTCAGCCTTGAAGTTGGCATCTGTAAGTTGTTGAAGCATAGTATTCTTTGTTTTATATTTTCTGTTGATCAGCTATTTGATTTGCGCGATTACGTACCTGTCTTTCCCGAGATAATCCTTCTCTACGGCGACTCGGCCGAAGCCCAGTCCTCGGAGCATCTCGGCAGTCTCGGCTCCCAGGGCCTCGTTAATCTCGAAGAAGAGGGCGCCACCGTCGGGCTCAAGTAGACCATCGACGCAGAGCTGGCCAATGCGGCGGTAGAAGAGCAGGGGATCGGCATCGGGCACGAAGAGAGCCATCTCGGGTTCGTGATCCAAGACATTGGCAGCCATATCCTTACGCTCAGACTCGCAGATATACGGCGGGTTGCTCACGACAATGTCGAAGGGACCGCAATCATCCGCCAACCCATCGGCTTCGGGCGAGAGGAGGTCCACCTTGAAGATATCCACGTCCGGAGCCAGCCTGTCGGCATTACCCTGCGCTATGCGAATGGCATCGTCCGAGGCATCCACAGCCATCACTTCGGCAGCCACAAGGCCACGGGCAAGGGCTATGGCAATGCATCCGCTACCCGTCCCTAAGTCTATGGCAGTGAGGTCCGTCCGCCCGTCAGCCCACGTCACGATCCTCTCCACAAGACCTTCCGTCTCGGGCCTCGGGATGAGCACGCCGGGTTCCACGTGGAGCGAAATATCCCCGAAGAGGCCAACGCCCGTAACGTATTGGACGGGTTCGCCTGCCGCGACTCTTTTTGCCCACTGGCGCAAGACAGCCTCATCGGCATCGGGCACCGGCTCGGGCAGCCTCGTGGCGTAGGCCGTAAAGGAGAGCCCGAGGCGGTCGCAGATAAGGTTGCGTGCCGCGGGGCGGGCGTCGGAGCCGAGGGCGGGGGTCAGTTCGGCCTCCATCTCACGGGCGAGGGAGGATATTGTCGTAGTCATTTAATTAGTATATTTGCCGAGAGGGGAAACAAACATCCCCCGAAAGGCAATGACAAATATAGCTACTAAAGGCGAAACGCCCAAAAGCGCGACAACCGATGAGATATTTATGCGCCGATGCATCCAACTGGCGCGCAACTCCGAAGGACGCACATACCCCAACCCCATGGTCGGCGCCGTGGTGGTCTGCGACGGCAAGATTATAGGCGAGGGCTGGCACCGCAAGGCCGGATGCCCCCACGCCGAGGTCAACGCCATTAGCAGCGTCCGCAACCCCGACCTCCTGACACACAGCACGATATACGTGAGCCTCGAACCCTGCGCACACTACGGGCGAACCCCGCCATGCGCCGACCTCATCATCGAGAAGCGCATCCCGAGGGTTGTAGTGGGCTGCGGCGATACCTTCGCCAAAGTATCCGGACGCGGCATACAGAAACTCCGCGACGCCGGCATAGACGTCACGGTAGGCGTGCTCGAAGAGGAGTGCCGCGAGCTCAACCGCCGCTTCTTCACCCTCCAGGAGAAGAAACGCCCCTACGTGATCCTCAAATGGGCACAGACGGCCGACGGTTACATTGGCAACATCCGCGACGGGCTACCAGCCCCCGCGCAGATCTCTAACAGAGAGTCGCTCACCATTGCCCACCGCCAGCGGACCACCGAGGACGGCATCCTAATAGGCGCCGGCACGGCAGTCTCCGACAATCCGAGCCTCACCCCGAGGCTGTGGGATGGGCCTGCGCCGCTGCGCATTGTCGTGGCTCCGAGAGGTGGGCTGCCCGAGGGCCTGAGGTTGCTCACCGATGGCGGGCGTACGCTCGTTGTCGGGCCCGAGGGTGGGCGCGAAGAGGGGGGCGCGAAGTTCGTGCGCGGCGACTTCGGTGGCCTTGGCGTGGCTGGTGCCGCCGTTGAGGCTGCTCGGGCCGAGGGGCTTACGTCGGTCATTGTCGAGGGCGGGGCTCATACTCTTGCGGCCTTTATCGAGAGCGGGATTTGGGACGAGGCTTGGGTGTTCGAGGCGGACAAGAGCTTCGGGGCGGGTGTCGAGGCTCCGGCGTTCCGTGGCGGGCAGATTGTCGAGAGCCGTCATCTTGGCGACTGCGTGCTGCGAATCTTCCGCAACAAATAATCTTGCCACAAGCATAAACCTTTGATACTCAAGCATTGATATTTTTGCCCCAAGCTGGGGCAAAATTTAGAAGTCTAGAATTTGCCCCAAGACGCAAACGAAAGCAAGCCCGACATTTTTGCCGTGCCGTGGGGGCATCACAAGATTATCATAGACAAATGCAAAGGCGACATTGCCAAAGCTGTTTTCTACATCCACGAGACGGTAGCAAAC
>CAVILU010000265.1:0-3106 GCA_963643535.1 bacterium | reverse complement strand
GGAATACTACGGCCACGCAGTTGTCGGCGAAGACGGTGCGCACAATCTCGGGGAAAATGTCGAACATGCCAGTAGCCTGAGTAAAGCCGAGACCTACGCTGAGCGAAAGGCTCACAATCACCATATTACGACGGGCACTGCCACAATTTGCCACCATACCGAAACCGGCATTGAGGATACTGCCAAACATCATGAGCGTGCAGCCACCGAGGACGCACTGCGGGATGGTGGTAAGCACATAGCCCACGGCAGGGAAGATGCCACCAATAATCATGATAGCCGCGCCACAAGCAATAGTGAAGCGATTTACGACACCTGACATTGCCGCAAGACCCACATTCTGCGAGAAGGATGTGATTGGCGTACAGCCGAAAAGGCCCGAGACAGAACTTACATATCCGTCGCAGCTTATGGCACGCCCGAGCTCCTTGGCATCGGGGTTGCGCTTCAGGGCACTGTTGCAGAGTGCGCTCACGTCGCCTATGGTCTCAGTTGCCGACACGAGGAAGACGGCCGTAATGCTGAGTATGGCACCGAGGTTAAATTCAGGTTTGAAGGGCAGCAGATGAGGCAGCGAAATAATGCCGCAGTTGCTCAGTCCGTCGAAACTGACCATTCCCATGCAGAGAGCCAGCACATAGCCCACGACGAGGCCCACGAGCACGGACAGCGACCGCAAGAAGCCCTTAGCGAACATCTGGCAGCAGAGGCACGCCAACAGCGTCACCGAGCCAACAATCCAGTTATTCAGACTTCCGAAGTCCGCCGCGCCCTGTCCGCCGGCAAAGGAGTTGGCACCAATGGGGAGCAACGAAAAACCAATGGCAGTAACGACAGTAGCCGCCACGATATTGGGAACTAGCTTAATCCAGTACTTTGCGAAGAGGCCGAGAGTACCCTCGATAAGTCCGCCAACAATCACGGCGCCGACCAAGGTACCCATTCCGTGGGCTGCAGCGATACTGATGGCGAGCGAAAGGAAAGTGAAGGAGATGCCCATGACTACGGGCAACTTGGCACCGATGCGCCAAACGGGATAGAGCTGGATGAGCGTGCCGATGCCCGCTATTATCATACAGTTCTGAATGAGCATTGCGCTCGTGGCACTGTCCAAACCAATTACGCTGGCGAGAATCATTATGGGCGTGATGTTGCTCACGAACATGGCCAGCACGTGCTGGAGGCCGAAGGGAAGAGCCTTGGCAACAGGCACTTTCCCGTCGAGCTGATAGAGGTTTTCTATTCGTTGTTCCATTTTACGGGGGATATGCACAAAGTTATCAATATTTCTTAAAAGAATACAAAAAAGCGAAGTATCAATCCATGTTCAAGAGAAAAAATCCATAAACAACGGAGCCACAGCAATTGTCAATTGATACTACTTTTTGAACATAAAGTAGACGGCGAGTATGAGGAATACGAATGCGATGATGTGGTTGGGACGGAACTCCTCGGTGCGGAAAAAGATGAGTGTGAAGGCCGTGAAGACAGTAAGGGAGATGACCTCCTGGATTACCTTGAGCTGGACCAGCGTGAAGGGGCCGTCGTTGCCCACGAAACCGATGCGGTTGGCCGGGACTTGGCAGCAATATTCAAAGAGGGCTATGCCCCAGCTGATGAGGATGATGGCGAAGAGGGGGAGGTTTGAGCCCCACTTGGTGTCGGCGAACTTGAGGTGGCCGTACCATGCCATGGTCATAAAACTATTTGATACTACTAGGAGAAGTATTGTCCAAAGTGCTTTCATAGAAAAAATCAGTTCAGTGCTCAGTGCACAGTGCACAGTTCACAGTTATATGTCACCCCAGATTATCAATTATTGCGGGGTCACGGCAATTGTCAATTGTTATTTGTCAATTGTTAATTGCCTAGTTTTGTCACTTCTTGTCCACAGATCACACAGATTCCACTGAGAAGGCTTTTGAGCCGCTCGCTGCGCTTACCACAGATTCCGCTGCGCTCAAGGAGGATTTCCACAGATGCAAGTGGTGACGCGGAGCCCTGGCAATTGTCAATTGTTATTTGTTAATTGTTAATTGCTTAGTTTTGTCACTTCTTGTCCACAGATCACACAGATTTCCACTGAGAAAGCTTTTGAGCCGCTCGCTGCGCTTACCACAGATTTCGCTACGCTCAAGGAGGATTTCCACAGATGCAAGTGGTGACGCGGAGCCCTGGCAATTGTCAATTGTCAATTGTTAATTGTCAATTGAAAAGCCCCGCAGGCTACGAGTCTCTAGATTGAGACGCGCAATCCGCGGGGCTGGCTTATTGGGTCGTGCAGAGAGACATTGCTTTTAATGAATTACTGCACGAAGACATTGCTTAGTAAGAGATGGCGAAGAGGACACGCTGGTGGCTGGGCTTGCCGGTAAGGATGCACTTGCCCTCCTCCTGAGGATTGTCGAAGGGGATGCAACGGATGGTTGCCTTGGTCTCCTCCTTGATGCGGACCTCGGTCTCGGTGGTGCCGTCCCAGTGAGCGAGGACGAAGCCGCCCTTGTTCTTGAGGACTTCCTTGAACTCGTCGTAGGTGTCGACCTTGGTGACGTGCGCGTTGCGGTAGTCGAGCGCCTTCTTGTAGATGTTCTTCTGCATCTCGTCGAGGAGGTCTGCGAGGCGGTCCTCGATGCCGTCGAGGCTCATCTGCATCTTCTCCATAGTATCGCGGCGGTGAACCTCACCCTCGTTCTTCTCGAGGTCGCGGGGGCCGAGAGCGATGCGGATGGGGAAGCCCTTGAGCTCGTACTCCGCGAACTTCCAACCCGGCTTCTTCTTGTCGTTGTCGTCGTAGAGAACGGAGATGCCCTTAGCCTTGAGTTTGGCTACGATCTCGTTGGCCTTGGCAGTGATGGCGGCATGCTCCTCCTCCTTCTTGTAGACAGGGACAATGACGACTTGCGTTGGCGCGAGTTTCGGGGGCAGGACAAGGCCATTGTCGTCGGAGTGAGCCATGATGAGCGCACCCATGAGACGTGTAGAGACACCCCAAGAGGTAGCCCAGACATAGTCGCTCTTGCCCTCGCGGTTCATGAAGGTGACATCGAAAGCTTTGGCGAAGTTCTGGCCGAGGAAGTGGCTCGTGCCGCTCTGCAGGGCCTTGCCG
>CAVILU010000264.1:460-3107 GCA_963643535.1 bacterium | reverse complement strand
CAGTTAACAGTTAGCAGTTAGCAGTTAACAGTTAGCAGTTAACAGTTAGCAGTTAGCGTTAGCTGTTAGCAGTTAACAGTTTGCGGCACCCCGCGCGGGGGGCTCGTAATTGTCAATTGTCAATTGTCAATTGTAAATTGTCAATTGTTTAGTATGGGTATTTGTAGTTTATTGTGAGCCAGCATTTGGTGCCTGTGGCGGAGAGGTAGTTTTCAAGTTGGAGGGCGGCGTAGGTGCCGTCGGGGAGTCGGAGGATGAAGATGTGGTTGTTGTGCGTGAAGGCCGGTGGCATTGGTGGAATCTCGAGCGTCAGCCAAGAGGAGAGGACTTTGTTGATGCGGATGCCCTGTGAGGGTACGTAGCACAGCAGCATCTGCTCCTGGCTGTCCCAAACCTCGTTCTCGGTCCATACATCCTCCGCGAAGTCCATCTTGCGGAAGTCCTCACTCGTCTCGGGGAGGTCGGCAAATGAGGTGTAGGCCGTCTCGAGAGCCGCGCAGCCGTTGGTGCGGACGTTGTTGCGGTGGACGGCGAAGGTCCAGCTGTCGGGGGCCGTCTGCTCGGCTGTCGGGGTGAAGCTCGTGAACTGGTTTTTGGAAATGCCCTCGCCGAAGACGTCGAACCAATAGAGGTATTGGCCGGGGATCTCGGCATGGTTGGCGTCGGTCGACTCGTCGCCCACGGCCTCCATGGGGATGGGGTATGGCGTGAATTCCGTCTGCGCCTTGGCTAGGGCGTCGTCGTCGGCAGCCTCGGCAAGAGCCTGGAGCTCAGTCAGGTCCACGTAGTACCAGTCGCTCCAGCTTGTGGCGTCGATCTGTAGTTGTCCGCGGATGGAGACCACGGAGTTGTCCGGTTGGTCGTAGATATCATCAAAAATGCCGTTGCAGGCGGTGAGCATAAGGAGCCCAGCGCCTGCAACGGGTATTTGTCTCAATGATATCGATTTGATTGCGTTAATCAAGTCTATCATTTATCGTTTATCAACTCTATCTGTCGGAGTCTATGTGGGGAGATTGTTTTTACCGAGCAATGCTGCGTTTACTTCCTGATGATCTTCTTGCCGCCGACGATGACGATACCCTTGTAGTCGTCGCCAACGGGCTGACCGAGGAGGTTATATGCCTTGGCATCGGACTCGCTGTCGGCGTTGATGACATGGACGGCAGCAGCCTCAGCGGGGGTGAAGGTCGAGGTGATGGACAGAGGCATCGTGCCCATCTGGAAATTGTTGACGATTTTAACTACTTCGTGCTCTTCGTTGAGAATCACGAGGATGTTGTTGTTTTTAGATGAATTGAAAACGTAATCATTGTCCATCGTGGCTACGCCATTATTTACAGCCGTAAAGTGAACGGAGAGGTTGTCGTCCTTGTAGTCGCGGTAGAAGCCACCCTTCTCTGCATCGTAGACGAGGCCGGTGACCACGTAGGAGCCGAGGGTGAGATTGCCCATCTGCGTGTTCTCCAATGTGAAGCTGGGGACAGTGACGTCCATCAATTCATCGCCTTGGGTGTTGGCATACTCGTTGATTGTGTAGGTGACACCACTTGCAGAGTAGGTGAACATGCCACCAATCGAGACCTCGACCTTGCCAGTTACTTCGTTTTCGCTACCGGCAAAAACGTTGATGGTGCAGAGGGATGCGAAAAGGAGAGTAAAGAATTTCTTCATACCTGATATTGGTTTACTGTTGTTACTATTTTACTTAAGTGTGTGTTGGGGAGAGTCTTGGAACGCGTTTCCGAGTGCAAAAGTATAATTAGTCTAAAGATGGCGCAATACTTAAAAGTAGGTATTTTTTCAGTTAGCAGTTAACAGTTAGCAGTTAACAGTTAGTGTTGCCCCCTGTGTCAAATTATGGTTGTGACATTAAAAACGGTTCACTGTTACGGTTGGCCCCTTCTTGGGTTATAGCACATGGGTTGTGACACAAAAAAAGTATATTTGCGTGTAGACAACGGAATAAACTATATCATATGAACAAGAAGATAGCGGCAGCCATAGCAATGGCGGCAATCGTCGCCACAGGCTGCACGACCCAAACAAATCAAGAGATGGATACCCTAAACCCCGCAGCCACACAAGCGGTCATAGAGAACATCATGACGCGCACGAGCATCCGCAAGTTCCAGCCCACCAAGCTATCCGACACCCAGATGGAGACCCTCCTCCGCGCCGGCATGGCAGCCCCCTCGGCCGTCAACAAGCAGCCGTGGGAATTCGTGGTGGTGGACGACCGCGCTCTCCTGGACACCATCCAGGCCGCCCTGCCCAATACGCGCATATCCGAGGGGTGCCAACAAGTGATAGTGGTATGCGGCAACGAGCAGAAGGCCCTCGAGGGCGACAGCAAGGCCTACTGGATCCAAGATTGCTCGGCAGCCACGGAGAACATCCTCCTGGCGGCCCACGCCATGGGCCTCGGCGCCGTCTGGTGCGGCGTGACTCCCAACAAGGAGCGCGTGGCGCGCCTAGCGGAGATCCTCGGAGCGCCCAGCTTCGTCAAGCCTTTCTGCGTGATATGCGTGGGCGTGCCCGCCGAGCAGCCGCAGCCCAAGGACAAGTGGAAGATGGAGAATGTGCACAAAAACAGCTTTTCAGTTAACAGTTAACAGTTAGCAGTTCACAGTGCACAGTTCACAGT
>CAVILU010000264.1:0-399 GCA_963643535.1 bacterium | reverse complement strand
GCAGTGCACAGTGCACAGTTCACAGTTCACAGTTTCGTTTCCCTGCAAGTAAGGGGTGCCCGTAATTGTCAATTGTTATTTGTCAATTGTCAATTGGAAAGTCAGCCCGGCGGCGCGAGCCCCGGGCGTTTCGGTTAACAGTTCGCGTTACCACCCGCATGGGGCAACTTGTAATTGTCAATTGTCATTTGTCAATTGTCAATTGGAGGAATTGTCATTTGTCAATTGTCAATTGGAAGAATTGTCAATTGTCAATTGCGAGAATTGTTAATTGTTATTTGTTAATTGTTAATTGTAAAGGGTTGTGGGTATATAAAAACAAAGAAGGGCGGCAGAAAACTCTGCCGCCCCTCACCGCTATGAGAAAAATCACAATCAAAAATGACAGCGCCGTTGCAC
>CAVILU010000263.1:0-3112 GCA_963643535.1 bacterium | reverse complement strand
GGATATATATTCTCAGGCGGCTTACGTTCGATTAGATGCGAATGGTTGTATTAGCCATTTGGATATTAGTATTCGCTATTGTTAAAAATTTCTTTCTCTTCCTCATTTAAATCAGAAGGAGAGCAGAAACATTTGGAAGCCTCGACATGGTGACGGATGGTGTTGACCATATTCTGAGTCTCGCGGAGGATGTTAATGTAGACCATGAAGACCTTGAAATTCTTCATATCGTCACTGGTCTGAAGTTTATCGATACGCTCGTGGCGAAGAGTCTTGAGCTGTCGGCGAGTCTCAAGGGCAAGAGCGCGGACGACATCGTAGTCAGCCGCGTAAGAGCCTGTGGAAATCATCTTCTCGGCCTGAGCAAAAAGCTCAGTTACTTGGCGACGGAGAGGAGCAAACTCAGCAACGATCTCAGGGGTTGCGGGGTTGAAGCCATTATCGACGTGTTCGAGAACGGGCTCAGTCATACGACGGAGCGAGCCAAGGTACTGGCGTCGGCAGTCGGCACCGAGGTGAAGCCAGATACCGCTTTCAGCAAAAGAGCAGGAGCCATTAGATGAATTACGCTTCTCATCGACAGCTATCTTACCAAAGGTCTGCATCTCACGACGACGGCTAGCGTTGAAGAGAGCGCGCTGATTAGCGATCTCCAAATTAGTGGAACGGAGAGAGCGGACGCGACGATCGAAGAATCCATCGACAATATCGTTGAATATGCTGGAAGAGAGCGCGAGCGAAGCCGCATCAACTTTAGAAATGGCGGATGTAAATGCATCCGGAGACTTTGAGGCCTGATCTCCATTCTGCATTTCAGCCTTGGCAGCCTCGGTCTCCTTATCCTTGTCGAAGAAATTGCTGCGAATGATAACAGCACAGGCGGCAGCCATAAGGATGCACTGAGCAACAATGCCGCAGTAGTACATAAGAGCGCAAACGGCAGCCGCGGCGAGGAATGCGACACCTGCAGTGATAAACCAACCGCCAATGACAGATAGCACACCAGTGACGCGGAAAACAGCAGTTTCTCGTCCCCAAGCCTTATCAGCAAGACTGGTACCCATAGCAACCATAAAGGTAACATAGGTAGTCGAAAGAGGCAACTTAAAAGTAGTGCCGATGACGATAAGGACGGAAGCGACAACAAGATTGACCGAAGCACGGATGACATCGAATGCAGCACCTTCGGGCATCTCGACTGTAGAATTATCAAAACGCTTAGCCACAGCGGTCTTAACGCCATTGGGAACGAAACGGCCAAGGGTCTCGGGCCAAGACTCAACCATACGGACGATGACACGGGCAGCACGACTAGAGCCGAAGAGTTCATCTCCCTCATCTTGACGGCTAAGGTCTACCGAAGTCTTGACAACATTCATTGCCTTCTTGGAGAAGACAAGAGCGCAAATCATAATGAGACCAGCGAGAAAGAGATAGAAGGTCGGAGACTTTGCGGAGCCTTGGAGAGAGCTCATCATAAAAGTATCTACATCCTGAGCACCAGCGGCTCGCCAATCTTGAAAAGAGGCGAGGCCAGCTAGAGGCACACCGATGAAGTTGACGAGGTCGTTGCCAGCGAAAGCCATTGCGAGAGCGAACGTGCCCATAAGGACAACTATCTTGAAGACACTCACACGGCAAAGCATAAGGACGAAAGAGATGACCGTCGTGAGAACAAAGGAGCCAAGAATAAGCATACCTGTGTTCTCCGCAACCCAGGTGCGAGTTTCGCCAGGGATGTAAGGAGACTTGCCGAGGCCTTTGATAAAGATGAAGTAGGAAAAAATCGTGAAAGAGATACCGCCAAAGATGGCGATGGCAAGGTGATTTACTTTAGAGAATTGGAAGGTAAAGATGAGGCGTGAGAGCCACTGGATAGCGAGACCACAAACGAAAGCGATTGCAACACTGACGAATATGGCGATGATCACAGAGAGGCACTTATCAGTATTAATAAGGTCAGCATAGAGCAGCGAGCTATCGCCCGACATTTTCACGAAAGCGAGAAGAGTCGCAGCTCCGAAGAGTTCGAAGACAAGCGAAACTGTGGTAGAAGTCGGTAGACCCATTGAATTGAAACGGTCGAGAACGATCACGTCGGTAACCATAACAGCAAGGAAGACTACCATAACCTCGCGGAAAGAGTAGTTCTGAGGTTGCATGATGCCATGGCGTGCGACATCCATCATACCAGCGGACATCATTGCGCCGACGAGGACGCCAACAGAAGCAAGGATAAGGAGCGTACGCCACTTAGCGACGCGTGCGCCGATACTGCTTTGGAGAAAGTTGACTGCGTCATTGGAGACGCCGACAAACAGATCCACCACCGCGAGCAGGAGCAAGAACGCTACGATGATAATGTAGAGAGTTGTCATAAGAATTGAATGATTTCAGTTTTATCCGGGTGCAATATTATCCCGTAGTTGTTACGTGGGGGCTAAGCATATTTTACAAACGTGTTACAAAAGCATCAATGGTGAACTTAAGTTATTACGCGAGGAACTCATTAAATGTGTATGTAATTGAAGTTTCGCATCGTTAGCAAAAAAATATGCGTTGTAATATGTTTGTAATGCGATTTTAATAGTATCATTGCGTGAAAGGCATTATTTTGCCATTGGTGACAGACGGATGAAACACGTGTGACATCACGAAATCAAACAAAAAAACGCGAAGCAATGGCAGAGACAGGACAGCACATACTTGTGGTGGATGATGAGCAGGACATCTGCGACATCCTACAATTCAACCTCCAAACAAACGGTTATAAGGTCGACACGGCCGAATCCGGAGAAGAGGCTATAAAAATGGTAGGTGAAAGCGCTACACCTTACGACTTGATACTGCTCGACGTCATGATGGGCGGCATCTCGGGCTTCGAGACGGCAAAAAAACTGAAGTCGCAGCCCAAGACAGCCAACATACCTATTATATTTCTCACAGCTAAGGACTCGGAGAACGACACTATAACGGGTCTTAATATTGGAGCCGACGACTACATCTCGAAACCGTTCTCGCTTCAAGAGGTGTTACTGCGCATCAAGGCTGTGCTGCGTCGCACAGGTCAAGCAGCGTCAGCTCAACGCAAGGCAAATCAGCTGACTTACGA
>CAVILU010000262.1:0-3189 GCA_963643535.1 bacterium | reverse complement strand
TAATAAATCAATTATATTTGCATCATCTAACCTACAAAATAAAACTTGAGATAATGAGAACACGTTGGATTATCTGTCTGGCCATAATGATTTTGGCAGGCATAGTCGGATCTTTCTGCCCCGAGGCGGATGGACTATGGGAACTCTCCCCGAACATCAACACGGCGGACTTGGCATGGCTCATCACGTCGACCATCTTCGTCCTGATGATGACGCCGGGCCTCTCGTTCTTCTACGGCGGCATGGTGCGCAAGAAGAACATCATCTCGACAATCCTCCAGAGCATCATTGCCATGGGCATCGTATCGGTGCTTTGGGTTGTAATCTGCTTCAGCCTTGCCTTTGGCGACGACATTGGCGGCGTTATTGGTAACCCCTGCACCTACTTCATGTTCAACAACGTCGGTGGCGGCGCAACGGATTCTTTCTCCACCAAGATGGGCCTCACGATCCCCCTCGGCCTCTACGCCATCTTCCAAATGAAGTTCGCAATCATCACACCCTCACTTATCACTGGTTCTTTCGCCGAGCGCGTACGTTTCTCGGCTTATATGCTCTTCATGGTGCTCTTCACCATAATCGTCTACTGCCCTCTGGCGCACTGCACTTGGCATCCCGACGGACTCTTCAACCAGATGCACGTCAAGGACTTCGCGGGTGGCATTGTAGTACACGCGTCGTCCGGTATCGCGGCTCTCGTAGGCGCAATCTTCCTTGGCAAGCGACATGAGAGCAAGGGCGAGCCCGCCAACGTGCCTTATGTCATTCTTGGCGCATCGCTCCTTTGGCTTGGCTGGTTCGGATTCAATGGTGGCTCATCTCTTGCCGCTAATGGTCAGGCCGTAAAGGCGTTCCTCAACACCAACACGGCGGCCGCTACGGCAATGCTTGTTTGGATTTTCTTCGACTGCGTCATGGGTCGCAAGCCCTCCGCTATGGCGGCAGCCGTCGGTGGCGTGGTTGGTCTCGTAGCCATCACACCTTCAGCAGGTTGGGTATCGGTTGGCGAGAGCATTCTCATTGCCACCATCACTACTATCGTCTGCAACCTCGCATGCCACTGGAAAAACCGCACCTCGGTTGACGACGCGTTGGATGTATTCCCGACCCATGGCGTTGGCGGTATCACGGGCACCATCCTCACCGGCATCTTCGTCTACAAATACGAGCCGGAGCTCGCTGCGCAGGGTGTCACTCATGCTGAGTTCTTCCTCAACCACGTAATCGCCGTAGCCATCGTATTCGTCTACACTGCGGTCATGACCTACGCCCTCTATTGGATTACCAACAAGATCGTCCCGATGCGCGTATCGGAGACCGACGAGAAGCTCGGCCTCGACCGCAGCCAGCACGATGAGCATTATGGCCGTCCCCGCGAACTCGCCGAGTACTACGACGACGAGCAGCTGCAAGAGATGTACGACCGCGAGCATGCCGGGAAGTAGAGCATTCGTCTTTTTGACTTTAGATTAATAGTTAATAAACAGTTCCGCCCTTTCGCAAAGAGATGCGAAAGGGCGGAATTAATTTTTCAGAGCGGTGGGAAAATCAGTGTATCTCTATGAGTTCCAGGCTCAGCAACAATCTGCAAGATCTGTGGACAAAGGGTTAACACATATCTCTACGCCCGCTTAACAACCTTAAGGTTAGGCAAGAAGCCGGCCACGAGGCCACCAAGGGGAGTGTATGCGCAGAAATTGAAGACGGAGACCAGTCCGTAGGTATCTACAAAATAGCCAAGGATGGCGGCGGCTATGCCCGCAACACCAAAGGCGAAACCATAGAAAAGCCCACTGATAAGGCCGAGCTTATTGGGCAACATCTCCTGAGCGTAGAGGAGAATTGCGGGAAAGGCCGACGAGAGCATAAAGCCGGCGCCGAAGGCACAGACGACAGTACCGGTGAGCCCCATATGAGGCAAGAGGAGACTGAAAGGCGCAGTGCCGAGGATGGATATCCATATTACATATTTGCGGCCAATCTTGTCACCCACAGGGCCACCGACAAGAGTGCCGACGGCCGTGGCGAAGAGGAATACAAAGAGTATCACCTGCGACTTGGCCACTGAGACACCAAAGACATCAATCACATAGAACGTGAAATAGTTGGTGAGCGAAGCCATATAGATATACTTCGAGAAGATGAGAATGGAGATGACCACGAGCGTAAAGACCGTCATACAGTTGGAGAGCGGGCGATCGCGATGAGGCGTGAGCGTGGTATGCTCGGCGCGCACCGATGCGAGATAAGACGCGTACCAACGGCAGACGGGGCGGCTGATGACGATAGCAAGCAACGCAATGAGGCAGAACCAAGCCATATTGCCGCGGCCAAAGGGCGCAACAAGAGCGGCCACGAGCAGCGGGCCGAGAGACGACCCGGCATTGCCACCGACCTGGAAAATTGATTGTGCCGTGCCGCGATGGCCACTAGAGGCAAGGGACGTGATGCGGCTGGCCTCAGGATGGAGAGTGGCGGAGCCTACGCCAACAAGGAATACGGCGAGGCACATCATAGGCACCGACTGGGCATAAGCCACAAGAGCGAGACCAACGAGCGTAAACGCGGAGCCCAGCGGGAGGGAATGGGTAGACGGGTGGCGATCGAAAGCCAAACCCACGACGGGCTGGAAGACGGACGAGGCGAGCTGATAGACGAGGGATATGATGCCAATCTCGGTAAAGGAAAGAGCTAGCTCGTCCTTGATGATGGGGTACGATGCGGCAATTACGGACTGCATCGTGTCGTTAAGGAAATGGAGGGTCGCGAGGGTCACGATGATGGGGAGCATCATGCGGAAACCCGCATTGGGGGTGTAGGTGGTTTGCATTTAGAGAGTGATTGAACAACCTTGGTTTTTTACAACGACAAAGTTACTACTATTGTTCACAACTTCCGACAGTTCACGGCGAACTGCTCGTTTCGGAAATTAGAACCAGCCCATACGTAGACTCCGACTATCTGCCGCCTCACCAACATAACGAGACTCGCGCCAACAAAACTTAAGACCGAAGAGCAACAAACCAACAGCGACAAACAACATATACAAATAACTTTCGCAAGCGACGAGGAAAGAGCAGAATAATTAAGAGACCACCTCACGACTCTCTCCCTTTCTGTGAAAATCCAATCCAAGCGAAGCGAAATCTGTGGCGAGCGAAGCGAGCAACCCTCTACAAAGTTCAATGC
>CAVILU010000261.1:2102-3207 GCA_963643535.1 bacterium | reverse complement strand
GTCGCCGCTGTCGTTGGGGCATGCCTCGTGGAGGTTCTCGACGGTCTGGAAGACAATCTCGACCTCGGCATGCATATCTTCGGGAGTCAGCATCTCGGCAATCTTCTTGGAGATCTCCTCTGCGGTGAATGGCTTGTAGATGTCCTTCACGCAGTTGACAATCTCCTCCTTAGGCAAGTTCTGCTGCTCTTTGCAAGCCTTGTACGTCGCCTGGATTATATCCTCGCGGCCGGTATCCTTGAGGAGCTGGATGGCTGCCGCAAATGCGCAGAAATCACCAAGTTTAGCCATATCGATGCCGTAGCAGTCGGGGTAACGTATTTGCGGGGCGGACGACACTACGATGACCTTTTTCGGGTGCAGACGGTCGAGGATCCGGAGGATGCTGCGCTTGAGAGTCGTTCCGCGTACAATGGAGTCGTCGATTACGACAAGGGTGTCCTGGAGGTTCTTGACGACGCCGTAGGTTACGTCATAGACGTGGCCCACCATATTGTCGCGACCCGAGTCGGCCGTGATGAAGGTACGCATCTTGACGTCCTTGATGGGGATCTTCTCGAAACGGGGCTCGTGGCGCATGATTTCGAGGAAGCGCTCGCGGCTGACCTCTCCCTTGGCTTGCTCGGCAAGAACTTGGTCGCACTGGCGTTTCTTGATCTGCTCACGCACGCCATCCATAAGGCCGAGGTATGCGGTTTCGGCAGTGTTGGGAATGTAGGAGAAGACAGTGTTATCGATGTCGTAGTTTACCTTCTCGAGGAGGGTGGGGGCCAAGAGGTAGCCGAGTTGCTTGCGCTCATGGTAGATGTCGCGGTCCGAGCCGCGCGAGAAGTATATGCGCTCGAAGGAGCAGGACTTGCGCTCCTGAGGCACGCGTACGAGTTCGTCGGACACATGGCCATTCTTGCGGATGATTATGGCGTGACCCGGCTTGAGCTCCTGCACTTGGCAGTAGCGTACGTTGATTGCAGTCTGGATAACGGGTCGCTCGGATGCCACTACGACAATCTCGTCATCATAGTAGAAATATGCCGGGCGGATGCCCCACGGGTCGCGGGTTACGAAGGCGTCGCCATGGCCAAAGATGCCGCCAATGACGTAACCG
>CAVILU010000261.1:0-2092 GCA_963643535.1 bacterium | reverse complement strand
AACCGCCATCCCATTTACGGCTCGAACGCTCAAGAATCTTACGTATGTCGATAGACGCCTCGATGCGCTCCGAGATGTCGCGGTTGTCGAGCCCCTCGTTCTTGTATTGGCGGAAGAGGAGTTGCACCTCGTCGTCCACAAAGTGACCGACATTCTCGAGGATAGTCACGGTGTCCGAGAAATTCTTAGGATGCTGACCGAGCTCCACGAGGCTGGCGAAAATCTCGTCGACGTTGGTGAGGTTGAAGTTGCCCGCCAGAGCCAAGTTACGGCTGCGCCAATTGTTTTCGCGCATGACGGGGTGGCAATACTCGATGTTGTTGTTGCCGAAAGTGCCGTAGCGGAGGTGCCCGAGGTAGACCTCGCCGGCGAAGGGGAGGTTCTTCTTTGCCCAAGCCGCGTCGGCCGCCTTCTCGGGGTCGCTCTCAAAGGCTTTGGCTATGGGGCCGTTGATGCCATTGATGACGTCCTGGATAGGATTGTCACCGTTTGAGCGGATGCGGTAGATGAATTGCTCGCCCGACGGCTGGTCGAGCTTGAGTCCTACGGCGCCGGCGCCATCCTGGCCGCGGTTGTGCTGCTTCTCCATAAGGAGGGAGAGGCGCTGAAGGCCATATTGCCATGTGCCATATTTCTGCTGGTAATATTCCAGCGGTTTGAGCAGACGGACGAGGGCTATGCCGCACTCGTGCTTTATCGCTTCACTCATCGGTATATGTGTGGGTTGTGTTTTATTCTGAACTTTTTATTCCGTTCCGTAGGCGCAAATATACGGATTTATGCTCAATTTCCGCCCACGGTATAGTAAAAGCCGACGCGCCGCGCGGGGGCTCTCCCCTGCGCGGCGCATGCGTCGTTATTCTCTAAATGTATGCTTCTTTACCGTGTTGTCGCGCACGATGTAGCTGCCACCGAAGCTGGATTGCAACTTGTTGAGCAGTATTAGGGCCTCGCTGCGTGAGCGGTAGTCGCCCACGCGGACGCGCCAGAAAGGTGCGTTGTAGATGATGTACGCCTTCTCCTCGGGGTACATCTTCAGAAATTTAGCCTGGGCCTCCGATGCGTCGTTTTTGCTCGTGATGCCCGATCCCGAGTATATCTGGATCCTGAATCCCTCAAGCGACGACTGGTTGTTATTGCATCGTGCGCTATATAGTATCAGCGAGTCGAGACTCGACGTGGTGAACGTCACGTTCAGTTTGCCGCTCGCTGTGCTCTGCGCTGCCGCCGAGGCACCGAGGGCGATGGTCATAACCATCGCCACGAGGGTCGCTACTATCGTTTTCTTAGCTGCCATACGACAAAGTTATATATTTTCAGCCAACTATTTTATGCAAAAGCTTATTGTCTACGCCGGGACATACTTTTAACAGGTGCGCCACAATGGCTATGCGGCTCTCTTCGGGCTTCTCGTCCGGCATCTTGAACCAGTCTGCGAAGAAAATCTCGGGTGTCGTATACTTGGCTTTGCCCCATCCGTATGGCTTGCCATTCTTGGCTATGTCATACACGAAGTCGCATGCCACAATCCGCCCTTTCATCTGCAGACGGGTGAGTACGGTGTCCAGCGACAATCGCGAAGTCCCCTCGCCGCCCATATTGGCAAACATCATCCTTTCTGCCGCCGTGGCCCCATGAGGCCCGAAACCGCACTCTTCGCGTATCTCAGTGGATATCATGCTCTCGTTAGCTACAATGGCGCGGAGCACCCGCTCTTCGTCATATCCCAGCGGTTTGCCGGCACGACGTACATTGATGAGCCTCGGCAACCACTCTTGCGACACGAAGACGGCTTTGTTCCTGAAATATTTGGCATAGCCTATCTCGCCACTCCGCGCAATAGGACCTTTCCATTCCCACGGACCGTCCACATTGTCGGCAAACCACAGTTCGCGCGGCGTGTGCTCCTCAATAGAGAGGCCTCTTATCTCGCCCGCAAAGAGTGGCAGGAAGCCAACTTCGCGCACAGCCTCCTCTACCTCCTCGGCCGAGCGGAAGAGTTTTGTCGGGTCGTCTGGTCTGAAATTCATCGTCCTTATCTTGTTTTTTATATCGCGAGGTCGCCATCATCTTCCGGCTCTGTCTCCAGCGC
>CAVILU010000260.1:0-3217 GCA_963643535.1 bacterium | reverse complement strand
TCTTGAGTCTCTGAGTAACGACGAGCTTCGTGCCCGCACTCAGGCTCTGCGCGACCAAATCCAAGCAGCAATTAAGGAGGATCTCGATAAGATTGCTGCCCTTAAGGCTGAAAATGACAATCCCGATTGCGCAATCGAGACTAAGGAGGGCAACTATAAGAAGATTGACGACCTCGAGAAAGAGGTTGACAATAAAGTCGAGGCGCAACTCAACGAGATTCTTCCCGAGGCGTTCGCCATAATGAAGGATACGGCACGACGTTTCGCTTCTAACGAGACAATAGAGGTCACCGCATCAGATTACGACCGTGAACTCGCCCTTACCAAGGATTTCGTCTCTATCGAAGGCGACAAGGCAATCTACAAGAACACTTGGATTGCCGGCGGCTCTCCTATCAAGTGGGAGATGGTTCACTACAATGTGCAGCTCATTGGTGGTGTTGTCCTTCACCAGGGTAAGATTGCCGAGATGGCAACAGGTGAGGGTAAAACTCTCGTAGCAACTCTCCCAGTCTTCCTTAATGCTCTTCCTGGCCGCGGCGTTCATGTCGTTACTGTTAATGACTACCTCGCTCGTCGTGACTCTGAGTGGATGGGCCCTCTCTACCAGTTCCATGGACTCCGCGTAGATTGCATCGATAAGCATCGTCCCAACTCACCCGAGCGTCGAAAGGCTTATGCTGCCGATATCACTTTCGGTACGAACAACGAGTTCGGCTTTGACTACCTCCGCGACAACGGTGCTTCGCAGCCTGAAGAACTTGTGCAGAGGAAACATAACTACGCTATCGTAGATGAGGTCGACTCCGTCCTTATCGATGACGCTCGTACCCCTCTTATCATCTCTGGCCCCGTCACCAAGAAGCAAGACCAGCAGTTTGAGGCCCTCAAGCCCAGGGTCGAGAAACTCGTGGAGACTCAGCGAGCATACGTCACTAAGCTCCTTGCTGATGCCAAGTCTATGATGAAGAGCGAAGACCCCAAAGTTGTCGAGGAGGGTACTCTCTCCCTCTTCCGCGCATACAAGGGTCTCCCTAAAAATAGGCCTCTCATCAAGTTCCTCAGTGAGCCCGGCATCAAAGCCCAAATGCTCAAGACTGAGAACTTCTACATGCAGGAGAACAACAAGAACATGCCTATCGCCACCGATCCTCTCTATTTCGTCATTGACGAGAAGAACAACACGATCGAGTTGACTGATAAGGGTATTGACGCTCTCACCTCCGCCTCTGACGATCCTCAGTTCTTCGTTCTCCCCGATGTTGGCACCGAAATGGCTGTCATTGAAAAGGATGAGTCTCTGAGTGACGAGGATAAGCTCGCAAAGAAGAACGAGCTTATGCAGAACTACGCCATCAAGAGCGAGCGCGTCCACACCATTACCCAGCTCCTTAAGGCTTATACCCTCTTCGAGAAGGATAAGGAGTATGTCGTAATGGACAATAAAGTCCTCATCGTTGACGAGCAGACGGGTCGTATTATGGACGGCCGACGCTACTCCGACGGTCTCCACCAAGCTCTTGAAGCAAAGGAGAACGTAAAGATTGAGGCGCCTACGCAGACCTACGCGACCATTACTCTCCAGAACTATTTCCGTATGTACCACAAGCTTTCGGGCATGACTGGTACCGCTGAGACTGAGGCTGGTGAGTTCTGGAACATCTACAAACTCGACGTAGTTGTCATCCCCACCAATAGGCCAATCGCCCGTGTAGATAAGGATGACTTGGTCTACAAGACCACTAAGGAGAAGTTCAATGCCGTAATCGAGGAAATCGTATCTCTCACGCAGCAAGGCCGCCCGGTCCTCGTCGGCACTACTTCAGTCGACATTTCTGAGCTTTTGAGCCGAATGCTTAAGATGCGTGGCATCAAGCATGAGGTCCTCAATGCCAAGCTTCACCAGAAGGAGGCCGAGATCGTAGCTCTCGCTGGTCAAAAGGGTGCAGTCACTATTGCCACCAATATGGCAGGTCGTGGTACCGATATCAAGCTCACCGACGAGGTTAAGGCTGCAGGTGGTCTCGCTATCATTGGCACGGAACGCCACGAGAGCCGTCGTGTAGACCGTCAGCTCCGTGGCCGCGCTGGCCGTCAGGGTGACCCGGGTTCTTCGCAGTTCTTCGTATCCCTTGAGGATAACTTGATGCGTATCAACGGTATGAGTGAGAAGATGATTAAGCTCCTCGACCGTATGGGTATGAAGGAAGGCGAGGTTATTACGCATCCTATGATGACCCGCGCCATCGAGAAGGCGCAGCGTAAGGTCGAGGAGAACAACTTCGGCATCCGTAAGCGCCTTATCGAGTACGATGACGTCATGAACTCGCAACGTGAGGTTATCTACACCCGTCGTCGCCATGCTCTCTTCGGTGAGCGTATGGACATCGACATCAACAATATGATGCAAGATGCCGCATACGCAATGGTCGACGAGGCAAAACAGACAAATGAGGCCGATTTCGAGGCTTTCCGTCTCGATGTCCTCCGTACTTTCGCTATCGCCCTCCCGTTCTCGCAAGAGGAGTTCTCTAAACTTAAGGTTGACGAGTTGTCTGACCGCCTCTACAAGGCTGCAAACGAGGCCTTTGAACAGAGATGCAAGTTTATTGCGGATCAAGCTTATCCCGCTGTTAAGCAGGTTTATGAGGAGCAAGGTGATAAGTACAAGAATATTGTCTTCCCTATCACCGATGGTCAGCGTCTCTTTAGAATACCAACTAATCTCAAGGCTGCTTACGAGACGAACGGCAAGGATGTCATCAAGTCTTTCGAGAAGGTTATCATGCTTCTTGCCATCGATGACGCTTGGCGTGAGCACCTCCGCCAGATTGATGAGCTCCGCAAGTCCGTACAGAATGCATCCTACGAGCAGAAAGATCCTCTCTTGGTCTACAAGTTTGAGTCTTTTAACCTCTTTAAGAGCATGATTGAGTCTATCAACAGCTCAATCGTCTGCGCACTTAGCCGTCTCTCTATCCCCGTCCCGCAGGAGCCTCAGCGCCCCAAGATGTCTCAAGAGGAGATGGAAGCCCTTATGGCTAAGCAGAAGGAGATGATGGAGAAGGAGCAGAAGGCTGCAATGGCTCGTCGCCAACTCGAGATGGAGCGCCTTCGCGCAAGTCGTGAGCAGGAGGCAATCTCTGGCCCAGAGAAGATGCCTAATGCTCCAAATCAGACTCAGCACACTCAGCCCGTCAAGGCCGAGAAGAAGGTT
>CAVILU010000259.1:0-3292 GCA_963643535.1 bacterium | reverse complement strand
ATGTCGAAGTCTTCGGGCAGCAAGTTCTCGGATTTGTAATATGCGAACATCTCACGTACCTCCTCTTCCGAGAATCCTAGCATCTGGTTGAAACTTTGCGCCATAGTCATGCTCCATCCGATGTTGAATCCGCTCGTGAGGTCGTCCAATGTGACGGGGCTTACGCCGGTCAATATTATTCGGCGGAACATACCCTTGAACTTCTTGAAGACGTCGCGGTAGAAGCCGTCGGCATGTGTTATGGCGTGGTAGACGGCCTCTCCTTGTTTGTTGAGTATGGTGTTCGTGAAGTTGTCGTACTCGTCGACGATCAGGAACAACTTGAGGCCGAGAGTTTTGGCCGCATCGTCAATGATGGTCAGTTTGTCTCTGGCATTCTCGGCCGAGTCGAACCTCTTAATCACCCTGCCCGTGAACTTGTCTTCATACTTGTCCATGAAGTTGTCAAGCCGCAGGCTCAAGTAGTTGTTGAAGTCGGACTCCGCTCCGTCAAGGTCTCCGCGGACCTTGGATAAGTCGAGTGCAAGCATCAGATATTGCCCTTGCTGCGCCGTCTTGTGGCTGCCAATCCAAAGGTTGCCAAATAGTTCCTCGAACCTGTTTTTGTAAAAACAGTCGTAGTATGCCGCAAGCATGTTGATCCACAGGCTTTTGCCAAAACGTCGGGGGCGCGTGAAGAAGAGGAAGTCCGGTTGCCGCTCGATGTCGGGAATGTACTTCGTCTTGTCCACGTAGTAGTAGTTCTCGGTCATCATGGTTATGAAGTCCGAGACTCCGTATGGTATGCGTTTCGCTTCGCTCATGGGATTGTGTGGTTTGTGGATCGCCTATTCGACTGCCATTGGCAAATATAGCTAAATGTTGCGGAAGTTATTGCGTGTGAGTCGGGGCGGTGGGAGCTTTGGAGGGTGCTCAAAGCCGTCTACTGCTGTTATTTGTGCATTTTAATAAAAATTAATACCCCCCCCTATTAATGTTAACATTAATTTATACCTTTGTCGAGGTAAGGGTGTTGTGCGTCTGTGCTATAAGTTCTTAGCTCATGAGTCGTTGCTTTCGTGGGGGAGAATTCCCGTGTCGTTTGGGAGTCTGTAAAGCGCAGCCTGGTGCATCATCCTAACTGTCTAACTAAAAACGAGATATTAACTTTAAACGATTAATGTATGAGTAAACTTTACTATTTCTTTTCGAGCCTTTTGGCCGCCCTGCTGATGATGGTTGGGCAGAACGCGGAGGCGCAGGTCAAAATAGGTAGTTTGTATTATAGTTTAGATTGCGATTCTGCGACGGGTGCAAGGACAGCGTGTGTTACAAATCATTCTGCGCTCCTTACTTCAGGAGATTTGGTTATACCAGAACAAGTAACTTATGATGGTAATGTCTATCTTGTTACAAGCGTAGGTGACAAAGCCTTTAATCACGATTGGTTTACATCTGTTACTATGCCAAGTGTGACGAGCGTAGGGGTGGAAGCTTTCTATGAATGCGGAGATTTGGCCACCGTCGATATGCCAAATGTGACGAGCATTGGAGGAAGTGCTTTTTACGGCTGCGACAATTTGAACACCATTGAAATTCCAAACGTGAAGAGCATAGGTAAAGATGCTTTTTCTCAGTGCAAATCCTTGAAAACCGTCGATATGCCAAATGTGACGAGCATTGGGGACAAAGCCTTTTGTGGTTGTGGTAGTTTGACCACTGTTGACCTGCCGAACTTGACAAGTATAGGGAAAGAAGTTTTTAAGTATTGCCGCAGTTTGAGCACCGTAAAAATTCCAAATGTGACGAGCATTGGAGGAAGTGCTTTTTACGGCTGCCGCTTGAACACCATTGAAATTCCAAACGTGAAGAGCATAGGTCCCGCAGCTTTTGGTTTCTCTGGTTTGAATGAAATTGCCATACCAAGTATAACGAGCCTTGGGGACAGCGTCTTTTACGGATGCAATAATTTAACCTCTGTCGACATGCCAAACGTGACAAGCATAGGTAAAGAGGCCTTTAGAGACTGCAATGGATTAACCTCTGTCGACATGCCAAACGTGACAAGCATAGGTAAAGAGGCCTTTAGAGACTGCAATGGATTAACCTCTGTCGACATGCCAAACGTGACAAGCATAGGTAAAGAGGCCTTTAGAGACTGCAATGGATTAACCTCTGTCGACATGCCAAACGTGACAAGCATAGGTAAAGAGGCCTTTAGAGACTGCAATGGATTAACCTCTGTCGACATGCCAAACGTGACAAGCATAGGTAAAGAGGCCTTTAGAGACTGCAATGGATTAACCTCTGTCGACATGCCAAACGTGACAAGCATAGGTAAAGAGGCCTTTAGAGACTGCTATGGATTAACCACCGTCGACATGCCAAAGGTGACGAGTATAGGGGAATGGGCCTTTTATCGATGCTGCGAATTGGCCACTGTTACTATGCCAAGTGTGACGAGCCTAGGAAGAAGCGCCTTTAGTTCATGCACCGGCTTGACATCTGTTAGCCTTCCGAACTTGACGAATGTGGCGAGTCATGCCTTTTCATATTGCCAACGTTTGTATGCTATCGATATGCCCAAAGTGACGAGCATAGGTGATAGCGCTTTTATAAACTGTTATCGTATTATCGAAAATGTTGATGGTCTTGTTGGCCTAACGCTCCCCGAGACATTAGAAACAATAGGAAAGGATTCTTTTCAGAGCTGCACCGATATACAATATGTGATTTCTTATGCTACAACCCCTCCTTCTGGCGACCCTGATCTCTATTGGAACTTGCTACTCTATGGGGTTTTGTACGTGCCAGATGACGAAACTGTGCTTGAAGCATACAAGAATTCAAAAACGTGGAATGGTATGTGTATCAGGCCAATCTCGGACTTCGGCCATGTTAATATGATTAGTCTTGACAGAACAAAGCCAGAAACCTTAAACGTGGGTGAGAGCAAGAACTTCAATGCTTATGTGAACATGGATGCTGCCAACAGTGACCTAAATTTTTCAAGCTCAGACGAGTCGGTAGTGGCTGTTAGCGGCAAAGACGGTTCCTGTACCTTTACCGCAATTGCGCCAGGTGAGGCTGACATAATAGTAACTGCTGCCGATGGCTACGGAGCAACCGCCACGCTCCACGTAACCGTCAATGCCTCAGCGGACGCCATCCATAACATTGAAAATACCAATGTAGAAATAAAGTCAGAAGAGAGCGGCCTGACACTCACCTCAGACACCAAAGCCGAGATCTCCATCTACACCCTCGGCGGCGTCATGGTATGCAACTTCACTCTGAACGACGGCAGCCGCAC
>CAVILU010000258.1:0-3310 GCA_963643535.1 bacterium | reverse complement strand
CTTATGTGTTGTGATTTGGTATTTTGTCGATTCTTTGAAAAATATTATATTTGCCGAATAAAGCTGATGCCTTGTTTTATATATAGCGTGTAAATTAATATGAGCGGCGAAAAATTTACAAACACATCATTAACCATCAAGGGACTCCTTGGTTTGATAGAGGCAAAGGATATTGCTATACCAGAAATACAGCGTCCTTTTGTTTGGAAAAACAGCCAGGTAAGAGATTTGATAGATTCACTATATAAAGGTTATCCAACTGGATATATAATACTTTGGAAGAATCCCAATGTAAAGTTGAAGGATGGAACTATGTCATCTGGCAAGAAAGTCATTATTGACGGCCAGCAACGCATTACTGCGCTGATGACATCTATTGCTGCACAAAAGGTGTTTAACAATGAATTCCGAGAGACGCGAATTAAGATTGCTTTTAATCCATTTGCTGCCTTAGATTATCTTAATGGTGACAGTGAAGCTGAAATATTTGCAGTATCAACACCAGCCCATAGCAAAAGCAGTCGTTGGATTCCAGATATTTCAGAACTCTTTAGCACAGATTTCTGCTCTTGGGTTTTCATTCCTCAATATATAGAGAAGAATCCAGATATGAAGGGCAATACTCTTCAAAAAATCTTAAATCAACTCAAGGGGATTGAAAGTACTTCTATAGGAGTGATAGAGTTGTCAGACAAACTTGATATGGATATAGTAACTGATATCTTTATCCGTATTAACTCAAAGGGAACTCCTCTGAGCCAAGGCGATTTTGTAATGTCAAAGATGGCCGCTGACGATGTTCATGGTGGAAATACACTGCGAAAGATTATAGACTATTTCAGCCATTTGGCTGTTGTCCCGTCTTATTTCGATTATATAAAAAACAATGATAAGGATTTCTCAAAGACTCCTTATTTGCAGAAACTGGCATGGTTGGCAGACGACAAGGAAAGTGTTTATGATCCAGGATGTGATGATGTAATCCGCGTAGCTTTCATGCATAGGCTTAAGCGAGCCAAGCTAGCCAATCTTGTTCAACTCCTTACTGGTCGTGACTTCGAAACAAGGGAGTACCGGGAAGAAATTGCTGAAGATACATTCAAAAAGATGTATGAGGGTGTGCAGAATGTTATCAGTCAGCACAACTTTACGCAGTTCATGATAGCCATCAAGTCTGCAGGCTTCATATCAAACAAGTTGGTGACGTCTAATATGGCTCTAGATTTCGCTTATACTATCTATCTCTTGCTACAAGAGTCAGACGTCCCTGTTGCAGACAGAAAAAGAATCGTACAAAAATGGTATGTGTTGTCGGTTCTCACAGGACGCTATAGTGGTTCTCCTGAATCTGCGTTTGCCCGTGATATTCGCCAGATTACCGAGCAAGGTGTAACGGCAATGCTAAAATCTATTGAAGATGCTACATTGTCCGAGAATTTCTGGAAAGTGGCGATTCCTCAGAACCTGATGATGACATCTACTAACAACCCGACTTATTTGGTGTATTTAGCAGCTCAGGTGTTTTTCAACGATATATCCCTTTTGTCTTCAAACATTACCGTCCGTGAGTTGATAAGCCTAGGAGGTGATGTGCACCATGTGTTTCCCAAACAATACTTGATAAACAATCACTACGCAAGGAATCAATACAATCAAGATGCCAATTATGCTTATCTAGACAGACCTGTTAACGAGTCTATAGGCAAAAAAGCGCCCAAAGAATACTTTAATGTTGCTTTGGAACAATGCCAGACAAAGGTGGCTGCATGTGGGTCTATTGTCGACAAAGAACGGTTGATGGGCAATCTGTCCGCTAACTGTATTCCTACTACAATCTTTAGTATGGACGTCAATGATTATTCGGAGTTCTTAGAGAAACGTCGTTTGCTTATGGCTCAGAAGATACGGAAATTCTACGAGAGTTTATAGCGGACGGATGATTGGCGAGATGTTTGTATACTCTTTCTCGCTATGAGGCATTTTGCTGGGCTGTAGCGGCATTTAATAGTCTGCGGGTAGTACTTGCCTTTGTGTTGGCAAGAACTACCCGCAGGTTTGGTTTTTTTTGGGGGGGGGATGTGTTACTTGGTGAGGACGAGTCGGAAGCCTGTGCCGGTGCATTCGTAGCCGCTCATGGTTTGGGCGGGTTCGCTGCCGTTACGAGTGGTGATGCGACAGCCGTTGGGGGTGCCGCCGCCGCTACGTACAACGCGATATTCGCCTGTGGCAGGGCCTTTGGGGTCGGTCTGGGGTGAGCTGGTGTAGTCGCCGTACCAATCCTGGCACCACTCGGCGACGTTGCCGCTCATGTCGTAGAGGCCGAGCTCGTTGGGCTTTTTCATACTCACGTTCTCAAACATGCGGAAGGTACCGTCGTAGTTGTCTTCGCCCCAGTCGTACCACGCTACTTCGTCAACATTATTGCTGCCACTATAGATGTAGTGTTTGGACTTGTTGCCGCCGCGTGCTGCGAATTCCCACTCTGCCTCGGTAGGCAGGCGGAAGTTCTTGCCTGTTGCGGCATTGAGTTTTTTGATGAATTTCTGGACGGCTTCCCATGCCACTCGCTCTACAGGCCTGTCTTCATCGTAATCGTGCTCAGGGAACTCAGACGGGTTGTAGCCCATCACTGCCAGCCACATTTTTTGGGTTACCTCGGTGGTGCCAATGTAGAAGTTCTTCGTGAGCGTCACCTTGTGGGCGGGTTGTTCCTCGCTGGCGTTTTTCTCCTCGGGTGCTGCGCCCATGGTGAACGTGCCGGCCTCGACTTCGGCCATGTAGTAGGCCATCTCTACTCCGAAGGTGTCGTTGATGAACAAGGCGGGAATCTCTGTTTCTACAAATCCCGCATCGAGTTTCTCGTCTTTATTGGCGGTCTTGTTTTCAGTCAGGGTATCTACCTTTGTACTGTCTGTTGCTGTCTGTTTGGTCGTCTTGGTGTTGCCGCACGCTGTGATGAGGCATGCAAGCGAAAGTACAATCACTGTGTTTTTCATATCTGCTGTTTTTTAGTTGAAATAGATATCGATATAATCACAGACCTTGTCGCAGGGATTTTCCATCTCCTGCAAACGCCAGTAACGGCGTCCTTGAGTTGACATGAAATTGAATGTTCCCTCGCGCACACACGGTTTGCCGTCGTTATTGTGATAGATTTTTAGGATAATCTTGCCTTCAAAAACGAGATGCGTTTTGCTCTTTGGGGTAATCGTGCCTTCTATCATCAGGTAGTCGGCGTTGTCGCGTCCTTCCTCTTCGTCAGAACAAGTGACACCGTCCTGCATGCCAGAGATGCTATAAACTTGTGGTG
>CAVILU010000257.1:2918-3339 GCA_963643535.1 bacterium | reverse complement strand
GTATGAGATTGGCCAACTGGACTTTGGCGAGAACAAGGTTCAGGAAATGACAGAGAAGGCCCAGACGCTACCCAAAGATATTCGTTGGCACTTGATAGGTCATCTGCAGACGAACAAGGTGAAGTACATAGCCCCGTTCGTCTATATGATACACTCTGTGGACAGTCCCAAGTTGCTTGAGACAATCGAGAAAGAGGCGGTAAAGGCAGACAGAGTAATCCGATGCCTATTGCAGATACACATAGCGAAAGAGGAGACAAAATTTGGTCTCTCGCCAGAAGGGCTCACGACATTGCTTGAGAGTGGCATTTTGGCGAAGCTACCTCATGTGGATGTATGCGGACTTATGGCGATGGCGACCAATACTGATGACGAGGCAGAGATATCAGCTGAGTTTGAGGCGGTCAATAAAATTTTCCAG
>CAVILU010000257.1:0-2908 GCA_963643535.1 bacterium | reverse complement strand
CGCCGAGGCAGTTCGTCATGGCTCTACATACGTGAGGATTGGCAGTAAAATCTTTGGACAAAGAGATTATTCGAATCAAACAAGCGCAAAATAAAAAGATGAAATATACTCTATTAGCCATATTGGCAGCTGCTGGTGCCATTAGCTTGAGCTCGTGCAAACGCAATCAGACTACGACAAACCTCGAGGACACGGCAACGGTTCAGCCCGAGCACGTCGGCGACAGCCTGATGGACGACGACCTCAACAAGTCCCGCACCATTCTCTACACATTGCCGGCCCCTATCGAGATGGCCTCGATAATCAAGGAGACGGGCGTCCGATTTGACGATCAACTGCTGGCGGACATCAGCAAGTCGGGTCAGTACTCCACAAACTTGAAGATGGCTCTCAACCTCGGCATCTACGCCACAGATATGAGTCTCTCGGGTATGTTCAACCAATCTCAGCGAATGGTAGACTACCTCAACGTCCTCAAGGGCATCACCAAGAGTCTTGGCATCATCAACATCTTTGATGAAGAGGCTATCACAAAGCTTGAGAGTGCAGAGATGACACGTCAGGAGGCCCTCAACGTCGTGTCGGAAGTTTATATGAAGACAAACCAAAGCCTTGCCGACAACAACCGTAGGAATATTGCTGCCATCGTCATGGCCGGTGGTTGGGTAGAAGGTCTGTACCTTGCCCTCAACATTGTAAACCCCGACAAGCTGAACGCAGACATTATCAGCCGCATCGTATCGCAGAAGTTGACAATCGTGACGATGCTGAACATCATCAACTCGCAGGATCCCAATGGCGAGGATGAGGATTTGCAGTACGTAAAGCGTAAGATTGAAACAATTAGCGCAGTATTTGAGGCTGTCAGTGTAGAGAAGAGTGGACGAGTATCGGCAATTACCGACTCAGAGACTCGCACCACCACGATAAAAGCCAATATGGCTGGCACAATGGACAAGGAGACACTAACCCTCCTCAAGGAGCAAGTCTCTGCAGTTCGCAACGAGTTTGCAAAGTAAAGTCAGCTAAAGCACTATAAGATAAGAGCCTGCGCACGGTAAGAAAAACCGCAGCGCAGGCTCTTGTTGGTTTAGGATACAGCAACTGACGACACTCAAACAATATTGTAATAAACGTCGTATAGGTAGACGCAGTAAAAAGATTTATTTTAAATGGCACAAAAAAAGCGAGAGGAGATAGAGTCTGAATACAAATGGGACCTCACCCCACTCTATCCGAGCACAGAGGAATGGCGGAAAGCCAAGACCCGATTGGCAGAGAAGATACCTTCGTTGCGAGAGTATAAAGGCAGAATTGGAGAATCCGCAAAGACATTGCTGGAGTTTCTGCAGACATCGGGCGAATATGACAAAGAGATATCACGCCTCTACATCTACACTTCACTCCTGTCCGACGAGGACGTAAGCAACGCCACCAACATCGCGCTCACAAAAGAAATTGAGCAGGTGTGCATTGACTATGATCAAGTTGCCGACTTCGTACGCTCAGAGATGGCAGCCATACCCAATGAGACTTACGAGAAATACTTGGCAGAAGAGCCTGCCCTTGCCGAGTATCGTATGGACATAGATATAATATGTCGCCAGAGGGAGCATACGCTTTCGGAAGCAGAGGAAGCGTTGATGTCGAAAATGAGTTTACTTGGCGACACACCAACCGACGCATACAACATTTTCTCGGACGCTGAGATGCCGCGGCCTAAGATTACCCTCTCTGACGGAAGTGAGGCCGAACTAGACCACTCAACATTCGGAGTAATCAGGGCATCGGCAAACAGGGACGACCGCAAAGCAGCCTTTGACGCATTTTGGGACAATTATAAGAAATTCGAGGGCACATTCGGCGAGCTAATGGGCGGCAAGGTACGAGCATCGCTCTTCAGTTCCAAGGTACGCAAATACTGCTCGACGCTCGAAGCCGCACTCAACGGGAACAAGATACCTGTGGGCGTATACCATTCGCTTGTAGAAAATGTAAATCGCAATTTACCTACATTCCACCGTTATCTTCGATTGAAAAAGCGTTTGCTTGGGGTAGACGAATTGCATTACTACGACCTTTACGCGCCCGCCACGGCCGACGTCGACCTCAAGTTCACATATAAGGAGGCTCAAGAGCTTGTGCTAGAGGCAATAAAACCTCTATCCGCAGAATATCAGGATGTTGTCCGCCGCGCTTTCGCAGAGCGATGGATTGACGTATACCCAACGACAGGTAAGGCAACCGGCGCATATTCAAACGGCGCGGCATATGATGTACACCCCTACATCCTGATGAACTTTATCGGAAGCTACGACAGCGTAGGCACGCTCATCCATGAGCTTGGCCACACAATGCAGAGCTACTTCTCGAACAAAGTGCAGCCATACTCGCTCCACGACTATTCTATATTCGTAGCGGAAGTAGCATCGACGTTCAACGAAGCTCTGCTCGACCACCTCATGCTTCAGAAATTGACCGACAAGGGACAACGCATATCGTTGCTGATGAACATGTTGGACGGTTTCAAAGGCACACTCTTCCGTCAAACCCAATTTGCAGAATTCCAACTTGGGATGCATACGATGGCAGCGAATGGAGAGCCAATAACAGGCAAGGCCCTGTCCGAACTCTATGGCAAGATAACGCGCAAGTACTATGGTCACGAGGAGGGAGTGTCTGTTGTAGATGACAAGGTAGACATAGAGTGGGCATTCATACCCCACTTCTACATGGGCTTCTACGTCTATCAGTACAGCACTTCCTTTGTGGCATCACAAGCACTCTCGGAACTTGTATTGAACGGGGGCAAGGATGAGTTGGATCGCTACATGGCATTCCTCTCGGCAGGTCGCTCCAAGTATCCTATCGAGGAGTTGGCCGATGCGGGCGTAGACATGCTGTCGAA
>CAVILU010000256.1:0-3351 GCA_963643535.1 bacterium | reverse complement strand
CCAGAGGACTGAGAAGTTGCCGCCGAGGCTCCAGTGGTTGAAGAGCGTGAAGGCCGCATCGAAATACGCTTGGCTAAGACCGCCAGAACCCTTATACTCAACCAAGTACTTCTCGCCCGAGCCTGTGATATACTTCTCCTCGTTGAGCTTATAACCCACCGACGTGAATGGAGCGTAGCCAATGGCGAACGAGAGCCACTTGCGACCACGGAAACCAAGGCTGATGCCGTCGATGTTGCCTGAGTAGACGCTCGCCTGCTCATAGCCCCACTCCTCATGAGAGTAAAATCCCTTGAGGTTGACGTTGAAGTAGAACGAGAGCGAGTCGAGTTTGCTGATGCCCGCGGGGTTCGATATGTTCAGCCACTCGCTCGGCGCAAGAGCTATGCCCGAGTGTCCGAGGCCCGCTGCCGCTACGTCCTCCTTAGGTGAGTAGAGGCCAATGCCATACATGGAGTAAGGCGATGAAGTGCTGTTCTGTGCCTCGGCAGACATGCCAATGCACAATGCCGCTGCCGCTACGACAGCCTTTGCCGCTATGCGGCTCCTGGTGGTTATGCTATCTCTCCTCACGGTCGTAGTTGTAGTATGTTATCTCCAATTTTGAGCGATGGAGGTCTACGCCGTGGCCATTGAATACCATAAATTCGTAGTTCGTCGGCACCATGCCCGAGCCCCATGTCATGAGTAGGCCCGCATTCTCGTCCACAAGGTCGTTCGTCAGGATGGTGTTGATGTAATACGTTATGTCCGCATAGTAATACATCTCGCTACGGTCGTAGGAGTCGTAGACGAGGGTCGAGTGCACCTGGCTGCCGCTGGACGTGCGCACGGTGTTCTCTATGACGTTGCCTTTGTTCACCTCCGAGAGGTAGAATGTCGTCGGGATGCGTCGTTTGTCGTAACTGCCCACCTCGGGGTATATCTTGAGGGTGGCTTTCACTATGTGCTGGTACTTATTGCGGTTCTTCAGCTCCTCAATCTGAGGGAAGTTGATGCGCGTGTAGTAGCCGAGGCCTTCATATTCCACGGAGTGCAGTCCGCTGACGTCCTCCTTTACCTGCTTATACCTTGCGGTCAGCTGGTCGAAGGGCGACTCGATATTGTCGTTCCATACGTGGTTGAACTGCAACGTCTTGTCTGTCAGCCTAAATTCTCGGTCTATTCTGACGGCCTCCATGCCCTTATAGTGGCTGTGGAGGACTATTTTGCTGGAGTCCGCTATGAAGGCTATAAGTGACTTGGTGTCATATTTCTCATCCGAGCTTACAAGCTGGATGCCTTTCATGAGGTTTCGGAAATATTGGGGGGTGAGCTCTGTGCCCCAAGTTGCCGCATTGATGACGAAGTCCCTGACCTCCTTGCCATAATCGTCGCTGAGGCGGAATCGTACTTTGGGATGGGTGTGTGGCCTGGGCTTGAAGGTGTACGTGCCAATCACGTCGCCCGCCTTGAAGTCGCGGACGTTATAGAACTCTGTCTCATTCTCGTCGGCGAACTCCAGTCGCTCGTCGAGTCGCTTTACTACAAGCTGGAAGTTGACTGTGGTGTCGCCCTCGTAAAGTCCTGAGTGGTAGAGGTTCATCGTGCACGAGTCGTACACCTCTTTACCTTTGAGGTACCAGTTGTAGCCGCCGGTCTTGCCATCAGACAATGAGGTGATGCGGACAGGCTCGTCGAGCATCAGGAACGATTTGCTATGGATGTCGCCAATGACGGGCTTGGTCGCTTTGCCAACCCAAATACGGTTCTGCGATGAGGTGAGGACAGAGTCGAGCCTGAATGTTGAGAGCTGAATAGGTGTCTCGTCCGTCGTCTCGGCATAGGTGTAACTCTTGATGTAACTGTCTTCCATCAGCAGTCCGTCCTCGTTGCACGCCACGAACAGCAGTGCCGCCATTGCGGCCAATGCCATGGCTATGCGTCTCGGTTGGCGTAGGGCCTCGCCTGCGAATTTTTTCCATCCGCCGCGGGTCTCTCCGTCCACGTTTTCCGTTATCTTCTTGAAAGTCATTTGTGTGCCGACTGTTGTGTCTTTTATGAACTTTGTGCGCGGGTGCCATTCTTCTCCCTTGTGGCGGGCGCATGGCTTCCCTTTGTCTCGCGAATTAAGTAATAACGTCGCAATTTGCGGCTATATTTTCAATGAATGTCGCGCAACAAGAAGCAAAGTTACCGAAAATATCAATACCTCTCGCACGCCGCGCCCCCTATTTCAAGGCGTGACTCTCCATATAGTCCGTGAACTTGTCCTTGTAATTATCTGATACCGGCACCAGCTGGCCCGCTATCGTTATCCGCAAGTGGCTCACGCTCTCTATCTCTCCAAGATTTACTATCCAAGATCGGTGTACCCTCATAAAGTGCTCCTCGGGCAGGCTCGCCTCGACCTTCTTCATCGAGAGCAATGTCGTCAGCGGATGCTTCTCGCCGCGCACGTATATTCTGACGTACTCGCTCATGCCCTCCACGAGCAGTATGTCCCCAACCCTGACGCGGGACATCTTGGAGTCGTTCTTTACGTATATGTAGTCCGACGGTGTTAGTCTCTCTGTTCCGTCGCTTTCTCTCTCCGTTTCCTCTACCGCACCCTGCTGTCTGCTCTTTTTCAGTGCCATGCGCTCGTCGTAGCGTCTCTTTGCCTTCTCGGCCGCGGCCACGAACTCCGTCAGCCCGAATGGCTTCAGCAGATAGTCCACGGCATCCACCTTATAACCATCCACGGCGTGCTCTGAGTATGCTGTGGTGAAGACTACAAGGCACTGGTCCCCAATGAGTTTAACCAGTTCGAGGCCACTCATGTCGGGCATGCTGATGTCGCAGAATATCAAGTCGATGCCGCCCTGGCGAATTTGTGCCAATGCTTCCATCGCGCTGCTGCATTTGCCGGCCAACTCAAGCCCGGGCGTCTTCTCGATATACGTGGCCAACTTGGTCAGTGCCAATGGCTCGTCGTCTATAGCAAGGCATTTCATGTCTTAACTTTATTTGTGGGGGATGGCTTATCCTTTAGCTTTTTTTCGTGTGGTAAATATAATATTAGTTGGCGGTTGGAAGGCTATTTTACTCATAAAATCTTATTTTTGCCTATATTAATAACGAACCGAAATCAAACTATTCTCTCCCCCTTTCACATCTTTATGTTCACACACAAATCCCTCCTGAGCGGACTTTTGCTCTTTGCCGCGGCATCCGTATCAGCTCAAGACGACCATTTCTACCTCGGTGCCGACATCAGTGGCACCACTTCTCTCGAGGCCAAAGGCAAGAGGCTCTACAACGCTAATGGCGAAATACGAGAGTGCACAGCCCTCATGCACGAGCTCGGCCTCGACGCCATACGTCTCCGCG
>CAVILU010000255.1:2349-3364 GCA_963643535.1 bacterium | reverse complement strand
AGCCGAGACTGGCGAGAAGGCAATGGATACGGAACTTTCGACAACTGAGACATATGCCGATGTCGTGCCCATTCGTGTTGGCCATAGCCGCATATCTGGCTACGTTTCCATTATGCGCGGTTGCAATAATTTCTGTTCGTATTGCATTGTCCCTTACACTCGTGGGCGTGAGCGCAGCCGCGATCCGAAGTCTATTATGGCCGAACTTGACGATATGGACGCCAAGGGCTACAAGGAGGCCGTTCTCCTCGGTCAGAATGTAAATTCATTCAATTTTACGGAGAGTGGCGTTCGCTTCCCGCAACTCTTGGCACAGTGTGCGGAGGCTCACCCTAATATGCGTTTCCGCTTCACGTCGTCGCATCCCAAAGATATGACTGATGAGACCCTTGAGGTTATTGCATCCCATAGCAATATTTGTAACCACATTCACCTGCCAATGCAGAGCGGCAGTTCGCGTGTCCTCAAGCTCATGAATCGAAAGTACACCCGTGAGTGGTATATGGATCGCATAGAGGCAATCCGTCGCATAATTCCAGGCTGCGGCCTCTCGACTGATGTCTTCTGTGGTTTCTGTGGCGAGACGGAGGAGGATCATGCTGAAACTCTCAGCCTTATGGAGTGGGCTGGCTTCGACAGTGCATTTATGTTCCAATACTCTGAGCGTCCGGGAACGTATGCGAGCCGAAATATGAAAGATGATGTGCCCGCCGATGTCAAAGGTCGCCGCCTCAAGGAGATTATCGAGCTCCAAGGTCGCCTCTCCGCCGAGAGCAACGCCCGCGATGAAGGTAAGATCTTTGATGTCCTTGTGGAGAGCCGTTCCCGCAAGAGCGCATCGGATCTTATGGGGCGCAATGAGCAGAATAAGGCTGTTGTTTTCCCTGCTGGCGGGCATCGGATTGGCGATACCGTCAAAGTGAAGATTCTGCGTTCCACTCCTGCAACCCTCATTGGTGAGGAGGTAAAGGATTAGTGAGGTAAAAAGCTTAGTCTTGGGCCTATGCGTTTCGTG
>CAVILU010000255.1:0-2339 GCA_963643535.1 bacterium | reverse complement strand
ACAACGGGAGTCTCCGCTGTCTTGCAGTCTTTCGGCAGGGTGGGGTGGAAGGTCTATGTCATAATTTTTTCGCTGTGCCTTATGCTCTTTGTTGGTGGCATTGCGTTGGGGACATCGCTTTTCTCCGTTGTAAGTGATTGGGTCTCTGGCTGTCTTCTCGCCTCGTTCTCTTTGCCCGATGTCTTGAGTGGTGTTCTGCCAAGTGCGGCAAGTTGGCTTGGAGGCGCATTTGTTTTCGTGGTCGGCTTCCTATTTGTCGGTTACATTGGAGGTTCGGTTATCCTTCTTATTCTCAGTCCTGTTCTGAGTCACGTTGCCGATAAGGCATGGGCTTCGGCGGGGCATAAAGTGCCCAACGACTCTTTTCTCGATATTCTGCGCAGCATCCTTAGGGGCGTTGCTGTTGCTCTGCGTTGCCTTTTCCTGCAAGTCTTTTGTCTGATTATTTTGCTTATCCTCTCTTTTGTCCCTGTCGTTAATATCGCCACGCCTATTCTGAGTCTCCTTGTCAGTGCATTTTTTTATGGTCAGGCTATGGTGGATTATGCGGTGGAGCGTGCGGAGCAAGAGGGGGCTTTCAAGTCCGGCAAAGGAGGGGCCTTCCCTTTCAACAATATTGGTTTGACTGTGGGGCTTGGGCTTTTGTTCGCCCTCGTGATGATTATCCCATTTGTCGGCAGCTATTTGGCTCTATATATTGCGCCTGCGTCTGTCTCTGCCGGAGGTGTTGTGGTTGGCAAAGCGGCAGCCGCCAGAGAGTAGCGGCTGCGTACTTTTTACCCCAAAGAAACTATTTCTTTTCCGCGATTGCGCGCGCTATTGCCATTGCGGTGCTCCAGGCTGCGGTAAAGTTGAAGCCACCGGTGACTCCGTCTACATCTATTACCTCGCCGGCGAAGTAAAGACCGGGTTTGCGTTTGCTCTCAAGTGTGTTGGAGTTTAATGTGTTGAGACTTACTCCTCCTGCTGTTACAAACTCGTCTTTAAACGGTGCGCGACCTTTGATAGGGTATGTGGCGGCCGTCAGACCTTGGAGCAGCTTATTGAACTCCTTTTTGCCCAATTCTTTCCATTTTTTCTGGTCGACATTGCCGAGGCTGTGGTGCACGATATGTTCCCACAATCGGCTTGTTACTTCTTGTGGGTGGGCATTGATTATTGTTTTCAAGGGCGACGAGGCCGCTATTTTCTCCAACTCAGTTTTAGTTTGCTCTTCTGATTTTCCGAGCCAATTTATAACGAGCGTGCCTTTGTATCCTGAATCTGAAAGAGTTTTGGCAGCATAGCTGCTGAGTCGTAGTATTGCCGGTCCGCTTACACCCCAATGTGTGAGCAACATATCACCTTGAGCCTTATGTTTTGTGCCGGCAATGCTTACAGTTACATCTTTTGCCACCGTACCCATAAGGTTATGCATCTCTTCGTCCGCTATTGCGATAGAGAATAACGATGGCACTGGTTTCTCAATATCCTCGGCGGGAATGCCAGCCCAACCGAGAGCCTCGCAATTAGACATGCCGCCAGTGCAAATAACGACAATCTCGCCGCGTCCCAATATTCCGTCTACGTCAATATTCTTTACATTTGTGCGCAACTCAACACCCAAAGTCTGTGCCCGCCCTGAAAGGCAATTGATGATGGTATGCGAATCTTGAGTGGCCGGGAAAATGCAATGATCTTGCTGCACCACTAGTTTCACTCCTCGTTTCTCGAACCATTCTTTGGCATCCTGCGGGCCGAAAGAGTGGAACAGTTTACGCATCAACCTATGGCCACGCGGGTAAACCTCAGCAAGGTCGCTGATCCCTTCAAACGTGTTTGTCACATTGCATCGGCCACCGCCAGACACTGCCACCTTACGAAGCACGTCTGCGCCGCGCTCGATGATCGTGACTTCTGCATCTGGGCGCATCTCCTTTATGTTGACTGCCGCAAAGAAGCCTGCAGCGCCTCCGCCTATGATGTTGACTCGCATCGTTTTGTTGTTGCTTTTGAAGTTTGAGTATGGAATGTATTTGAGGCCTGGGTGCCGTGAATTTGTCGTTCTTTACTTGACCTCCTTCTCCTCCTTGATGAGAACAGTGTATCCGAGTTTTTGGATAGCCTTGAGAATTTTTTCGCTGTCTGTCTTGTCTTTTTTGTAGGTGACGGTTACGGTTTTCTCCTTTACGTCTACTTGTAGGTCCTTCACGCCTTTCTCGAAAGCTATGTTGCCTTCGATTTTCTTCTTGCACTTGTCGCAATGGAGGTTGGTGGCGTACACTACTGTTACCAGGCCTTTGGACTTGTTGTCGGTTACGTTGTTGTTGCTTGCTGAGCATGTGACGTTGGCAATGAGC
>CAVILU010000254.1:0-3365 GCA_963643535.1 bacterium | reverse complement strand
TAACTGCTAACTGTTAACTGCTAACTGTTAACTGCTAACTGCTAACTGTTAACTGTTAACTGTTAACTGCTAACTGTATTCAATGTTTCTTGCCAGCTCCAGGAAGTAGGCCTTGTTCCAGTGGTCTACAGTATGATTGTTGATTAGGAAGGACTCGATGTCGGACTTCACGTCGTCTATGCGGGTGGCGGAGATTCGCTCACCAAGCTTGGCACGGAACTCGTCGAGAGTAAGATCAACATTGTTCACAAGCTTAATCTTGGCAAGGAGGAAAGCCTCGCTGAGGCGCACGCCGTGGCGCACAAACCATTCAAAATCAAACCAATCGGCACCACGATATCCCTGTCCGCAAGAGCAGAAAGCGAGGCAATGGGCATTGCACGCGAAGAGGTAGGGCAGGGCCAGGCAGCGCGCCGCGAAAGAGCGGGGGTGGACCGAGAGGCGCAGCTCGGTCTCGAAATGCAGCACTGGGCGGGTGACAATCTCTATGCGGATCTTCTCCGGCTTGTCCAACAGGGAATGCACCTCGTAGGTGAGGATGTCGCCTGCCGAGATGGAGTCGTGGCCCACGCCGCCGCGGGATTTGCGTTGCTTGATCTCCACTTGTCGGCCCACGAGGGCGAACTCGTCATAAATCTTCTTGAGGTAAGGCTCGAAGCTGAAATCGGGGTCGGGCTCGAGGAGCGTGAACTTCATGTCCTCGCTGAAGCGGTCGACGCCGTGGAATATGCGGAGGCAAGTGCCGCCATAGAAAGCCGCATGGTCGAAGAAATGGGCGCTGCTGAGGCCCGAAAGGATTATGACCTGCGCAGCCTTGTAGCGGCCGACACGCAGCCCGAGGTCGGTGGCCTGGTCGGCAGCCGAGATCATTTTACGATAAAGCTCGTTCACGTTGCAGGAGTTTTATGATGGCGTATATAGAAGCCCCTTTGCGCCCAAGATGCGAATAGGCCTCGAGGATTCCGGGATTGAGCTCGACAAAGACATCCATATCGAAACGGATATCCTCCGCCAGATACCGCTCGGCGTCGGCAACAGAGCGGAGCGACACGCCGGGCGAACAGGCCACGAGGTCGCACAAGGCGCGCTCGGGCGTGGCAATGACGAAGTTCTGCCCCGCCGCCGTGCACTGCGTCACCCCGAGCGAAAAGACCTCGGGCGGCACGGATGCGTAGGTGAAACGCCCGAGAGGCGTACGGTATTCGCAAGCACGGGTTGTGGTGACGCTGTCTACGCCCGTGACGGTCATAGGTATAAGGCCATAGAAACGGAGGGCCGAGCTCATAGAGCAGAGCGAAGGCGTATGAAGCATATTTGCCACGAGGCCTAGGCATATTGGGTTGTCGCCTTCTCGGGGGCGGGCCACGTAGAGGTCGCGGCGGAGACGTATGAGTTCCCCACTGCTTACGAGGCGCGAAATCTTGTTGCCGACGCCCTTAATTTCGGGCATCAGCGAGGCAAGGAGGTGCGACGAGGCGGGAATTGAGCCCAAAAGAGATAAACCGTTCGCCATAGGGTTGCGAATTTAGTGTTTTATTGCATAGATAATCACGTATTGCGGTAATAAGTGCGCGGATAAATACATAAAAGGGCAGCGGAAGGGTGCAGAACAGATATACGAACGCAAATTCATTGAGCATAAGGCCGCAGATGTTGAAAAAAATTGACGCTAGACGGCCACGCGGCTACATTTGCAATGTCTAAAGAGAAAGTGATAGTTTTTCATAATGGAGGTTTTTAGTAGCCTCTGTCGCGACGACAGGGACTGAGTCAGGACAACGGTCCGGCTCTGTTTGATTGTGATTTTCTCATAAACAGCCCGCCGATGGAGATTATGCCCTCCGTCGGCGGGAACTTTTTTTCAATTGACAATTTACAATTGACAATTGACAATTACGGGACCCCCCGCGCGGGGCAATGCACGTTTCAACGCACGGCGAAAAACGCCCCTTCAATTGACAATTGACAAATAACAATTGACAATTACGCGGCACCCCCACGCGCGGGGTGCCGCGAACTGTTAACTGCTAACTGTGAACTGTGAACTGAAAAAGCTCCGCGCCAGCCAACAGCCAGCACGGAGCCTTTTTCGTTGTAATTAACCAAATACCGCGTCGCCCGTTGGCGGCGCCCCTCCACGTCATCTCGACGCTTCTGGGTTACTCAAAACCTCTATTATGAAAACACTCTAATGCTATTTTTATTGTGTCGGCAGGCGATATTTCTTCGTCTTTCGACAATGCAAATATAGAATTGCGTATTGGGGTGGGGTAATGTTTTCAACAACTGAGGATATGTATTCTGCATAGGGATGGGGTTTTATTCAAACGTACGGTTTCGCTCAACGAAAGAATGCGCGGCAATTGGCAATTACGAGTCCGCCAACGTCGCTACAAACCTACATTTCGATTGTGGATTAGGATAATTGTGGCTAATTTTGCGTGTATAAATTACACAATATGAAAAGGAACGAGGAGACAAAGATGTGGGAGTCGCCATTTTGGCACCCGTCGGTGGCCACGGACGCCGTGGTATTCGGATTCGACATAGACGAGAACAGCCTCGACATACTGCTCATCCAGCGCGGCGTGGAGCCATTCAAGGGCAAATGGGCTCTGCCGGGCGGCTTCCTCCAGAAAGGGGAGAGCGCCGAGATGTGCGTAAAGAGGGAGCTTGAGGAGGAGACCCGCATGAAGGATATCTACCTTGAGCAGATTGGCGCATTCAGCGAGCCCGACCGCGACAAGGGGCATGACGACCAAGTAATCTCAATCTCTTATTTCGCCCTCGTGCGCTCGAAGGACCACGAGGTGATAGGTGGCGACGACGCCGTAAGGGCCAAATGGTTCCCCGTAAAGGAGCACCCCGAATTGGCTTTCGACCACGAGAAGATACTCGCCAAGGCCCTGAGGGCACTCCAGGAGCGCATACACTTCGCGCCGATAGGCTTCGAGCTGTTGGATGAGAAGTTCACCATGCCACAGCTGCAAAACATCTACATTGCCATACTGGACCCCGACGGCACAGACACCCGCCTCCAGGACCGACGCAATTTCCAAAAGAAGATGCTCAACCTCGGCTATATCCGCGACACGGGCGAGAAGGTCACCGGCAACCCCTACAGGTCGCCCAAGATGTACTCCTTTGATATGGAGGCTTATGAGGCGGCTAAGAAGTTGGGGATGAGGCTGGAATTTTGAACAGTTAACAGTTAACAGTTAGCAGTTAACAGTTCGTGGTGCTCGGTGCTCTGTTATCGGGACTCTTTGTGGGCATTCGCTGAACAGTACTCGGTTCACAGTTGCGTGGTAGTTCGTGGTGCTCGGTGCTCTGTTATCGGGACTCTTTGTGGGCATTCGCTGAAC
>CAVILU010000253.1:602-3367 GCA_963643535.1 bacterium | reverse complement strand
GGATAGATTATCAGTAGCTCACTTTGGCTTAATAGCTCGGTGAACTATTAATCGTGATGATAGGGCTCTCCCTTAATTATCGTCTGAGCCCTGTAGAGCTGCTCTACAAAAATAAGACGAACCATTTGATGAGAGAACGTCATAGGTGATAATGACACCTTTGTGTTTGCCCGGGCATATACTTCGGAAGAGAAACCATAAGGGCCGCCGATAACGAAGACTGCGCGCTTGACACCAGAAGAAGTTGTCTTGACAAAGAAATTGGCGAACTCCCGAGATGTGAACATCTTGCCACCCTCATCGAGAAGGATAAGCAAATCGGAGGCCTCAACCTGCGAGAGGATAAGCTTGCCCTCGGCCACCTTTTGTTGCTCGGTGGTCATATTCTTCACATTTTTCACATCGGGCAAAGCCTTGAGCTCGAACGGGATATAGTGTTTCAGGCGCGAGACATATTCCGATATTCCGGTTTGGATATATGGAGCATCAGTCTTACCGATAGCCAAGAGAATAGTATTCATCCCGATTTTACTCTACAAAATAAATTCTCTTGACACGACGTCCAATACCTGTGAGAATCTCGTACGGTATGGTGCCAATCTTGCTAGACATCTCCCAAACGGGCTCTGCGTCACCAAAGAGTTCCACAGTATCTCCTGCCTTGACATTAGGAACGTCAGTCACGTCGACCATAATGATATCCATACAGACATTACCTGCGATTGGCGCAAAGACTCCATTGATGAGGACGCGCCCCACCCCATTGCTCAAACGCCTGTCCACTCCGTCGGCATAGCCAATTGGTACAATAGCAATAAGAGAATCCCGTTTGAGAAGAGTGCGACGATTGTAACCTACCGTTTCACCTTCTTTGGCTTTACGAACCAAGGATATATAACTCTTCAGTGTAGCGACATTAGAGAGTCGCTTATTATCGACAGCGGAAACGCCATAGAGGCCAATGCCTAGGCGAACCATCTCCATTTGATGGTCAGGGAAACGCTCTATTCCAGCAGAATTGAGAATATGGCGAATGAACTTATAGCCAATTTTATCCGCGAGTACCGATGTAGCCCCCTCAAACATCTTGATTTGGCTCAACGTACCCTCATCCTTTGAGGAATCCTCACTCTCAACAAGATGCGAGAAAGAGGAAATCACTCTAAGGTTGCCAAGCTCTACAAGTTTTTGAGCCACAGCCTCGGCTTCGTCTACGCAGAAACCGGAGCGGTTCATACCCGTATTGAATTTTATATGCACGGGTGCGGCGTCAAGACCAGCACGGCGCACGGCATCGGAATAAGCGCCAAGCTCATCGAAACCATATATCTGAGGCTCAAGATCATGCTTGAGCATAAGGTCGAAGCTATGCGGCTCCGGATTCATCACGATGATTGGCAACGTAATGCCAGCTATGCGAAGGTCGTAACCCTCATCAGCAAATGCGACACCAAGGTAATCAACACCTTGCTGTTGCATAAGTTTGGCGATCTCAAATGAGCCAGTGCCATAGGAATAGGCTTTCACCATAGCCAAGAGTTTTGTCTCAGGCTTAAGGAAATGGCGGAAATAAGAGATATTGTGCGCTAGGGCGGACAGATTGACCTCCATCACCGTGCGGTTGCGCAGGCACTCTAGCATTGTCGTTATCTTCTCGAAACAGAAGGAACGTTGACCTTTGAGAAGAATTGCCTCATTGTGAAAATCGGCGGTAGACATCCTGCGCAAGAAATCGTCCGTCGACTCAAAGAATGTAGCCCCGGGACGGCCGGCCATGTTAGCTGAAATGTGCGGACCGATACCGATGAGACGATCGACGCGTTTCTCGTCGAGAAGTCTTGCCACACGGAAATAGAGCAGAGCATCAGGAAGGCCGGTTTGCTGAAGGTCGGAAAGAATAATAGTCCTGGTCAACGACTTACGGCTGCCCATGACATAAAGCATATCTAGAGCGACCTCGAGTGAAGTTATGTCGGCATTATAGGCATCGTCGATAATCGTGCAACCATTATGCCCCTCTTTTTGTTCGAGCCTCATACCCACACTGTCGAGAGCAGACACACGTGCGGCGACATGTTCTGGTTTGATGCCGATTGAGAGAGCGTAGACTATGGCGTGCGTCATATTCTCGGCTGAGATATCGTCCGTTAGACGCTGTGACGAGAAGAGACTCGTGACACCATTATGGGTTACCGAGATATGCAAACCAGAAGCATCGACAGAATGCGAAACTTGGAAATTGGCATCAGATGAGCCTCCCCAGCTTACGAGTTCGGCATTGGGACAATTCTCACGGACGGAAGCTGCGACTTCAGCCTGGTCTGAACTGAAAAATACGCGTTTGGCACGTGTGGCAAGCTTGACTTTCTCATTGAGTTTGACCTCAAACGAGGGGAAATTCTCTTGGTGCGCAAGGCCTATGTTGGTGATGATGACATCGTCGGGACGGATAATCGACTCCAAGCGAGCCATTTCACCAGGCTGAGAGATGCCGGCCTCAATTATCGCAAGCTCCGTCTCGTTCTCGATATTAAGAACAGAGAGGGGTACACCCACTTGGCTATTAAAACTACGCGGGGAACGCACAGAGCGTACGTCATCGGCTACCAATTGGCTGAGCCACTCCTTCACAATGGTCTTTCCATTGCTGCCACAAATAGCCAACACATTAGCCTTCATGGCAGCCCTATGGGAAGCGGCAAGTTGCTGCATCGCCGCCAAAGAATCGTCTACTAGTGCAAACGAAGCATTTGGGAAGCGGTCAG
>CAVILU010000253.1:0-592 GCA_963643535.1 bacterium | reverse complement strand
GCCACGGGAACAGATAAAGAGTCGAACGCCGCGCTCGTAGAGGTCGGAGACGTAATTCTCTCCATTATGGCGGTCTCCTTTGAGTGCGACGAAAAGAGACTTGACAGGGACGAACAATCGTCGGCTATCAGTAATAATCTCGGAGAAACTCCTCTTGGGGTCTCCAACAACATCAGCGTGGCAAATAGCAGCCACCTCAGCCAAAGTCAAACTCTTCATATATATTAACTCTTAATTGGCAGTCTGAAGTAATTGTTTCTCCTTCTCAAGAGCCTCGATGAAGCACGAACGGCAAAGAGGCTCATAGATATCCTTTTCGCCCAAGACAAAGAGCTGGTTACTCTCCGAAATGCGGTGCGAAAATTGCGCAACCGAGCCACAATGAGCACAAATAGCGTGCACCTTGTTGACATATTCGGCAATAGACATCAGACGAGGCATGGGGCCAAAAGGTCTGCCAAGATAATCCATATCGAGACCAGCAACAATGACGCGGATGCCATCGGCTGCCAATGATTCACAAACTTCAACTAGTTCATCACCAAAGAACTGAGCCTCGTCGATGCCGATGACATCAGTATTAGAGACCTCG
>CAVILU010000252.1:454-3373 GCA_963643535.1 bacterium | reverse complement strand
GGCTACCGCGACATCCGTCACCATCCCCGAGAAAGTTAAGTGGGGCGATGCCGAGTCCGAGTGCACTGTCGTTGGCATTTCGGACGAAGGTTTTGCTGAGTCCTCGCTTGAGAGCGTCACAATCGAGGCCCCTAATCTCGCGATAGGTAAATCGGCATTCAGTGGTAGCGCGTCATTGGCGACGGTCGAACTCTCCGGGAGTGGCTCAATCTCCTCTATTGGCGAGAGAGCATTCTCGGACTGCACGTCTCTTAAAAACATCACGCTTTCTGAGGGCATTGAGTCGATTCCTTCTATGGCCTTCTATGACTGCACTGCTTTGGGTTATGTTGTCTTCCCGTCGTCGCTCACCTCTATTGGCGAGTCGGCTTTCGCGGTATGCGGCGATCTTACTTTCCCCTCTTTCCCTGTTAATCTTAAGTCTATCGGTTCCAATGCATTCCAAGATTGCTTGGGCATCACCTCTGTTTTCATCCCAAAGGGTGTGAAGGAGATTGGATCCACTTGCTTCGAGGGCTGCACAAATCTTGAGACTTTCGTTATCGAGGACGGCACGGCACTCAGTTCCATAGGGCAGATTTTTGCAGGCAAGAGCTGCGGCATCAAGACCATCGTTATTGGTGATGGCGTGGAGACGATTGCCGAGAATGCATTCTCTTCCCTCTCGAGCCTCGAGTCCCTGACGTTGCCCAAGACTGTCACATGGTTCGAAAACAATATCTTATCTGGTTGCAATAATCTTACGACTATTAGGTGTTATGCCGTCACGCCCCCTAAGTTCTATAGCGGTGCTTTCAATGACATCAAGACTACAAGTGATACTGTAAACATCTATGTCCCCAACGCAAGTCTTGACTCCTATAAGACGGGCAGTGAATGGGCAACGGCGTCGTCGGATACAAAGTTTGAGTTCCATGGCCTCTACAGTTTCGCTGTTGATGGCAATACGGTTACCATCAAGACCACTCAAGATTTCACAGATCTGTTTGCGGCCCTCTCCGACGAGAATAGCGGATATTCCAGCGCCAACATTAATTTTGCTGAGGAACTGACGTTTGAGCCGAATTTCATTGAGCTCGAATCCCTCTCGGCGGACAATATCCATAACGTAATGGAGAAACTCCCGACGGTGGCATCGTCATTCAATGGCTCGATGAACGACGCAATTATCAACAACCTCTCCGTGCGCTCCTCCGGCCTCTTCAGCACCATTGGCGTGGATGCGGAGATTAACGGTCTCGCTCTCAACAACGCAACAATCTACGTGGATCTCAACGACTCCGACTCGTACTTCGAAGAAAACGATACCATTTTTATCCCCCTCCTGGCGAAGTCCATTAATGGCTCGGTGAACAATTTCAGCTTCACTGGCAGCATAATTATCGACGAGGATAGCCCAGTCATCAAGGGCAAGACGATAAGCGTCTGCCTCGCCAAGGACGCAGGCGAGAATGCCTCCATAAACGGCATCTTCCGCATCGACGAGGTCTTTGCGATGGGCGTAAACAAGCGTTGCATTACCATCAAGCAAAATCTCGGTGTCCGCAACAGCAAGACTGCAAAGATTAAGATGGCAAGGCAGAAGCTGCGCCAGGCAGGTGGCAATAAGTCTCTCGATGGTGATGAGTTCGCATATACCACAGAGGAGCTAAACAAGATGGTCCGCGAGTTCGACGACAATGAGTTCGCTAGTGGCGTGGTGGCTTACTGGCTCAACTACGAGGGTGCGGGCTACACTGGCAACTACTCGGCCCGTTGGTCGCAAGGCAAGGCAGTCCCCGTGGCCGCAACTGTGAGAAATGGCGTGACAAATGCACTCTACGCCGTTGACTATGGCGTAACGGATATGGAACACATAACTTCCGGCAAACGCTTTGCAAACAATGGCAGCCTGATATCCATCACATACGACGAGCGTCCCGCAAGCATAATGCAGGGCACGACCAAGATCATCAATTATGGCGACGAGAGCGTGACTCTCACATTCGACCACAACAAGTCCATCAATATGAACTTTGGTGGCCAGTCTCCCACATCCACCCTCTCATCTCCCGCAAGCAAGGTCTCTATTTCCGTGTTTGGCCGTTCGGTTGTCATTTCAGGAGCGGACGGAGAACTCAAGACTCTCTACAGTCTTACAGGCGCTCCTGTGGCTTCCTCTGTGAACAATTCCCTTGTGGCCCCTGCCTCGGGCCTCTACATTGTTCGCGTTGGCAAGAACTCAGCCAAGGTGATTGTCCGTTAGGCGGCCTATCTGCAATATTTACATTGCGCTCTTTGGAGGTCCTTTGCCTCTAAGGAGCGTATTTTTTTGTATGTGCGAGCGCGCGAACGCAACAATCGTCCAACGCATGAGTAGACAATTTTTGCATCTCGTGCCCTCGATATTCCTGCCTGTGAAAATATTTTCGTCCACCATTGGTGAAACAATAATCCACCTCGCGTCGTAACAAGCCCCTGAAAAGACGGTACTGTTCGGTCTGTATGCCGAACGTACGTGTTTGAGAATCAGTCTAAAAGAGCGTGACTCGTGTTCAGTAAGGAACATAATGTTATAATCTTATCACTGCTGTTTCTTAACTCTTAAGTCTTTTAAGAGTTGTGCCATTTTCTTAAAAGGTGCACTTCGCTATTTGATATTAATCTTGTTAATGTTACTTTTGCATAAGGCGGTTTGGAAAACCTACCAATACACACCACAAAAACCTCCCCATGCCGCCTAAAAGATGAGTCGTATGAGAATTATAAAGACCTTATTTTCGACAGCCCTGCTCTCCGTTTCGGCTGTTGTTGCCGAGGCGCAGGCTGAGATCGATGTTGACAACCTTCGGTACACTGTATTGTCTGACAGTGAACTCACTGTTAGCGTGTCGAGTGTACCCAACGCATCGCTTGGAACCGAGGTGAACATTCCTGCAA
>CAVILU010000252.1:0-438 GCA_963643535.1 bacterium | reverse complement strand
GCTCACTGCTGATGGTCAGACGGGTGCTACTTTTTCTGTCGTAACCGTTGCAGATTCGGGCTTTGCAGGAGCTACTCTTTTGCAGAAGGTCACTTTCGCCTCGGAGAATTTTAAGATTGGCGCTTCCGCTTTCTCTGGCTGCGTTAGTCTTAGATCCGTGAGCGGCAGCACTGATGCCGCATATATCGGTTCGGTAGGTGAGCGTGCTTTCTTTAATTGCGTTAAAGTTGATGTAGATCTCTCCAAGACCACTATTATTAGGGATTACGCGTTCAATGGTTGCTCATATTCTTTCTCTAATGGCATAGTCTTTGCCGAGGAATTGGATTCGATTGGGGCTCATGCTTTTGATGACTGTTCTTCTTTGGCATCTGTTTCGTTCCCCGAGACTTTAATTGCTATTGGCGATGCGGCGTTTAACTCTGACACTCTGTTGAC
>CAVILU010000251.1:0-3381 GCA_963643535.1 bacterium | reverse complement strand
GTAGTACCAGGAGCACCACACTGTTGAAGTCCCATCTCCTTGAGAATATCAGCAACAGAATCTCCGATAGCAGGCGTTGGCGCGAGAGACAAATCAATAATGCCGAATGGCACTCCAAGACGACGAGAAGCCTCTTGCGCAACGAGCTGACCGACACGCGTAATCTTAAACGCAGTCTTCTTGACTGTCTCACAAAGCACCTCGAAAGACTGACCGTGAATATGCGTAAGAGCATGTTTGACGACACCAGGGCCAGAGACACCAACATTGATCACAGCATCGGGTTCAGAGACGCCATGGAAAGCACCGGCCATAAATGGGTTGTCATCGGGTGCATTGCAAAGAGCGACAAACTTGACACAACCAAAAGAATCCTTATCCGCAGTTGCAAGAGCGATATCCTTGACAGTCTGACCAATAAGCCTTACCGCATCCATATTGATGCCCGTCCTGGTAGAGCCAAGGTTAACCGAAGAACAAACAAGTTCTGTGGTAGCAAGAGCCTGTGGCAAAGAACGAATAAGCATCTCATCGGATGGGGTCATACCCTTACTTACGATAGCAGAGAAACCGCCGAGGAAGTTGATTCCGATATCGTGAGCAACCTTATCGAGGGTCTGGCAGAGTTTCACGTAATCATCGGGGCTTTGGCAAATACCGCTGCCAACAATTGCAGCAGGAGTTATGCTAACACGCTTGTTGACAATGGGGATACCGAACTCGCGGCTGATATCCTCACCTGTCTTGACAAGATTTTGAGCCTTACTCATAATCTTGTCGTAGACATTACGGCAAAGTGCATCTACCGTCGTTGCGCGAGCACAATCCAGAAGGCTGATGCCCATGGTGATTGTGCGCACATCGAGGTTTTCTTGCTCGATCATCTTGTTTGTCTCGATGACCTCAGATATATTAATCACTTGAAAATCCTTTATTTGAAGTTACACCAAATACTCCGTTGGAGTCTATAACTTGAATGAGACGGGACGTTGATTGTGACGACCGCCATGAAAGAGAAATATCTTAGATGCGGTGCATTTTGTCGAAGATATCCTCGCGTTGGCACTTAATCTGGACTCCGATGCTGGTGCCGAGTTCAGACAGTTCGCCGACAACGTTCTCGAAGGGCTTGGAAGCGGAAGCCGCATCCACCACCATCATCATGTTGAAGTAGTCCTGCACGATGGTCTGCGAGATGTCGAGAATGTTAATGTTGTTCTCCGCCAGGTAGGTGCACACCTTTGCAATGATGCCAACGGTATCTTTGCCTACAACTGTGATGATTGCTTTGTTTGCCATTTCTCTTCTTAGGTTTGATTTGTCGTTATATTTAACCGATGGCGTTTTTGAAAGGGTTAGGTTAACACGCACTCGGCTATCTGACGCTAAGTTAAGCAAAAAAAGCGTATTTGCGAGCTAAACTAAAATTAACCACCTCGCAGACCGTTTTTTAATAGCATTGTTATACTTTTGTAAAACGCATTACAAAAGCGACCATACCACACTTAAATAGCAAGCATGGAGACACTCTACCTCTGCATTGTCATTTTCCTATTTGCATTGGCAATATTAGACTTGTCAATTGGCGTGAGCAACGATGCCGTAAACTTCCTTAATTCGGCAGTAGGCTCTAAAGCGGGTTCATATAAGACTGTCCTTATATTTGCCGCAATTGGCATATTCATCGGTTCATGCTTCAGCAACGGCATGATGGACCTCACAAGGCATGGCATCTTCCAGCCGCAACACTTCACATTTGCCGAATTGATGAATGTGTTTATGGCCGTAATGGTCGCCGACATTATTCTACTGGACATATTCAACTCATTAGGCCTGCCGACATCCACAACAGTCAGCCGCGTATTTGAGCTCCTCGGTGCATCGTTCACATTAGCAGCGGCTAAAGTGCTCTCCGACGGTTCACATCTGCCAATCTCAGAGTTTATCAACACCGATAAGGCGTTGACCGTTATCATTGCGATCTTCCTGTCCGTCGCGATAGCTTTCTTCTTTGGCGCACTTGTTCAGTACATCACACGACTCATATTTTCATTCAACTTCCAGCGAAACCTCAAGTGGAAGATTGGCATCTTTGGTGGTCTTTGCATCACAGCCATCATTTACTTTATGCTCATCAAGGGTGTGCGCGATATGAGCTTTATGACTCAAGAGTTCAAATCGTTTATCGATGAAAACACCGGCACTATTGTACTGTTGAGCTTCATTGGATCTACCATTCTTGCGCAAATCCTATACGCTTTGGGAGTAAATGTTCTCCGCGTCGTTGTATTATTCGGAACCACATCATTGGCAATGGCCTTTGCCGGCAATGACTTGGTGAACTTTATTGGCGTACCAGTCTCTGGATTTGAGATTTTCGGATACTTCAAGGATGGCATAGCGTCAGGTGTTGCGGAACCAGCCAGCATGACGATGGAGCGGCTTAACGATCCGAGCCACACGCCAATCTACTTCTTGATTATCTCTGGCGTCATCATGGTGATATCTCTCGTAAGTTCAGAGAAAGCCAAAAATGTTGTACGCACATCTGTAAGCCTTTCGAGCCAAGAAGGCGGCGATGAAATGTTCGGTTCCTCGAGTGCAGCACGCCATATCGTTAGATTTTCGCGCAACGTAGGTGAGTGGGTAGACGACCATACGCCAGACAGACTCAGACGATGGGTCAACACCAGATTTGACACCAATGAGGCAATAATGCCCGAAGGTGCCGCATTCGACCTTGTCCGCGCATCTGTAAATCTCGTTCTAGCGGGACTGCTTGTAGCTCTTGGAACATCATTCAAATTGCCACTCTCCACTACGTACGTAACCTTTATGGTTGCCATGGGTAGCTCTCTTGCGGACCGTGCGTGGGGACGAGAAAGTGCGGTTTTCCGTATTACGGGTGTAATTTCAGTCATTGGTGGTTGGCTTGTCACGGCCGGCGCATCATTTATTCTTGCAGCAATCTTTGTCATTGCGATGCATTTTGGCGGGATTTACGTCTCCGGCGCAATCGTGATCATATCCATCATTATACTTATCCGCAATAACGTAGAGTACAAACGAAAGGCTACAGCCGAGAAGTCTGAGAAAGAGAAAGTTTATGCCGACATCGTAGCATCGAAAGATCGCTCAGAGACTTGGCAACTTCTCAAGCGTTACATTGCGCTCAACGAGAAAGAGTACTTTGAGTACATATCCAACACGTTCGTAGCTCTCACAAACTCGTTTATCAATGACGATGTCAAGGGACTGCGGAAGATTAACAACTCATTGCCAAAGGAAAAGGCTGCTATAAAGGCCATCAGGCGCAAGCAAACCATGGCTCTCCGCAAGACCGAGCCTCACTTGGCAATTGAGAACAACACATGGCTGCAC
>CAVILU010000250.1:0-3402 GCA_963643535.1 bacterium | reverse complement strand
ACCTTAAGCCTCAGTATCTTGGGGTTGAAGGGTTTAGTCAAGTAGTCGTCGGCTCCGTTGGCCAGGCCCTCGATGTTGTGCTCTTCGGCGGTCTTGGCTGTGAGCATTATGAGGGGTATGTGGCTCGTGCGTATGTCGCTCTTTACTTTGCTGCATAGCTCGTTGCCGTCCATTATCGGCATCATGACGTCGGTTATGATGAGGTCGGGCATCTTGTCCACAATCTTCTCAAACGCCTCTTGGCCATTGCTGGCCTCGATGATGTCGTAGTCGGCCCTGAGTGTGTCGTTCAATAAGGAGAGGAAGTCTGCGTTGTCGTCGACGATGAGAACCAGTCTCTTGCCGTTTGTCTTGTCTCTCTCTTCGCTCTCTGTCTCTATTGCTGCGGGCTCTGCTTTTGTGGGCTCCTTTCTCTCCTCGGCGTTCTCTTCTATGCCAAGGTTTACAGGTAATTCCACTATGAATTCGGAACCACCGCCGACGTTGTCTACTACGGATACTGCTCCGCGGTGCATCGATACGAAGTCCTTTACAAGGTGGAGGCCTATGCCACTGCCGGCAATGGACGCATCTTTCTGCGGAACTTGGTAGAATCGCTCGAAGATGTGACTCTTATGCTCGTCCGCAATGCCAACTCCCGTGTCGGCCACGGATATTATGGCTTTCTTGCGGTCTTCGCTCAAACTTACGCTCACTGCGACGCTGCCACCGACGGGCGTGAATTTGTACGCATTGGATAGTAGGTTTGTTACCACCTTTCCAATCTTGTCCTTGTCGAACTTCATGTAGATGTTCTCTGCGTTGTTCGTGAAGCTGAAGTTTATGTTCTTCTTGTCGAGCATGACATACGAGTCGCAATGTTGCTTTGTGAAACTTGCGAGGTCGCCTTCCGAGAGGTTGAGGGTCATACCGCCCATGTCTGTCTTGCGGAAGTCGAGAATCTGGTTGACCATGTTGAGCAACTTTATCGCATTGCGGTGGATGAGCTCTATCTGGCTATGATTGGGATCCTGCTTAGGCATGGACTCCAATATATTCTCGAGTGGCGACACGATGAGGCTCAGAGGCGTACGCAATTCATGGGACACATTGGTGAAGAAACGCAGCTTGAGGTCGTCCACTTGTCTCTGATGCTCCACTTCGTCCATCATTTGGCGAAGTCGGAATTTGGCCTCGTCTCGGTCTCTTATCCATTTGATTGATAGGAATGTGCCGCCAATAATCAATACGACATAGATGAAATATGCCCATCCCGTGCGCCACCAAGGCGGGGTTATTACAATGCGCAATTCGGCAGCCTCCTCACACTCCAATCCGTCGCAATTTGCGGCACGGACCACAAGGCGATACTCTCCTGGCGATAGGTTGGTATATGTTGCGTTGTTGTCCGAAGTCGTTATCCAGTTCGAGTTGAAGCCTTCGAGTTTATATGTGTAAGTCACCTTCTCGGGCAAGATGTTGCTGAGTGTCGAGAATGTCACGCTGAACATGTTGACGTCGTACGGCAGTTCAATCTTGTTGCAGTACATGAGTGCCTGCTCCAGTCGATACTCTCCGTCAGTCCCAGTTCCAATTGGTGTCTCCTTGCCAAAGGTGCTGAGCGTCGTGAACGTCACTTTGGGTTTCTCGGTGTTGTACCTTATCTTCTCGGGGCGGAAGCGGTTTACGCCATTGGCGCGGCCTACTATTATCTCGTCGCTCGATGTGCATGCCACTGCGCGCTCGTTTATTGAGCCTACGAGAGTGCCGTCTTGGTCATTATAGTTGTAGGTGCGGAAGTTGACGTTGCCGTCACGGTCGTCTTTGGTGACCTCTACGCTCGATATGCCGTGGGTTGTGGTTACCCACATTATTCGCCTCTTATCTTCTGTGATTCCGAGGATGGCATCCGTGTTGAGGCCCTCCTCTTTGCCTATGTGGCCTACGTACCTTAGTGTCTTGCCGTCTACAATGTGCAGCCCGGCATTTGTGCACAGCCAGAGCAATCCGCGCGTATCATAGCAAAGATCCACAATGTTCATGTTATGTCGTAAAACACTGTCGCACACTGGGATGACGGCGTCGCCTCTGCTAATATCGATGACGCATACACCGTCCGAAGTGCCGACAGCCACACGTCCGTCGCGCATCGACACAATCTTAGACGCGTAGTCCGACTGCAATCCATCTGCCTGCCTCCACTGCGCCCATTTCCCACTTCGCTCGTCAATCATTGCAACGCCAAAGCCCAGCGATCCGACCCACAGTTGGTTATTAACGCCACGGGCTACCGTCCATACGTTGTCGGCTGCTGCTGCCGGAGGCAATGTCTTGCTCCCCTTATAAAGCTTGAAGCTCTGCCCGTCGTAATAGCACAGTCCACCGAGGAAAGTGCCAATCCATATGCCCCCTTTGTCATCGGGACATATGGATACTACAATGTTGCTTGGCAATGAGTTATGGTCGCCAGGCCTGTTCTTGTATACATGCTTTGTGCCCGTGCCGGCGTCAACCTTCAGCAGTCCATTGTCGTTGGTTCCATACCAAAGGTTTCCATGCGAATCTTCCGCCACGCAGTTCACTTGAGCCACGAAGTCGGCCCCCGCATCCTCAACCTCCAGGTTGTCGATGCCGAATTTGAAGATTGGCTCGCCAAAGACTGATATGCCAAGGCTTACGTCGCTCACCCATATGCATCCTTGATTGTCTGAGTATATGTCGCTTATGCTGTTGCTCAGCACGGTGCGCGGTTGGTTGCGATGGCTGCGCACCTCGGTCATGCTGCCGCTTCGCAGGTCTACGATGTTTATGCCGCCATGGTTGCTTGCCACCCAGATGCGGCCCTCGTTGTCCTCTACGACTTTGCGGATCATGTAGTCCGGCATTCGCAATGGCGCGGCTGTTTTGCTGTCGCAGTGTGTCCACTCGCCCGTGGCTGCTGAGCGGAACCACAAGCCATACCTGTCTATAGGTGTCATCCAGAAGTTGCCTGAGCTGTCAATGAAGAGCTCATAGTGCGTGTCTTTGGGTGCATTGCTCTCTATTGTGCTGCAATGTTGCCACTTGCCGCTGCCGTCTTTGCCGAATACGCTTATCGAGCCGTCGGTGTGTGTGGCGTAGATATGTTCTTTGTTTTCGCAAAATCCCGTAATTCTCGCTTCTGTGTCGCCTTTCAGGCTGCGCTGCGTTATGAGTTCCTGAGAGGTTGAGTATATCGAGCATGCCGAGCCATCGGCCATCCAGATGCTCTTGTCGCTGTCTACGAATACTATGGCTGAGCCTGGTGCCGCGCTCGCTGCCTTAAATATATAGTCGGCGGGTGTGAAGGTCTCCGTGCGTTTGTCAAAGATCGAGTATATGTTGCGCGATACTACGAGCATCCGCTCCCCCGCTATGTCGCAAACGCTGCTGACGTAGTTGCCC
>CAVILU010000249.1:0-3417 GCA_963643535.1 bacterium | reverse complement strand
GGAGTGGGGCGGCCAATATCAGTGCCAGGAGATTTCCGCAAAGAAGGGTCTCAATGTCGATAAGCTCCTTGAGAAGGTGCTCCTCGTCGCCGACCTCCAGGAACTCAAGGCAAACCCCAACCGCAGGGCAAACGGCAACGTCATCGAGAGCTCGCTCGACAAAGGTCGTGGCTACGTGGCTACCATGCTTGTCCGCAACGGTACCCTCCGCACGGGCGATATGGTTGTCTGTGGCGCAAACTTCGGTCGCGTCAAGGCTATGTTCAACGAGCGCAACCAGCGTATCGAAGAGGCAGGTCCCTCAACCCCAGCTCTCGTACTCGGCCTCAACGGTGCTCCGCAGGCAGGCGAGAAGTTCAACGTCTTCGAGGACGAGAAGGAGGCTAAGGAGGTCGCTAACAAGCGTGACCAGCTCCAGCGTGAGTTCTCTATGAGGGCAACCCCGCATATCACTCTCGACGAGATTGGTCGCCGCATTGCTCTCGGCAATTTCCAGGAGCTCAACGTCATCGTCAAGGGCGACGTGGATGGTTCTGTCGAGGCTCTCTCCGACTCTCTCATCAAGCTCTCGACCGAGGAGATTCGTGTCAATGTCATCCATAAGGCTGTCGGTCAGATTTCCGAGACCGATATTATGCTTGCTACGGCTTCCAACGCTGTCGTCATCGGCTTCCAGGTTCGTCCTTCTGCTGGTGCCCGCAAACTTGCCGAGCGTGAGAAGATTGATATCCGTCTCTACTCCATCATCTACGATGCCATCGAGGAGCTCAAGAGCGCAATGGAGGGTATGCTTTCGCCCGAGATTCGCGAGCAGGTCACTGGCAACCTCGAGATCAAGGAGACCTTCAAGATTTCCAAGGTCGGTACCATCGCAGGCTGCTTCGTCAACGAGGGCAAGGTCAAGAGCAAGAGCAAGGTGCGCATCGTCCGCGACGGCATCGTTGTCCACTCTGGCGAGCTCGAGAGCCTCAAGCGTTTCAAGGACGACGTCAAGGAGGTTGTCGCTGGTCTCGAGTGTGGTCTCAATGTCAAGGGCTACAACGATATCCAGGTTGGCGATATCATCGAGGCCTACGAGGAAATCGAGGTCGCTCGCAAGCTCTCCTAAATCTGATACCTATGGTCTCCTGAGGCCATAACCAATATTACCGAGAGGCGGGGTTGAATTTTCAACCCCGCCTCTCTTTCTTATTGCGGTCTTCTTGACTAATTTTACTATCGGAGTTCCCTGAGATGACTCTAACAATAAATCTGAGCATTATCTTAAAATCTGCGGTCGTATTCCAAAATCAGTGCGAATCCATTTTGAGCGAAGCGAAATCTGTGGCAAGAGTTGCACACTGCTCAAAGCTCGGTGTCGGTGCTACTCTGTGAAATCTGTGGATAATAACATTGACCGGTTTTCAATACAACAATAAAACAATTCCTCTCTTATGAACAATCAGACGAAGAGCGCAAGCGGCTGGCGGTGGGTGCCGCCTCTATATGTTTTCCAGGGAGTGCCGTCGTGCCTCGTTATGACCACCTCAGCACTGCTATATAAGGATATGGGCGTTTCTGTCGAGTCTTTTGCTTTCTGGACGAGCCTAGTTTGTCTGCCGTGGTCTTTCAAGCCGCTGTGGGCACCTCTTGTCGAGCGTTTCCGTACTAAAAGGTGGTGGGTGCTCACAATGCAGGTCGCGCTTGCCATCCTATTTGTGGCTCTTGGTGCGTCTATGTTGTCGGACGCTGCTTTCTATCCCGTTTCGCTTGTCTTGATGCTGCTTGTGGCCTTTGCCTCGGCAAGTCACGACATTGCTTGCGATGGCTATTATATGATGGCGCTTTCGGAGCGCGACCAGTCTTTCTTTGTGGGCATACGTTCCACGTTCTACCGCATAGCCATGGTTGCCGCCACGGGGCTCATTCCTATCATTGCCGGCAGGGTGGGGCGGTCTGTTTCGCCTGCCGTGGGTTGGGCTTCGGCCATCGCTTCTGCGGGTGTTGTGCTCTTGGTACTCTTCTTTGTTTGCCGATGGGGCATGCCTAAGGTTCGCGAGTCTGTGGGCCGACAGGATGATGGTTTGGTTATTTTGCTTCGTGCGCTTAAGTCTTTCTTTTCGCACCCAGGCGTTGTCCCTGCCGTCTGTTTCTTTGCCTTCTATCGCCTTGGTGAGGCTATCTTGGCTAAGATGGTGACGCCTTTCCTTGTCGAATCCCGTGAACTTGGTGGTTTGGGGCTTGGAGTAGACCAATGTGGACTTGTCTATGGCACTTTTGGCGTGATTATGCTCGTCGTGGGTGGCGTCCTTGGTGGAATGCTTGCGGCTCGTTTTGGCCTGCGCAAGATGCTGCTGCCTATGGTTCTCTTTATGAACTTGCCTAATCTTGTCTATGTTGCCCTTGCGCATTTTCAGCCCGAGGCTTCGAGTCTATGGGTGCCTGCGGCTGTCATGACTGAGCAGTTTGGCTATGGTTTCGGTTTCACGGCCTATATGCTTGCCATTTTGCGCTATGTCTCCGATGCCGAGTATAAGGCTGCTGAGTATGCTATAGGCACGTCTATCATGTCGCTCAGCCTTATCCTTCCCGGTATGGTGGCCGGTGTCCTCTTCAATCTCCTTAGCCATTCATATGAGTATGTTTTTGCTGTGGCTTGCGTGGCTACAATTCCTGGTATGATTGCTGCGGCTTTCCTGAAACTTCGGGAGGCGGAGTGAGATTTTTGCAACTCCTATGTGGTTTGCTTTTTGTGGTAAACTGAGAAAAAAATAATGTAATGACAAGATTGAGAAAAGCAGTGGGGTCGATGGCCAATTTACGGCGTGACCATTAAAAGACAGTTTTCAAGATCTACAAAAATTATTTGAGTATGTGCGCCAAGGGGGATGAGGAGCTTATGCAGACGGAAATTTGTATTCCCGATTATAACGTCCCCCCGCATGTTGAGCCTGACATATCATATTGGGAGTCTTTCGATCCAACGGTTCCATACAATGCTCCACGATGGCAAGCGTTCAAAAATTTGCTGTTGGTAGTCGAGGTCGTTTATAATTCAAGAAATAAGAAATATTCTGAGAAGAGAATTATGGATGCGTTCGGGTTCGAGCCCTCAATGCGAGAGGGGGTTCCTCTATAATTTTATAACTGGGGAATGGACTCGTTTCGTAAGACTGCCAAGCTGTACAATTGATAGGCAAGAGGGTGAAGGGCACTCGTCTGTCTTCAATGTCCATATGGATCGCTTCGTACAGTGATTTGAAAACAGTACAATCTCGGGATGTCATTACGAAAAGTAATGATGTCCCGTGATTTTTATATGGAGTTTCCAACTACTGGATGCTTATTGTCAATGAAATTCACTATCTTTGCACCGCAAAAGTGATGGTTCCGTAGCTCAGCTGGATAGAGCAACAGCCTTCTAAGCTGTGGGTCTTG
>CAVILU010000248.1:0-3423 GCA_963643535.1 bacterium | reverse complement strand
AAGCCGAAGCAGCAGATTTACAGTCTGTCCCATTTGACCACTCTGGAAACCTCCCTTGCTCAGGATGCCTTATGCTATCCGTTTGCGGGTGCAAATATCGTGCTTTTTTACATCTCTGGCAATAGGTCGGACAATAAAAATAGCGTGACGACAGTAAAATACTCCGTCACGCCACGTCTTAAATCCTTCAGATAGCCCTCTACTCGCCAAGGCAAGCGTCGAGGTCGGCCGTTATCTTGGCCTTGTCGAGGTTCTGACCTATGATGCAGAGCTTTATCATGCGGTCGCCATAGAGGTCATCCCAGTCTGCCTCAATATTGGGGTTGTCATGGAGCAACTGCTTCATCTCATTACGTGGGGCAGAGGCTATCCACTTGCCAGTCACTTGCAACTGTACCTGCTGACCCGACGTCTCAAAGAGAAGAGCCATATCACGGTCATCCTCAAACCAGATGATACCCTTGCAACGGATGATGTTGCGTGGCCACTTACGGACGAAGTAGTCGAGTTTGTTACGGTCGAAAGGCTTACGACGGTGATATATCATCGTGCCAATGCCATACTCGTCCTCCTCCTCACCTTCGTGACGATGCTCATGATGATGATGCCCCTCATGCTCATCGTGGTCATGATGCCCGTGATGCTCATGTTCATCATGGTCGTCATCATCATCGTCATGGTCACCTTCAGTCTCCTCAAGTGCCTTACACCAGCCAGCCGAAGAGTATACCGTGGCAAAGTCAAAGCTCGATGTGGCAAGCATATCAGCCACGTCAACCTTGCCATGGTCTGTCTCGATGACCTTGACATTAGGATGTATGGCATTGATGACGGCACGTACCTTCTTGAACTCCTCTTCCGTCACCAGATCCTTCTTATTTATCACGAGGGTGGAGCAGAACTCTATCTGCTGCACGAGCAGGCTCTCAATATCCTCCTCATCCTTCTCCTTGAGCAGGGCGTCACCCGAGGCGAACTCGTCGACAAGGCGTTTTGCGTCGACCACACCAACCACATTGTCGAGCACCCCATTCTGAATGGTCTCGAGTTCCTGCGCTATCGGCATAGGCTCACATACGCCCGACGCCTCAATGAGGATATAGTCATACTTGCCCGAGCCGATGAGTTTCTCTATATCCTGCGACAACTGAGTCTTGAGGGTGCAACAGATACATCCATTGGTAAGGGGGACGATGCTCGACGTGTCGGTGATATTAGCACCTTTGGCGATAAGCGTCTCGTCGATGTTCACCTCGCCTATATCATTGACGATAACTGCTACCTTATAGCCCTTCTGATTGTTGAGGACTTGATTCAGGAGCGTGGTCTTACCTGCGCCGAGGTAGCCACAGAGGAGCGTTATGGGTGTCTTGTTCATTGCTGTATATTGTTTCCCGATAACTATTTACGTAAGTTGGCAAGGCTCTCCTCCAACGCCGCTATCTTCTGCAATGCGTCAGCCTCTTTCTTGCGCTCTACCTCGACCACCTGCTGAGGCGCATTGGCCACGAACCGCTCGTTAGATAGTTTCTTGCGCACAGAGGCAAGGAAGCCCCTAAGATGCTCAAGCGCGGCCTCCTCCTTGGCAATCTCCGCATCCTTGTCGATAAGGTCACCAATAGGCACCGCATACTCCGTCGTACCCACCATGAACGATACCGCGCTCGCCGGCTTAGCTTCGGCCACAGTTACTCCCGAGATATATGCCAGCCACTTGGTAACTCCCTCAAGCTCCGCTATCGGGTCACTACCAAGCACCACCAGGTCAAGTTCCTTCTTCGGAGGAAGATTCTTCTGATTACGTACCATGCGTACCGACGATACCACGCTCTTCAGATGCTCAAACCTCTCAATGACCTTCGCATCCTCTGCCTTGACCGTCGGCACCGTTATCTGGGCCACCATGATGCTGTCTCCATCCCTACGCTCGAAGATGTTCTGCCATAGCTCCTCAGTGATGAACGGCATGAACGGATGTAGCAGCAACAGCAACTGCTCAAAAAAGTTGAGTGTAGCCTCCAAGGTCTTAGAGTCGATAGGCTTGCCATATTCGGGCTTGACCATCTCGAGATACCATGCCGAGAACTCGTCCCAGAAGAGCTTGTATATAGCCATCAACGCCTCACTGAGACGGAACTTGGCGAATAGGTCGGCCACCTCAATCTGAGTCCTGCGTAGCACGGCGTCGAACCACTCTATCGCCTGACGTGCCGTCTCCGGCTGAGACTCATCACTCTTCTGCCATCCCTTGACGAGACGAAACGCGTTCCAAATCTTATTGTTGAAGTTACGACCCTGCTCACACAACGAGTCGTCAAACAGAATATCATTACCCGCAGGCGCCGAGAGCATCATACCCATACGCACGCCATCCGCGCCATACTGGGCGATAAGCTCCAGCGGATCAGGCGAGTTGCCCAACTGCTTACTCATCTTACGCCCCAGCTTGTCGCGCACGATACCCGTGAAATACACATTCTTGAACGGCATCTTACCCTCATACTCATAACCCGCCATAATCATGCGAGCCACCCAGAAGAATATGATGTCCGGAGCAGTGACAAGATCCGACGTAGGATAATAATACTTAATCTCCTCATTACCAGGCTTATTGATACCATCAAAAAGCGAGATAGGCCATAGCCACGACGAGAACCATGTGTCCAGGCTGTCCTCATCCTGACGCAAATCCGCCGCCTCGATAGGATAATCCACCTTTGCGCGCGCCAACTTCAACGCCTCGTCAACGCTCTCTGCCACAACAAAACCTCCCTTCGGCAGGTAATAGGCCGGTATCCGGTGACCCCACCAAAGCTGACGACTGATGCACCAGTCCTTGATATTCTCCATCCAGTGCCTGTATGTGTTCTTATACTTAGCAGGATAGAACTTTATATCGTCATTCATCACAGCGTCAAGCGCCGGCTTCGCCAAATGCTCCATCTTGAGGAACCACTGCATCGACAGCTTAGGCTCGATAGGCACGTTTGTGCGCTCCGAGAAGCCCACCTTGTTGACGTAGTCCTCCACCTTCTCCAAAAGATCCGCCTCGCGCAAATCCTCCTCAATCTGCTTGCGCACCTCGAAACGATCCATCCCCACATACAGACCCGCCGCCTCGCTTATCGTGCCATTATCGTTGAATATGTCGATAGTCTCAAGGTTATACCTCTCCCCCAGCATATAGTCGTTGACATCATGCGCCGGCGTAACCTTCAGACAGCCAGTGCCAAACTCAATGTCCACATACTCATCCTCAATTACAGGTATCACGCGCCCCACCAACGGCACGATAACCTTCCTCCCCTTTAGCCACTGATTCTTTGGATCATTAGGGTTGATACACATCGCCGTGTCTCCCATGATAGTCTCCGGACGCGTCGTAGCCACAACCGCGTACTTCGACGGCTCGCCCTCCACCCT
>CAVILU010000247.1:0-3444 GCA_963643535.1 bacterium | reverse complement strand
CAACAAAGGCCGCGAGAATGCCAGGAATATGCGGCATAATTTCATAGCTCCGGAACACTTGATGTTAGCCTTGACGGAAGACTCTGAGAACTCGGCAATGCGCATCCTCGACAGGATGGGCTTGGCCTCAGAAACAGTTGCTCAGGGAATGAAGGCATTGTTGGAGAGCTCGACTCCCGACAGTTCCGAGATGGGTATCAGTGGCGATTTGTTTTCTACCACAGTGCCCTTGCGCTCAACCGAACGTGTGATGCGCACAGTAAAATTGGAGGCACAGTCGATGAATAGTGACGAGATGCATACAGCTCACCTATTGTTGGCTCTGCTGCATGATAAGAGTGCTAAATTGAACACTTTCTTTCAAGAGAAAAACGTGACGTATGAGTCTGCAAGAGAGGAAGTGATGAAATTCTTCAATGTCCTCGACGGTGGTATTGACGAGCCAGAGGAGCCCGCCGCAAACAATGATGACGACAACAAGAAAAAGCAGGCGCCTCAACAGCCAAAGAAGACCACTCCCGGTTCTGACACCCCTGTGCTCGACAGTTTCGGCATAGACATGACAAAGGCGGCCGAGGAAGGAAGGCTCGACCCTGTTGTCGGCCGTCAGAATGAGATTGAGCGTATGACTCAGATACTCAGCCGCCGAAAGAAAAACAACCCGATCCTCATAGGTGAGCCTGGTGTAGGCAAATCGGCTATAGCAGAGGGACTTGCGCTTAGAATTCACGAAAAGAAAGTTCCTGCTCTGCTATTCGACAAGCGAGTGGTGTCGCTCGATGTCGCATCAATGGTCGCAGGTACGAAATACCGTGGCCAGTTCGAGGAGCGCATCAAGAGTCTGCTCAATGAGCTCAGTCAGCATAAGGAGGTCATTCTCTTTATTGACGAGATCCACACTATCGTTGGCGCAGGTGGCACACCTGGCAGCCTCGATGCGGCCAATATGCTCAAACCAGCTCTTGCGCGTGGAGAGATCCAGTGCATCGGAGCTACGACACTTGACGAGTACCGTCAGAACATAGAGAAGGACGGCGCACTCGAAAGACGATTCCAAAAGATAATGGTAGAGCCGACAACTCATGACGAGACTGTCCAGATTCTCAAGAACATCAAGGACAAGTATGAGGCTCACCACAATGTCGTATATACAGACGATGCCCTTGAGGCGTGCGTATCACTCACAGAGCGTTACATAAGCGACCGTCAGTTGCCGGACAAGGCGATTGACGCAATGGATGAGGCTGGTTCGCGCGTACATATATCGAACATCGTAGTACCGCAATCCATAACGGAGCTCGAAGAGAAGATTGAGACGCTGAACAGCAGCAAGATGAACGCTGTGAAGGCTCAGAACTTCGAGCTTGCGGCAAGTTTCCGCGACCAACAACGCTCGCTCGAAGAACAGATTGAGCAGGAGAAGGCGAAATGGCAGGAGAACCTCAAGCAGCACCGCGAGACAGTCGACGAGGCCAAGGTTTCCGAAGTTGTGGCGATGATGACGGGAGTTCCCGTGCAGCGCGTTGCGCAAGCCGAGAGTCAGCGACTGATGAATATGGGATCTGAGCTTAAGGGATCCGTCGTTGGTCAAGACGATGCCATACAGAAGGTTGTGAAGGCCATTTTGCGCAACAGGGCAGGCCTCAAGGACCCGAACAGACCTATTGGCTCATTCATCTTCCTTGGCCCAACTGGTGTCGGCAAGACGCACTTGGCGCAGGTGCTCGCTAAGTATCTGTTCGACAGTGCTGACGCTCTTGTCAGGATTGACATGAGTGAGTATATGGAGAAGTTCTCTGTATCGCGCCTTATTGGAGCGCCTCCAGGATACGTAGGTTACGAAGAGGGAGGTCAGCTGACAGAGAAGGTGCGCCGTAAGCCATACTCGGTAGTGCTGCTTGACGAGATTGAGAAAGCACATCCCGACGTGTTCAATATGCTGCTGCAGGTTCTCGACGAGGGACACTTGACTGACAGTCTCGGTCGCAAAGTGGACTTCAAGAACACTATAATCATCATGACGTCGAACATAGGAAGCCGCGAGTTGAAAGACTTCGGTAAGGGTGTCGGCTTTAGTCAGGCAGGAGGAACGAGCGATGCGGATCGTTCGGCATCTATTCTTCAGAAAGCACTCCGCAAGGCTTTTGCCCCTGAGTTCATCAACCGAATTGACGACATTATCGTCTTCAACGAGTTGACGCATGATAACATTCTGGACATCATCAGTATTGAGCTAAAGGGACTCGTCTCGCGCGTAGAGGCTCTCGGGTACTCAATGGAGCTCACTGATGCTGCAAAGTCTTTCCTTGCGGATAAGAGCTACGATGCGCAGTATGGAGCGCGTCCGCTGCGTCGCTCAATCCAGAAATACATAGAGGATGACTTGGCAGAGAAGATTGTCGAGGCTCAGCTCACAAAGTCGCAAAAGATCCTGATTGATTACAAAGAAGGCGACGAGCAATTGACCTTTATCAATCAGTAATAGCAGCGACAGGTCTGTTTTGCGCTTTCGATAAGAGGTGCAAGAGTCTCTCTGAAATAAGTGGTAGAGTTAGGACTAAGTTCCTAATTCTACCACTTTTTTTTGCGGCAAAGCAATCGGAATAGTAAAGTTTTGCAAACAATTCTCAAAACATCCACTGAATTAAATATAAAGTCCACCATAGAGAAGCCCGTTCAGCCTAACTTTGTTAAAAAATAAGCACATATATGAAAACGAGACTAACAACAATGGCGGCCCTGTCAGTAGTTTGCCTTACGGCAACTGCGGAGGTTACGGACACCACTTTTGTGGCCGACGGAAACCCTCTTGTCCGCTACAAGTATACGGCGGACCCTGGCGCATTGGTCGACAACGACGGGACGTTCTACATCTATGCGGGTCACGACATCTGCCCCCCACCCCACAATTACTACAAGATTGACGAGTGGTGCGTGTTTAGTTCTAAGGACATGAAGACATGGACAGAGCATCCGGTCCCGCTCAAAGCCAGCGAATTTAGTTGGGCAGAAGGCGAGGCCTGGGCAAGTCAAGTTATCCGCAAAGGCGACAAGTACTATTGGTACGTCACCGTAGAGCACAAGAATGTCGATGGCAAGGACGGAAAAGCAATTGCCGTGGCAGTGAGTGACTGCCCCACCGGCCCATTCAAAGATGCCCGCGGCTCCGCACTCGTAACAAACGACATGACAACGCAGTACACTGGTATCTTTTGGGATGACATAGACCCGACTGTCATTATCGACAAAGATGGCACAGCATACCTCATTTGGGGCAATACGCAGTGCTACATTGCCAAGCTAAAGGACAATATGGTGGAGCTTGATGGCGACATTAAGACAATAAAAATTGACGGCATCAACACGCCCGCTAATCCTCAGCCTGGTAAATCGAACTACACGGAGGCTCCTTGGATTCACATCTATAAGGGCAAATATTATCTC
>CAVILU010000246.1:438-3446 GCA_963643535.1 bacterium | reverse complement strand
GGCCGACGCATGTGACTTGGTTGTCACACCCCGCCAATGGTCGTGCCATACTATACCCGACAGTCCCGAGCAGGCCAAGGCAGCTTTTTCGCGTGTGTCTCGCGTATCTATGCGACTCACAACAAGGGCTGGTTATTATCGTGCCACGTTCAAGGTCAAGAAGACAGGTGACACGTTCCTCAATATGGAGGGCTTCGGCAAGGGACAGGTATATGTCAATGGTCATGCCCTCGGTCGTTTCTGGCATATCGGCCCTCAGCAGACGCTCTATTTGCCAGGCTGTTGGCTCCGCAAGGGCGAGAACGAGGTTATTGTACTCGACGTGGTTGGTCCCGAGGGAAAGGATGCGCCTAAGGCCTTCGCGCAAGACCATCCCGAACTAGATAAACTCAATCTCGAAAAGAGCTCTAAGCACAATGCCCCTGGCGACCGCCCCGATCTCAATTCCGCGACACCCGCTCTCCAATCGGCTTTTGCTTCGGGCAACGGATGGCAGACGCTTGCGCTAAAGAATGCCGCACGTGGCCGATATGTTGCCATTGAGTGCCTCAGCGCGCATTCCGGTGCCAAGCAAATGTCTGTTGCCGAAATCTACCTGCGTGATGCCGATGGCAATCGCATAGCACGAGCCAACTGGGTAGCTCGTTACGCTGATAGTGAGAATGGCAACCACACTCTCGACAAGGCGTTCGACCTCCAGGAGAGTACCTATTGGCAGACCGAGGCTGGATCCTCCGCCCCACACCTTATCGTGATTGACCTCGGCGCTGAGCAATCAATCTCTGCCATAGAATACCTGCCCCGAATGGAGAATGGCGCACCCGAGAGTGTTTGCGACTTCAAACTCTACGTCTACTAAATTCACAAACACGATATCTCCAAACACACTTTAAAACAGCAATCCCCGGCACCAAGATCACGAGGTGCCGGGGATTTTTATTGATGCGCACTGAGAACTGCGCTCTGTTTAGAAGTTCCACTTGACGCCGAGGCATGGGCGGCATTTGAAACCGCCGACGGAGCCAAAGTTTGCGCTGAGCTCAATCTCGGTGCCAAGATTGAGGTTCTCTACGCCGAAGTGGCGGCCTACGTTATACCATAATTGGGGCTCGGTGATGAAGACTGTCTTCTTCTCAGTGGCCGAACCGTCGGCTTGATAGTCAACGTTGTGCGTCTCCCACCAGAAGTCGGCGAAACCGTCGAAGGTGAGGCCCGTGAGACCAAAGATATCCTTGCACGTCCAAACGGCAGTGATTTGGATGGGTACCTCGCTATCCGTCTTGCGGATGGTCTTGTAGAGAAGCTTGAGGTTGAGGGTGTTGGAGAAGTCGTCTGAGTGGATGAAGTAGTCTAGGCCAAAGAGCCATGCCGAGTTTATCGGGTAGCTGCGCGTGATGCCGCCATCGTACTCCACGTGCGCGCTGAGGTTCTTTATTGGGCTCTTCTGCCAGAAGTTGAGGCAGCGGGCAATCTCGGTATACGTGCCACCTTGTGCGAGATTTGGTCCCTCGACGTGCTGGTTGTAGTTGAAGTCGTGGTCGACAAAGAAGTAGGTGTTGCCCCACTTGTCGCCCTTGAACATCTCGAGAGTGAGTGTCGCGAACTTGCGGTCGGTGCCGAAATCGTAAAAGAGTTGGGCGTTGACTTGCGCCTCGGCCTTGATGGTCGGGATGGCGGCAAGTGCGAGGGCCGCGGAGGAGAGGAGAATATTTTTCATTTTTCTATCGTGTGTGTCAGGTAAGTACAATTGCGGGAGTCCAATGAATAAGGCCTCCCGCAACTGTAAAATCGTTAACTGTTTACTGGACTAACTGCAGATGTAGTAGACTACGAAGAGTACGGCGAGCACGTAGAGCGTCGGGTTGAGGTCGCGGAACTTGCCCGAGAGCATCTTGATGAGCACGTAGCTGAGGAGGCCGAGGCAGATGCCGTCTGCAATGCTGTAGCAGAGGACCATGGTAATCATGGTTATGAAGGCGGGGAAAGCTTCGGTGATGTCGGTGAGCTCAATCCTCTTGAAAGAGTCTACCATGAGGACGCCGACCATAACAAGTGCGCCGCAAGTGGCCGCGCTGGGTATAAGCATGAAGAGCGGAGAGAGGAAAATGGCGAGCAGGAAGAGCACACCGACAAAGAAGGCGGTGAGACCCGAGCGACCACCCTCAGCCACGCCGGATGCGGACTCGATGTAAGTGGTGATAGTAGAGCTGCCAAGGAATGCGCCGCAGGTGGTGCCGATAGCGTCGCTCATCATTGCCTCCTTCATATGGGGGATCGTGCCGTCGGGGCGGACTATGCCAGTCTTGTCGGCAAGGCCGATAAGGGTTCCGAGGGTGTCGAAGATATTGACGAGGAGGAGCGAGAAGATGACAATGACCATCTTCGGCGTAAAGAAATTGGTGAAGTCGAATTTGCAGAAAATGGGCTCGATGCTATGAGGCGCCGACACGGGAAGCCAACCCTCTGGAATCTCGGTGACACCCATGGGGATGCCGATGATTGTGGCTGCAATGATGCCATAGAAGAGGGATCCTTTGACTCGGCGGGCCATAAGCATACCGCTAATGAGAATAGCTATGATGCCAAGGATGCAAGAGGGGGTGAAGTCGCCGAGCGAGACGCAAGTGGCAGGATTCGGTACAATGATGCCGGCGCCCTTGAGGCCAATGAAGGCGATGAACATGCCAATGCCGGCCGAGATGGCGTAGCGGAGATTTTGTGGAATGCAATCGAGAATCTTCTCGCGGACATTGAAGAAGGTGATGAGGATAAATATTACGCCTTCGACGAGCATCACGGCAAGGGCTTGTTGCCACGTGAGGCCCATAGTCTGGCAAAGAGTGAAGGCGAAGAAGGCGTTGAGGCCCATGCTGGGTGCCTGGGCATAAGGCAGTTTTGCCATGAAGGCCAAGAGGAGTGTCGCAATGGCGCAGGCGAGGGCCGTGGCCGTGAAGAGTGCCGGCTTGTCCATGCCCGTCGTTTCGAGGATAGAGGGGTTGACTGCCAAG
>CAVILU010000246.1:0-428 GCA_963643535.1 bacterium | reverse complement strand
AAGATGTAACACATTGTAAGGAATGTTGTTACGCCGGCAATGAGCTCTGTGCGGACCGACATGTGTTTGGCGTCGAATCCAAAGAGCGACTTTAGGTAGTTCATAGTTTTACTTTTGCGAGTTTCGGTTTTTGGGGGAGGTGCGCATACGCTACGCGCTCGCAAAGATAAGCTAATTAATGCAGTTGGCGCAAGAAAAACCTAGAAGATGATTCAGAATTAACAATGTGTGATAAGAATAAAACATTCCGTGGCAAGATATATAACAAAAACAGCCCACTAAGCACAAAGCAAAGTGGGCCAAAGGTAATGGCTGCACCAACAGCCAACCGAAAATTGTTAACTGTAAATTGTTAACTGTTAACTGTCATCGTCCTGTCGCCTGCAGATATCCTCTGAGTGCGACTTCGTAAGATTGGAGGGCCTCGG
>CAVILU010000245.1:0-3452 GCA_963643535.1 bacterium | reverse complement strand
GCAGGGATACCAGAGAAGACCACGGCCTCGCCCATGAGGGCACCGACCTTAGTGCCGCCAATATAGAAAGCGTCGCAATGAGCGGCGAGGAAGGGCAAGTCGTAGTCGCAAGCAGCGGACATCAGGCCATAGCCCAGGCGCGCGCCATCGACATAGAGCTTCAGTCCATAGTGGCGGCACGCATCGAAAATCTCGGTAAGCTCACTACGAGTGTAGACCATGCCGTGCTCGGTAGGCATCGTGATGTAGACCATACCCGGCTGCACCATATGTGGGTTCGTCTCATCGGAGCGGAACTTGTCCATATAAGATTTGAGGGCACCGACGCTCAACTTGCTATCGGCAGACGGGAGCGTAAGCACCTTATGGCCAGAGGCCTCCACGGCCCCGGACTCGTGGACAGCGATGTGTGCAGATTCGACACAGAGGACGCCCTCGCAGGGCATTATCAATGAATCGATTACCGTGGCGTTGGTTTGCGTGCCACCCACGAGGAAGAAGATGTCGGCCTTGTCGTTGCCTATGGCCTTGCGGATTTTCTCCTTAGCCCGCTGGGTGTATGGGTCGTAGCCGTAACCAGATGTCTTTTCGTCGTTTGTCCGCACCAGGGCGTTGAGGATCTCGGGCAGCATACCGTTGTTGTAGTCGCTTTCGAAGGATGGCATGGGAGTGATTTTTAGCCTTTATAATGTAATGTGAAATATAAAAAAGCAAAGGTATATGAAAAGCAAAAGGGAAGTAAATTAAGCAGAACTCCGCCCCAAGAACTCAAAGCTCTCGGGGCGGAATTTTTATTGCCAGAACGGAAGACTATGCCTTCCCCCCCCTACTCCTGAACAGTATAGAAATCAATAACCCGGCGGATGGCGCGCTGGCAGACGGGGCAGAAATCGGGGGTCTGGTTGTCGCGCATACGGCAGTGGGGCGTGGGGCGATAGACACCCTTGAGGCTGTAGCCGGCACCCTCGTAGACGCCTACCGTGCCGCAACTGTTCTTCTGACCCTCCATATCCTTCCACTTCGAGGCGTAGTCCACAAGGGTCGTGATGTTGGGCTCCCATGGCTCCACGTCGACGGGATACATTGGCGGGGTGTCGTTCTCATAGGCGTACTCGTCGGTCAGGCCGGCGAAACCATGGCCAAACTCATGGACAAGGACGGGGCGGAACCACTCGTTGTCGGTGGATGAGATGGTGTAGAAATTGAGGACGCCGCCGCCACCATATACCGGAGTGTTGACGAGCACGATGATATTATCATATGGCGTGCCTGCCAATGCGTTATGGATGTCGCGGAGGTGGAGCGTCGTAAGGTAACGGTCGGAGTAGAAAGAATCGAAGTGAGAGCCGAGGAGCGTATTGAGCCACAAGCCTTTGCCGGGGCGGCTCACGCCACTCTCCTCAGAAAGGGACTTGACGGCCACAATCTCGAAACGGTCGCGCATCTCGCTGAAGGGCGGATGGGCAAAGATGGCTTCGGTGGCCTCATGGGCTTTATCGATGAAATGCTGCATCTGGTCGGCCGTGAAGCCCTCGGCAAGGAAGGCCACGCGGATGCAATTGGTAGTGTCCTTGGCGCGCTGGATGTACTCGTAGGGATTGACGCCCACCTTGCCGCGCTGACGGATGAGGATATCTGACGGGTCGATTGGGCGCGAGGACTCAGCCACAACCTGACGGTGGTGGTTGAAGAGACGGATGGTTGCCTTGGCAGCTTTCTTGGGCATCGGGACTATGGCTACGCCCTCGAAGGAGCGATTCATAACCTTTGCCTCATCGTAGTACACCCACTCTTGGAAGAGTGTCGAGAAGAATGTGCGGTAGATGATGGAGTCTGTGGCAGCGTCGGTGATTATTACCTGGCCGTTGCCCTCGAAGGGGACGGTTGAGAGGTTTACACGGCGGCCATACCAACGTGGCGTGGAGCTCAGCTCGTCGAAATATATTGACTGCTGCTCGCTGTTGCCGGCGAGTGTGTAGTCGATGCGCAGGGTCTCGTCCTCGAAGAAGTCGGAGAAGTTTTGCGCAGTGGCCGTGAGTGTCGCGAGGCAGAGGGCCGCGGCCGTGGCCAGGATGTGTGTCAGGTGGTGGTGCATTTGCTTTTTGCTATGGTTTGTTGGCAAATATATGGATTTTTGGTGGGAATTGGTGATTTTAGTGGGTGTTTGGTTTGGAATTGTAGGCGACTTTCACACATCCGCCAAAATCCACTCAGCCATAAACATATCGCAAAGCTGATAGCCGCCCTCGTCCTGCGTAAGGAAATCCTTTTCGAGGAGAACCTTGGCGGCTCCTTGTACGGCACTGGCGCCGAGACTGTACTTCCGCAGGAAAGACTGTGAGAGAATGGACTCGGGGCGACGCTCCTTGGCAACGGCGAAGAGGAGCTGCTTCTGCTTAGGAGTCAAGAGAAACATCAAAGCTTGGTAGGCGAACTTATGTTGCGAGATTATGGAGCGGACAGCGAAGTCAACATCGTCGGCTTCAAATACCGAGTGGGACGACATTGAGGAGAAAAGCATATTGAGCACATACTGAATATACCATGTCACACCGCCAAAACGAGTATAGAGACTGTGGAACGCCTCGACAGAAATCTGCTTATTGATGTTACCAAAGTGGCTGTTAGCAAACTCCCGATAAGTCTGCTCATTAATGGGCTCGAGCCCCATGATGCTCGAGCTGTGGTAGAAGGGACGCGACTGCGACGCGAACATCTGCGCCATCATATGGCGTTTCGAGCCTGAGAAAATGAAGTTGGCGTTGTGGCAATTCTGGATGCGCTTACGCAGAGTCGCCTCGACGGTCTTCTCGGGATATGTGGCAATGACCTGAAACTCATCGATGGCCACGAGGCAAGGCTTGTCGGCCTGTTCGAGGTAGGCGAAAATCTCATCGAGAGTGAAGTCGGGAGTCTGGATGTCGCCCACGCCAATGCTCCATTCGGGGTTTCCGTTGATGTCGAACGCTATAGTGGACTTGAGCGATTGGAGGGCATTGAGGAATGCCTCCCACACTTTGCGGCCTTTGGGCATGAGGGCGGAGAGAATCCCTTTGCCGAGCACATAGACAAACTCGCTGAGGTTCTTGCTGTCGTAGATGTCCACATAGACACAATGGTAATTTTCCTGTATCTCTTTCTGCTGAAAGCAATTAAGGATGAGTCCTGACTTACCGAGGCGACGCGGCGCAATCAGCGCGACATTACACCGATTTGTGAGATGTCGCGTTAGGAGAGCCGTCTCCTCCACCCTGTCGCAGAAATACTCGGGCGAAAGATACCCTTCGACAAGAAAAGGATTTACCTGTATCATAGACGTTTATACCATTATGACTTTTACGTTACGCAAAAGTAATAATTTCGAGGCAGTTTGCAGTCAATAATGAACAGTTAGCAGTTTGATAGCAGTCCCTTGACTACATCTTTGAACTAGAAATAGCTATAGATATTTC
>CAVILU010000244.1:2692-3453 GCA_963643535.1 bacterium | reverse complement strand
GGATATGGTTGTTCTCCAATCGGATGCTATCCATTAAGACAGGGTAGTCGTCCTCGATGGTGCGGGGCTTGGCGAGAACTTCACCACTAATGCGAAGTATGGTGGTGCCGTTGCCGGCGTTGGAGTTTACGGTAATGGTCTTGTTGAATTTACCGATGCGATTCTTCGGATTGTAGGTCACGTTAACCTCGCCAGAATCACCAGCCTTGACGGGCTTGTGAGTGTAGTCGGAAGTCGTGCAGCCACAGGATGCGTTCACGCTGTTCAACACGAGGGGTGATGTGCCCGTATTTTTGAACTTGAAAATATGAGTCACGTCTCCATCCGACTCCAGGAAACTTCCGAAGTCATAAGACATTTCTTCGAACTTGATCTCGGCAGTCTGCGCAAATGTCCATGCGCTCGCTAACGTGAGAAGAACAATTGAGATAAACTTCTTCATCTTGTTTATTGTTTTTACAGCTTCAAAGTTATGAACTTTTTTGCTTATTGTACGCTTTAAATGCAATTAAACAATTATTGTGCCACTCCTTTTGAGTGAACGTAAATCTGATATTGCGCAAAATGCTTTTTGTTCGGTGAATTTTGAGTGTTCTCTATATTTTAAGGTGAAGCAATGTGAATAAATTCTGTTCGGATATGCCGTCTCTCCCATTTTTAGGAGTATATTCGCATAATAATTGATTTCTCACAAATCTATGAATCTCAAATTTGCGCTTTCCGCAACACTCTTGGCCGCTTCAGTCTCTGGCGTTATGGCC
>CAVILU010000244.1:0-2622 GCA_963643535.1 bacterium | reverse complement strand
GCGGATGCCCCTTTCGTAAGGATTGGTAACTCCATTTCCTCTTTTGGTGAGTTCGACAGGATGTACAGTCAAAATAATGAGGTCGCTCTGACCCCCATGACTAAGGCTGAATACGTCGACCTCTTCATTAACTATAAGCTGAAGGTTGCTGAGGCTCGCGCTCTTGGGCTCGATACCCTCAAGTCCTATAAGGATGAGTGTCGGTACTATGTCGATGACCTTAGTAAACCATATTTTACTGATACCACGGCATTCCGCAAGGCTGTGGCGCGCGAAAAGGCCCGACTTGGTGAAGATGTAAAAGCTGAGCATATCCTTATTTCTGTGCGCCCTAATGCATCGCCCGCTGATACTTTGGCTGCGTATAATAAGGCTATTAAGGCTCGCGAGCGGGTTCTCGCTGGTGAGGATTTTGCAAAGGTCGCTAAGGAGTGCTCCGACGATCCCTCTGCTCGTCAGAATAGTGGCGACCTCGGTTATTTCTCTGCGATGCAGATGGTTAGCCAATTTGAGGATGTCGCATATTCTCTCAAGGTCGGTGAGACTTCCGGTGTTTTCCGCACAAGGTTTGGCTACCATTTTATGCACCTCTCGGATCGCCGAGCTTCTGAGGGCCAGGTTACTGTGCAGCATATTATGAAGATTGTCCCTGGCAATTCTCCCGATGCCGCAGCGCTCGATGCTAAGGCTAAGGCTCAGATTGACAGCTTGTATAACTTGACTATCCTCGACTCTGTCGATTTTGCGAAACTTGCAAAGGAAAATTCTGATGATAGAAATAGTGCTATGCGCGGAGGCAATATCCCTTGGTTCTCCCGTGCTCAGATTTTACCCGAGTTCGCAGATGTTGCATTTGCTCTTGCTGCCGATGGCGATATTTCTAAGCCTGTGCGCACAAAGGCGGGTTGGCATATTATCCGCAGAGTTGGCCGACGCACCATTATGCCCGATGGCGAGTTCAACCGTATGATGAGCAATGTAAGGCAGAATAGCGAGTATTACCGAAACATCGAGACCCAGTCTCGCATGGAGCAACTTGCCAAGGAGTACAACTTCGCATGGAATCCTGCTGGCCGTGACTCTCTTATATCTCGTGCCCTCGCCGCCGTCAATACAACCAAGCTTGCTGAGACTCTGAGCGATAGCTCGATTGTCCTTGCTACGATAAACGGCAAAAAGCTTCTCCTTGCGGATGCTGCTCCTTTCGCTTCGCATTGGCGTTCGGATGTTATACCGTCAGAGAATGTCAATAAGATTTTCCGTAACTTAGTCCGTGCTTATGAGAATACGCAACTTGAAAACAAATATCCTGACTTCGCATTCCGCAAACAGGAATACGTCGAGGGACTTCTCGTTTTCGAGGTTACTCAGCGCAATGTTTGGAGCGTAGTCCCAGACTCGGCATCTATAGACAGTCTCTATGCCGCTCATTCGCAGCGTTATTCTAAGGGTGGAACTTTCGACGGTAGCATATATTTCTGCGATACCCCGAAGACGGCTGCTAAGGTAAAGGCGTTGCTCGCAAAGGGTAAGGTAGAGAAGGCTGAGAAGTTGGCTTACAAGGTAGTAAGCGGCCCACTTAGCCAGGGTGACATTTACGACGATTACATTTGGCCTATCTTCAATGTCAGCCCATATGTGGTAGTCTATGGTCAGGTGACAAATGGTGAGACTCAGCCTCTCGCAGATTGCCGAGGTCAAGTCGTTAGTGACTATCAGCAGATCAAGGAACGCGAATACATTTCTCGTCTTCGCTCAAAGTATAATCCCAAGCAACTCATTAAACTCTAAAAAACAATGCATATCTCAACTCTCCGTAATTGTGTTGTTGGTGTGTCGGCTCTCTTTGCTCTTATGGCAACGAGTTGCTGCAGCCCCGATTCCTCTTGCTGCAAGTCTTCGCAAATTGTACCGGACACGGCAGCCTATCAGCAAGTGACGTTGCCAAGTGGCGGCGAACTCCTCATCTACAATGCGCAACAGGCCGATACTGTTGGCAAGGCTGTTGTAATCCTCCCCGGTGGTGGCTATTGCCATTTGGCAAAGGAGCATGAGGGCAAGGATGTGGCAGCTTGGATGAGTGCGAATGGTGTCACTGCTTTCGTCCTCTACTATCAGTTCCCTCAGGGTAACCCTGCTACGCCAAATACAGATGCAGCCGAAGCTCTTACTTATGCTCGTGAGCATGCTGCCGAGCTTGGCAATTACACTAAGGTCGGTATTATGGGCAGCTCGGCAGGTGGCCATTTGGCTTCAACTGTGGCTACACACACCAAGTTGGCTGATTTCCAGATTCTTCTCTATCCTGTGATTACCATGGATACCACGACTACTCATCGCGGATCGCATGACTTCCTCCTTGGCCAGAATGCAACGCCAGAGGCCGAGTCGCTCTACAGCAATGAGAAGCAAGTTACCCCGGAGACCCCCGAGGCTTTCATTGCCCTCTCTCTTGATGACGATGTTGTACCGGCTCTTCCCAATGGTGTAGCGTATGCGTCGGCTCTTACACAGCAGGGCGTGCCTGCAACCCTCGTTTGCTATCCGCGTGGTGGCCATGGTTGGGGTTGGCGCCCCTCTTTTGAGTTTGCCTCAGAATGGAAGGCTGAGCTTGCTAAGTTC
>CAVILU010000243.1:0-3465 GCA_963643535.1 bacterium | reverse complement strand
ATTTTATGCAGCACGCCAGAATTTCAATTCACAACCAACAAAAGCAAAGCAAAGGCGCTCAATCCCGAAAAACCAATCCCCTCGCCACATTCCGTGGACTAGATAAAAGCCGCGGTACACAAAAAATTACTAAATTCGCGCCCGAAATGAATAAGCATCGACTGACCACGGCTGCCCTTGTGGCGCCATTCCTTGCTGCGGCAATGCTCTCCTCTTGCAACAACGAGGACGACGTCCAGCTCTCCTACCAGCACACCGTGCAAGTAGGACTCTACTCGATGCACACACACAACGACACGACGCTCTCCGAAGTCCAGGTCTATGGCATTGGCCGTGAGGACTCTCTGCTCTACGATGTATCCTCCACTGGCAGCCTCTACCTCAATATGCGCCTGGCGAATGACACTACCGAGTTCGTCTTCCGCACTCAGACTCTTGAGGACGACCTATTCTTCCGCTACCACAAGCAGCTCGTGCCCGTATCCGGTACTGCCGGAATCGCCATGGAGATAACAATCGACTCCATTGGCTACACCTCCACTTTTATAGATTCCGTAGCCATAGTCTACGACAAAGTTAAATACAACGAGAGCCGTGAGAATGTGCAAGTCTTTGTCTATTAGCCTGCTCGCGACTGCGTTGCTATCCCTGTCCCTCCTCTGCTCTCCCGAGGCGGCTGCCCAGGTGTCGGACTATGGCTCCAGTGGTGCGTCCTCCGCATCGTCCCAAACTCAGCAGAGTGCCGACGATGAGGATGTCGAGGTGCGCAAGGAGCCTCGTTTCGAGGTCGTCAAGGACCAAGGTCTCTCGCTCGGCATCGATATTGCGCCTTTTATTATGAGGCTCATCAAGGACGAGCGCACAGGTTTCGCCTTCATCGGCCGATATGGCATCAAGAACAGATGGTTCGCCAACGCCGAGGTTGGTTTCGAGCACATCAAGTACAATAAGGAGGACTATAATTATAAGTCCAACGGTACGTTTATCCGTGTCGGCGTGGACTATGATATCTTCAATTCCGAGGACTTCCCCTTCAACGACAATATTTTCGTCGGTCTCCGATACGCCTACGCCTGGCAGACCCACGAGAGTGAGCACTTCACCATTGTCGATAGCTATTGGGGCGACTACTCCGGCAGCGTTGGCAGCTCGGCCGTCAACTCCCATTCCATCGACGCCGTCGGCGGCATTCGTTGCGAGGTCCTCCGCAATTTCTATATGAGTTGGACTCTCCGTTGCCGTTTCCTCTTGGCCTCGACACACTCGGACGACCTCAAGCCCTACGCCATCGCGGGCTACGGCAAGTACGATAGCCGCGTGGCTTTTGGTTTCACGTATACTCTCGAATATCAGATACCATTCAACAAACTAGGCAAAAAACGATGAAAAAGGCTTGCATCTTCTGCGCTTCGAGCGAGAAGGCTTCACCGTATTATATGGCCGAGGCTCGTCAATTGGGTGAGCGTCTCGTCTCCGAGGGTTGGGGCATCGTATATGGCGGCGGCAGCACTGGCCTCATGGGGGCCGTGGCCGACGGCGTCCTCGATTATGGTGGCTCCGTAACTGGTGTCATCCCCCATTTCATGGTCGAAGTCGAGTGGCAGCACAAGGGCGTTGCCGATATGCGCCTCACCGACGATATGTCTGAGCGCAAGCAGATGATGATTCGCCTCTCAGATGCGATAGTCGTTCTCCCAGGCAGCACAGGGACGATGGATGAGCTCTTCGAGGCCGCGTCCGACAAGAAACTCGGTCTCCACCAGAAGCCAATCGTTATCCTCAATTCCCGCGGCTTCTTCGACCACACTTTTGCCCAGCTCAAACTGATGGTTGACGAGAACCTCATGACAAATCGCCATCTCGACGTCATAACCGAGGCCAAGACCATCGACGACGTCATTGTGGCAATCAACGCTCCTGCGGCCGAGCCCATCAAGCTCACCGACGCCCAGGTGAAAAAATAACAGGATTCCCCACCTCTAGCGACACAATAATCCAAGGCCCGCGACGTTACATACGATGGCACAAGCACTTCAAGATATCGGCACTCAGCAAGTCACGACGGTTGCGCAAGCTCCCGCCGCGAAGACTGCTGCCGACACTGTGCGCCACGCCTCACAACGTCCCGATGCCGCAGCCCTCGCTCTCCGCAGGGCAAAGCAACTTCGCCAAGTCGAGGCGTCGCAATCTGTGTCGCACTCCGATTCCGTCTACCTTTACGCCCGCGATACGACTTTCGCTCAAATCTGTGAGCCTAAGCAGGACCTCAGTCTCTCGCTCCATCGCTCCAGTCTTCAAAAGACGTACATTGCCGATGTCGCGCGACTGGATAGCCTGAGTTTGCATGCCGACTCTCTGAGCCTTGCGAGTCAGAGTGGCGAGTCAACGACTCTCATAGAGCCCACTCCGCGAGGTGCGACACCATTGAAGCCATATTCGGGTGCGGCGGCTCTCTCTTTCGTCTTCGTCGTGGTTGTGCTTAGCGTCATTCGTTTCTCGGGGCGCACTTTCTTGCAGGACCTCTTTGGTTTCCTCGGTGGCACGATAGGTTGGAAGAGGCTGGAGCAGTCGCAAGTGGCTCAGAAAGGTCTGCTCTTCTTCTTGCTCAATTGCGTCTACGTCCTTATGCTCTCCGTCGTCATAGTGGAGGCGGCCGTGGCTTTGGGGCCGGGGTTGCTCTCTGGCAACGTGGTCTACTATGCCGTCGGTTTTGTGGCGGCTGCCATTGTGGCGTATTATTTCCTCCGTCTGATTTCAGATATGGTCATTGGGTTCGCTTTCCGGACCGAGACACGGCTGCAGACGCTGACGCTCTACAGACGTTCCGCTCGTTCCATTATCGGCATTTTGCTGTCGCCTTGCGTATTGCTTATGCCTTTTGTCTCGAGCTTCGGATGCCTTTGTTTAACTCTTTATGCCGGATTTGTGATAATCGCTGTCACATTGCTTCGTATAGGTAAGACAATGCGAATAAATCTGACCGATTTGCCTACAATTCTTTACTTCATTTTGTACCTTTGCATCGTCGAAGCGGTGCCTCTCGTCTGCATTACAAAGATGGCCGACATCCTCCTCGATTTTAAATTGTAATAAAAAGCAACTTATTAATAAACAATAATTTCTCCCCAACTTTCGCCCCGAGCCGCCACGCGTTGGCGGCAAGCCTCGGCTCCCAATATGGCCATTGTCGCTTTGGAGGGCTCATAAAGTCGAACTACAGAAAATTTCTACCGCATTGAAAGTACAGAAAATTCTCGTGTCGCAGCCTACGCCGACCGACCCTAAGTCCCCCTACTTCGAGATTGCGCAGAGTGACGGTCTCACGTTCGATTTCCGTTCGTTCGTGCAGATTGAGGGTCTTGACACAAAGACTTTTCGCAAGCAACGAGTCGACATCCTGGCCTACACGGCCATCGTCTTCACCACAAAGACGGCTGTCGACCATTTCTTCGCACTCTGCAAGGA
>CAVILU010000242.1:0-3489 GCA_963643535.1 bacterium | reverse complement strand
ACTTAAAAGAAACAGATGATACAGGTCCTAAAATTCGGAGGCACCTCCATGGGCACTGCCAAGAGCATGCAGGAGGTTAAGCGGATTATTCTGGAGCATCCGGCTCCAACAATCGCAGTCGTTTCGGCTGTCAGCGGTGTCACCGATATGTTGCTCGGTGCGGCTAACAAGGCTGCTACGGGTGAGGACTATACGGCAAATCTCAATGCTATCATCGACAAGCACAAGGCCATAATAGCCGAGCTTTTTGACGATCCTCAGCATGTCGAGGCTCTCCTCGCTCCAATCTTTGCCGACTTGTCCAGCCTGCTCAAGGGTGTTTCGCTCCTCAAGGAGCTCAGCCGCAGAAGCCTCGAGACAATTTCCGGTTTCGGCGAAAGATGCTCGTCTCTCATTCTCAGTGAGTTGATGCAAGGCTCGCACCTTGTGGACTCTCGTCCCCTTATCAAGACTTATTCCGTAGGTAGCCGAAATCTTGTGCTCGACGACCTTACGGCAAGCAATATCGCCAAGGCGTTTGAGAAGCCCAGTGGCTACACTATCATGCCTGGCTTCATCTCTACAAACGAGAAGAATGAGCCCACGACTCTTGGCCGTGGCGGTTCAGACTACACGGCAGCCCTGATCGCAGCAGCGGTAGATGCCGAGGTCCTCGAGATTTGGACAGACGTCGATGGTTTCATGAGTGCCGACCCGCGTATCATTAGCCGTGCTTATATGCTCGACCACCTCACTTATGAGGAGGCTATGGAGCTCTCGCACTTTGGCGCAAAGGTTATCTACCCGCCGACGATTCTCCCGGCTCTTAAGAAGAAAATCCCCATCTATATTAAGAATACTTTCAATTCCACCTGCCCTGGTACCCTTATCGACGATAAGGAGAGCAGCGACAAGTCCAGCAAGATCCGTGGCATCTCGAGCATCAAGAACGTAAGCCTTCTTACCTTCCAAATGGTTGGTATGGTCGGCATCTCTGGTGTCTCTATGCGTATCTTCAAGGCTCTTGCCGGTGCTTTTGTCAATGTTATTCTCATCTCCCAGGCTTCTTCCGAACTCACGGTAAGCTTTGTAGTTGAGACCAAGGATGCCGAGAAGGCCGCTGAGGTTATCAATGAGGAGTTCCGTAAGGAGATTGAGACTGGCCATGCGCAGTGCACCCATGTCAAGAGCCAGATGGCTGTTGTGGCCGTTGTCGGTGATCGAATGAAGCACAATACGGGTGTCAGTGGCAAACTCTTCGACGCTGTCGGCAAGAGCGGAATTAATATTTACGCTATCGCGCAGGGCGCAAGTGAGGTTAATATCTCCTTCGTCGTTAAGGAAGACGACCTCCGCAAGACCCTTAACACTGTCCACGATGCTTTCTTCCTCAGCCGTTGCAAGGTCCTTCAGGTTTTCCTCACAGGACTTGGCACTGTCGGTGGCAAACTTCTCGAGAAGCTTGCTGCACAAGAGGATAAGCTCCGCGAAGAGTATCGTCTCATTGTCCGCATTGTTGGTGTCGCCAACTCTCGCAAGACTCTTATTGACGAGCAGGGCATCGATCCCGCTACGGCAAAGCAACGCCTTGAGGCTGAGGGCTCTCACCTCCCCAATGCAGAGTTTGCCGAGGCTATCAAAAAGCTCAACCTTGCGGGCAGTGTGTTTGTAGACTGCACAGCAAGTCCCGACGTCGCCGCCCTCTATGATGCTATGCTCGAGAACAATGTCAACGTCGTGACGGCAAACAAAATTGCAAGCTCATCTGCCTACGAGCATTACCTCCACCTCAAGACCACAGCACGCGACAAGGGCATCAAGTTCAATTACGAGACCAATGTAGGTGCCGCGCTCCCCATCATCGGCCCCATCAAAGACCTCATGCGCTCTGGTGACCATATCCTCAAGATGCAGGCCGTCCTCAGTGGTACCCTAAACTTCATTAGCAATGCTCTTGCTCAGGGACGCAAACTCTCCGAGGTTGTTGCTGAGGCTAAGGCAAAGGGTTACAGCGAGCCCGATCCGCGTGTCGACCTCTCTGGTGTAGATGTAGCTCGCAAGATCCTCATCCTTGCTCGTGAGGCAGGTTACGGTCTTGAGATGTCCGACATAGATTGCACGCCTTTCGTACCCCAGGAGTACCTCGATACCCCGGATGTCGCAACCTTTATGGCTAAACTTACTGAGCTCGATGCTGAGTATGCCAAGACTGGTGAGGACCTCAAGGCGAAGGGGCTTATAAGGCGTTATGTAGCAACGTTCGACAATGGTAAGGTTACTGTAGGTTTCAAGGATGTTGCTGAGGACAATCCTCTTTACTTCCTCGACGATACCAACAATATCGTGCTCATCAATTCCGATAACTATAAGGTGCACCCACTCGAGGTTAAGGGATACGGTGCCGGTGCCGATGTTACCGCATCTGGTGTCTTTGCCGACATCATACGTGTCGCCAACGTATAGTAGGGTCTCGCCTCTGAGACTATAAACGTCAAGTAAGACTATCCGAAAGTCAAAATACAAATGCCGCTCTCGGGCGGAAACAAGTCAAAAATGAAGTTCTACAGCACAAACAACCGTGAGCATGTAGCCGACCTCAAGACGGCAGTGCTCAAAGGCCTGGCACCCGACAAGGGGCTCTATATGCCCGAGTCGATACCCGTTCTCCCTCAGTCTTTTTGGGATTGGGTTCCCGGTAAGAGCATGGGTGAGATCGGTTTCGAGATCCTGAAGCATTTCTTTTGCCCCGATATCCCCGAGGACAAGTTCAAGGCGATGGTCGAGGATGCTTTCAACTTCCCCGTACCTGTTGTCAAGGTTTCTGACAATATCTCGTCGCTTGAGCTCTTCCACGGTCCCACGCTCGCTTTCAAGGATGTAGGTGCGCGTTTCCTTGCGCGTGTAATGAGCTACTTCGCCGATTTCGGTGGTAAGCCTATCAATGTCCTTGCTGCGACAAGTGGTGATACCGGCTCTGCTGTTGCCAACGGCTTCCTTGGTGTGCCCAATGTCTTCGTCCATATCCTCTACCCGAGTGGACTTGTCTCTAAACTTCAGGAACTTCAGTTCACCACTCTCGGTCAGAATGTCTCTGCCTATGAGGTTAAGGGAGTCTTCGACGACTGCCAGCGTATGGTTAAGGAGGCGTTTATGGATAAGGACATCAATGCCCAGAAGATTCTCACCTCCGCCAATTCCATCAACCTTGCGCGTTTCTTGCCGCAGAGTGTATACTATGTGCATGCTCTCGCTCAGATTCCCAAGGAGCAGTGGAAGAATCTCGTAATCTGCGTGCCCAGTGGCAACTTCGGTGACATCACTGCCGGTCTCGTAGCTTATAAGATGGGTATGCCGGTCAAGCGTTTCATTGCTGCCGTCAATGCCAATAAGGTATTCCCTGACTTCCTCCAGACTGGTGAGTATAAGCCACAGCCGAGTCTCCACACCCTTGCCAACGCAATGGATGTAGGCGATCCTTCGAACTTTGCGCGTGTCTATGAACTCTTCGGC
>CAVILU010000241.1:0-3498 GCA_963643535.1 bacterium | reverse complement strand
GATATTGGCCGCCCCACTCCTCGACGAGGTAGTTCATATTGGCGAGAGCCTCACGAATCTTGTCGGGGTTGGCACCTGGCTTATCAATCTTATTGATAGCGAAGACGATGGGCACATTGGCAGCCGAAGCGTGGTTGATAGCCTCGATGGTCTGGGGCATCACGCTATCGTCGGCAGCGACAATGATGATGGCGACATCGGTGACTTGCGCACCACGGGCACGCATGGCGGTGAAGGCCTCGTGACCTGGAGTATCGAGGAAGGTGATCTTGCGACCATTCTCGAGGGTAACGCCATAAGCACCAATGTGCTGGGTAATACCGCCGGCCTCGCCTTGGATGACGTTAGTCTTGCGGATATAGTCGAGAAGAGAGGTCTTACCGTGGTCTACGTGACCCATGACGGTGACGATAGGCGGACGCTCCTCAAGAAGCGACTCATCGTCCTCCTCCTCCTCAACCTCGTGAGCCTTATCGACGCTGATAAACTCAACCTTGAAACCGAACTCCTCGGCAACGATGGAGAGGGACTCGGCATCGAGACGCTGGTTGATAGAGACGAACATACCGAGCGACATGAAGGTAGCGATGACCTTGTTGACGGGGACGTTCATCATGGTAGCGAGCTCCGAAGCCGTTACGAACTCGGTAACCTTGAGGATGCTCTTCTCCTGCTCAAGACGCTCGGCCTCCTCGGCTTCGCGCTGGCGGACAGCTTCACGCTTATCGCGGTTGTGCTTAGAGGTAGTGGTCTTGTGGCCCTTGGCGGTGAGGCGAGCGAGCGTCTCCTTGACCTGCCTTGAGACATCCTCCTCGGAAGCCTCCTGGGGCTTTTGCTGCTGAGGCTGACCGTTGCCGCCCTTCTTGTTGCGCTGCTTATCCTTGCGGTTTTGCTGCTGCTGGGCTGCGGCCTGCTGCTGCTTCTGCTGCTGCTTCTGCTTGTTGCGCTCCTTGTTGATGTCGGAGTTGACCTTGCTGATGGTGGTAGGCGACGACACGTCGACCTTCTCACCCTTCTTATTTATGCGCTCGCGCTTTTTCTTGTTGTGCTTGCCGGCATCGCTTGATACGGGGAGCTCGATCTTGCCGAGCACCTTGGGGCCGGAGAGGCTGGCGGGCTCATTGAGGCGGAACACGCCCTCCTCGTTGACATGGCCCTTGACGTCGCCCGACTCAGAAGTCTCATCTGCCGGGGCTGCAGTCTCCTGGGATTTGACTTCAGGAGCCTTTGCGGGCTCAACCGCCTTCACCTCAGGCTGCTTCTCGGGCTCGGCCTTGACCTCGGGCTTCTTCTCCTCTACTTTGGGAGCGGGAGCCACCTTTGCGGGCTCAACGTGAGCAGGCTCGGCGGGCTTCTGAGCCTCGACGGGTTTAGCTGGCTCTGCCTTGGGTTTCTCGGGTTCTGCAGGTTTTGCTACAGGAGCAGCGGGCTTAGTCTCAGCGGGCTGGGGCTTTTGCTCGGCGGGCTTGGCGGCGTGCTTGCCGTTGAGATTGTTGAGGTCGATCTTGCCGAGGATTTTAGGGCCATCGGACTTGCCGCCCTCGGCCTTGGAGCTGCCGGCGGGTTTCGGCTGATTCTCGACGACGTCACCAGTAGAGGTGAGACCGACGGACTTGCCGTCCTTATTGCCAGTGCTCTTGATTTGGCCAACCTTGTCGACCTCCTGCTTAGCCTGACGGTCGAGCTTAAGCTCCTTTTCGAGCATAGAATACTGCTCCTCGGTCAACTTGGTGTTGGCCGTGAGTTCTTCGGTGACACCCTTCTTGTGAAGGATATCGATGATGGAGCTGACACCGACGCCGCACTCCGTAGATAACTTGGAAATTCTAATTCCTCCTGCCATATATAATTTTAGTACTCTCCCTGGTTTACTCGCATCCGTCAAGGCCAGGGACCGGGGAGAAGGTCGCCGGGCACGCCGGTTGCGAACGTTAAACAACTAAGGTAGCCGCGCCCCGGATGGGCATCGAGCTACTACTGCTTGCAGCAAAAATCTCTACGGCATGGACAACGAGTGGAGCGTCGGCTTGCATCTGGGCCGCGGTGACCGCGTCTGCGTATGCTCCTCTGTCTTATCAGAGGGCTTGCGAGAGACTCAAACTGCTCTTGCTGGGGTTCTCATTACTCGAACTCAGCTTTGAGGATAGCGAGCACATCCTTGATGGTCTCCTCCTCGAGGTCGGTGCGCTTGACGAGCTCGTCGAAGCCGAGTTCGAGAACCGACTTGGCGGTGTCGCAGCCGACATTCTTAAGCTCATCGATAACCCACTGATCGATCTCATCAGAGAAGTCCTCGAGGCGAACGTCCTCCTCGGTCTCAGCCTGCTCGCGGAAGACGTCGATGTCGTAGCCGGTGAGCTGGATGGCGAGTTTGATGTTGCTACCGCCCTTGCCGATGGCCATAGAGACCTCGTCGGCATCGAGATAGACCTCGGCCTTGCGCTTGTCGTCGTTGATGACGATGCGGTTGACCTTGGCGGGGCTGAGGGCCCTCTGGATGTAGAGCTGGATATTATTGGTGTAGTTGATGACGTCAATATTCTCGTTCTTGAGCTCACGGACGATAGAGTGGATACGGGAGCCCTTCATACCGACGCATGCGCCTACGGGATCGATACGGTCGTCGTAAGACTCGACAGCCACCTTGGCGCGCTCGCCTGGGATGCGGACGATCTTGCGGATGGTGATAAGTCCATCGTAGACCTCCGGCACCTCGTTCTCGAACATACGCTGGAGGAACACCGGAGACGTGCGGGAAAGGATAACGAGAGGATTGTTGTTCTTGAACTCGACGCGGGCTACGACTGCGCGGACCTGATCACCCTTTTTGATGTAATCAGCAGGGATTTGCTCAGTCCTGGGGAGGATGAGGTCGTTGCCCTCCTCGTCGCGGATGAGAACTTCGCGCTTCCACGCCTGATAGACCTCGCCAGTGACGATCTGGCCGATGCGCTCCTTGTAGCGGTTGAAAAGGTTGTCCTTCTCAAGGTCCATGACGATGCCGGCAAGGTTTTGCTTGAGGCTGAGGATGGCACGGCGGCCGAAGTCCTTGAGCTTAACCTCCTCATCTACGGTCTCGCCGACCTCGAAGTCGGGCTGGATCTTCTGAGCGTCGGAGAGAGAGATCTCGAGGTTGGGATCCACGAGCTTGTCATCCTCGACGACGGTGCGGGTGCGCCAGATCTCGAAGTCGCCCTTCTCGGCGTTGATGATGATGTTGAAGTTCGAGTCTGTGCCGAACTGCTTTACCAGGACACCGCGGAAAGCCTCCTCGAGGATGCGGACCATGGTAGCCCTGTCGATATTCTTCAGCTCCTTGAACTCGGCAAAAGTATCTATCAGCGTATTATTCTCCATTACAACTTCTTTTACTAAAAGTCGGGAAATTATGTGTCTTTATTGGCATTGCGGGCGGGAGAGCCACGCGGCCATATGTGTTTCTTGTTAGAACTCTATGACGTCCTTAACCATCTTTACGTCGGAGAGGGCGTAGTGGGT